>CASEIR010000001.1 GCA_949287925.1 uncultured Lachnospiraceae bacterium
GTGATATTGCGCGGAGGGCACAGCTTTGCAGAGCTGCCCTTGATAAGTGGCATTGATGTCCGGGTCTTACGCGACGGGAATCCGTGAACCGTGTCAGGTCGGGAACGAAGCAGCACTAAGCGGAACCTTCCGGGTGCCGTAAGGGTGCCTGGACTGAGTTAACTGTCAAGGTAACGTCTGTGAATCTGAGTTCGAAGCGCAATGCACGATTTTTTTCTTTTTACGCAATTCTTTAAAAAATGATTTCATCATCTGGCTGCATTCTTCTTCCAGAACTCCCGTCGTAAGCTCTGCCTGATGGTTAAATTCCTCCATCTGCAGAAGATTGAGAATCGATCCCGCGCACCCGGCTTTTGGATTCATGCACCCCACTACGACTCTTGTCATACGGGACTGCACGATCGCCCCGGAACACATCTGGCATGGTTCCAGCGTCACATACATGGTGCATTCCTCCAGCCGCCAGTCGTTCATCTTTCTGCTTGCCTTACGGATCGCAATCATCTCTGCATGCGCTAATGTATTCTTGTCAATGGTTCTCCGGTTATATCCTCTCCCAATAATCTTATCCTGCCATACGATAACGCACCCGATGGGCACTTCCCCGATGGCATAAGCCTTTTTCGCCTGCCGTATGGCTTCCTTCATGTATTTTTCATCTGTTTTTCTATCCTGCATCTTCTGTCTCCCGATTCTTATAAATCACTGCCGCAAGGCCGGGATCCCGGCTGCCGTTTCACACAGCGGCACCAATAGCCGAAGTCCGTATCGTCTTCCTCTGCGGACTGCATCTCCAGATCTCTGCAGCGGATAAATTCCGGAAATCCGAACGCCGCCGCCGCTTTTGCTTCCTTCACATGATAGATACCTGGCACTCCCAGGCGCAGCCATTCTCCGTCATCAAGGAACATCAGATGATGGTAATTATAATATCCATGGAGTAAAAAGCTGTTGTTGGAAAGCTTCCATTCACATCTGGGTAATGTGGCCAGATCCTCTCTGCGGATCTTCGTACAGCGCATTCCTCTATCTGCCCTTTCCTCTGCGTGGATCTCCTCGTCCGCGCCCCGGCTCTCTTCCCGGCGCTGCTCCGCTTCCACGCTGTCTTCCTCTCGCATGTTTGCATACGGCTGCACCTCTTCCGGCTTCTCCTCCGGTTCTTTCTTGGATTCCTGCACCGCCTCTTCCGGACCTGCTGTATTTGATTCCTCCGGTTCTTGTTTGCTTCTCTGTTCCCTATATTCTTCCATCCGGGGATCTACGAGTCTTAGATGTTCAACATCGAAACCGACATCCTCCCACAGTGCTGCAAACACTCTTCCCCTGCTTCCAACGAGCGCCATACCGCATACTCTGTCAAACATCTCCGGGCGCAGCGTATCTTCACGAGTATAATACATCCGGTAATTAATGGCAGGGTTCACGCGTTCCACGTCTCCCTGCCATATTCCAATCCCGTTCTCTTCTTCAGTACAGATCAGGTAAAGCTTCAGGCTTCGCTCCTCTTCCAGACGCAATCCCTTTCCATGAATATGAAGGACACAATCATCACTTCCCTGCTCCACCTTTACAAACCCGACATTGCGCAGTCTCCTTCCCTGCCCATACTCGTACAAATAACGAATAAACCGTTTCAATCTCACACTTCCTATGTTCTGATTTTCTCTATCAGTCTATTCCGGAAAAATGTGAAATATGACTATATCATGGCTTTCAGCTCCTGGTACAGCCGCTTCGCATAGCTGTCTGTCATGCCGCAGATATAATCCGTAGCCAGCAGCAGGCGTAAATACAACCTCTCCTTTTCTCCCTTCCCGCGCGCTTCGTGATGATAGGTGCTTTTATAGTTATCGGAAATAAAGTGTATCATCCGGGTTTCGATGGAATCCGGTTCTGCCGCGGGATCGTCATATTTTATAGCCGCAGACACGAACCGGTCCATCAGATAATCCAGAATTGCCGCTTCCGTCACTTCCATGCGGAAGATCGCTTCTGACGTGAACACTGCCCGGTCAGCCAGATCCCCCAGCAGCTCCATAAGTTTCTCAGCGCCGGTTCCGGCAAACAAATCCTTTTTGTATGTTCCTTCCATGATCGCACCGTAATGAGAAATAAACCCTCCGGATGCGCAGCCGATGAGAAAGCTCTGCATACGGACAATCCAGTTCTTCACGGCATATTCCTCCGGATCAGGCACTCCTTTCTCTTCTCCTCTGCGATAGTACGTTTCCAGCCGCCGGGCCGGATGCAGCGCTTCTTTCCCTGTGTCGTCCATCTCCGCTTCCATCTCCCGCAGTTCCCGCAGCAGCCGGTTATAGCTGACGAACCCTTTCACATACGCATCTTCAATATCCGCTGTTTTGTACGCAATGTCATCTGCCGCTTCCAGAATAAAGGACAGCGGGTGACGCCGTCCTTTCGTACCGGTCTCCCGCTGGATCTCCTCAAAAATCTCCCGGTCAGCCAGATAGTATCCCATCTTTTTCCTGCTGATATCCTCCGAATCCGGATCCATCTCCTCTGCAGAAACCGGGTATTTCAAAATGCTGCCCAACAGCGCGTAAGTCAGATTCATCCCATGCTCATCCACCAGAAAATGCAGCTTGCTCACAAGCCGCAACGCCTGTGCGTTACCTTCAAAATGATAGAAATCCTGACACATACGGGAATCCAGAAATTCTTCCAGTGTTTCCCCATGATAGGTCAGCGCCGGAAGATTCCGCATGAACCACTCCCGGATCGCAATCTCTCCAAAATGTCCAAAAGGCGGATTCCCGATATCATGAATCAGCCCTGCGCATTGCAGGATATGACAGATATCTTCTTTCATTCCGGGCGTAAACTCAGGGTCCAGCCGGTCCGCCAGAATCTGTTCTCCGATGTTCTGTCCCAGAGACTTGGCAAAAGAAGAAACCTCCAGCGAATGTGTCAGCCGCGTCCGTATGAAGTCGCTTTTGTCCAGCGGAAACACCTGCGTTTTGTCCTGGAGTCTCCGAAAAGAAGCGCTGCCGATGATCCGGTGGTAATCCTTCTCAAACTCGCTGCGCAGATCCGCCTGTTCCCGCTGCGGGGACGAATAACGCGCATCCCTATGTCTCTTTGTCGATAATAGCTGTTTCCAATTCAACTTCCGAACTTCCTCTCCGTTCCTTCTAGTCCAGATAGATCGGCGGATCATAATCCTTGCCCAGAAGCGCTTTCTTACGCTCCTGGTATCCCAGGAACGCCCACTCTGTCATATCTGTCCACTGATGGTTCCCTCTGTCGTATACCTGCACATACCCGATTCTGGTAGGATGCATCCGCACACTGTTAGACTGATACTCATGCCCGGTATAAGGATTCACATCACCCTTCTCCAGATCCTCCTCTTCTTCCATCTGCTGCGCGAACTCTTCCGGCGCTTCCTCCGGCTCTTCCTCTTCCTGTACCGCTTCCGCAGCAGCTTCTTCCCCCTTCGTTGTCTCCGGCATTACTTCTTCTGTCTTCTTCTTCCGGCGCAGCAGATCTCTCCAACTGTGCTTCTTCTCTTTGCGCTCCGGAGGCTGGGCTGTGACGGCCTCTTCCGTTTCTGCTTCTTCATGGCTTTCCGTTTCTGCCGCCGGCTCTGCTTCCTCATAGCTTTCCGCCTCCACTGCCAGCTCCGCTTCCTCATAACTTTCCGCTTCCACTGCCAGCTCCGCTTCTTCATAACTTTCCGCTTCCGGCTCTGCTTCTTCATAGCTTTCCTCTTCCGCCGTCGGCTCTGCTTCTTCGCGAATAACTTCTTCATGGATAGCTTCCAGTTCTTCATGGATATCCACCAGCTCTCCAATCGTAATATCCCGTTCCGGCGCCCCGTGAACCGGTTCTTCCGCAGCAGCAACAGACGGCAGCGCCTCATCTGGCGCCTCCGTCTCCTGCCGTTCTTCTGTTCTTATATTATAATTTTTCTCTGATGGGATTCCGTCGTCAAGAATATTCAGATAAAACGGGCACTCTAATATCTCTGCGATCATACGCATATCCTGCTCCTGAAAATTATCCCGGCCCAATCTCTGTGTCAGATTCTGGCGAGACATCTTCTTCCCGGTACGCTCTCCGATGATCTCCGCGAGTTCTTTGATCGTCATGCCCCTTCTTTTTAAGATGATTTTAACCTGCTCCCCGAATGTCAGATCCAGCATAACTTGTCCTCCTTATTAAATTCACTTACTTTATACTCACCAGTCAGGTATTATCTTCCGTAAACTTAATCGTTTCTTGATAAACCTATACTTTTCCCTTTTTTTATTCTAACACCAGCTTCGTCCAACGTCAACCTTTCATTCAGTGCCTGTACCGTCTCTTTTTCCAGTTTTACGATCTCTCGATCGTAAGAAAGAATTCCGTTTACTTCCTCCTCCACATCGGACAACTGCGTATAAATGGATGCGGAAATTCCCTGATCCACCGCAGGCAGTAATTCCTTCTCGTGCCATTCCCGGTATCCCCTGGTCAGCGACGCACTGTCATGATAGATTCGGTAACCATATACCTTGCGGTACATCCGGTGTCCTGGAATGCTACAGGAAAATCCCCCAAATTCCGTCAGCGCGGTTACCCGTTTCTCCGGCCTCACATTTAATGGGAAGAAGTAATCATGGATACTGCGGATATGGCCTTCTCCCTGGTCAAACCATCCGCTGGCTTCATCAATCAGCCGGGACGGATCCATCCTGGCCACAATCTTTCCCATATTCCTGGTATGAAACTGCCCCCATCCTTCGTTGAAGATAACCCAGACTACGATGGATGGATGATTGTACAGCGTCCGAATTGTCTGCTTCATCTCCCGCACAAACTGGCGTCTCCCCTTTTCTTCTCTGCGTCCAAGCATTCCCAGCGGCCGGTCCTTCAGACGAATTCCCAGATATTCCATGGCTGTAGCCAGATAAGTCACATACCAGGCTCTGCAGTTTCTTCCGCCGTTTACCATGTCCTGCCACACCAGCATCCCCAGCCGGTCACAATGATAATACCACCGCTGCGGTTCAATCTTAATGTGTTTGCGAAGCAGATTAAACCCCAGTTCCTTCATGGTGCGAATATCATAGATCATCGCTTCATCGCAGGGCGCCGTATACAGTCCGTCCGGCCAGTATCCCTGATCCAGAACTCCTTTCTGATAATAAGGGCGGCCATTCAGCCAGATCCGTGGAATTCCTCTTTTATCCCGCCGCACTTCCACCTTGCGCATCGCGCCGTAGCTTTCCGCCCGGTCTTCTCCCATTCGTACTTCCAGACGGTAGAGATAAGGATCTTCCGGGGACCAGGGGTGACGTTCTTCCAGCGGAACCAGAATCTCCTTGCCCGCTCTTCCTTTTACCTGCCGGAGCAGTCCGGTCTCCTCTGAAACTGTTACCGTAACTTCTTCCGGAGCATTTGCAAGAATCAGGATACGAAAACTTGCCCGGTCATAATCTGGAGTACAGACGATCCGGGTCATGTGCTTTTCCGGAACCTGCTCCATCCACACGGTCTGCCAGATACCGCTCTGCGCCGTATAATACATTCCCCCCCGCCGTAGCCGCTGCTTTCCTTTGCTGTAATAGAATGCGTCGCTATAATCCCTCACCTTAACGCTCAGTTCATTCTCTTCCTCTCCAAGAAGTCCGGTAACATCTGCCGAAAACGGAAGATAACCTCCCAGATGACGGACGGCCAGTTTGCCGTTGACCCTTACCTCCGCGTACTGGTCCACAGCTCCAAAGTGAAGAATCCAGCGCATTCCATCCTGCTTTGTGATCTGCTCCGGAAGATACCTCTGATACCAGAGGGTTTCTAATGGTTTCAGTTGTCTTCTCACGCCGGACAGATAGGACTCAGGAGAGAAAGGAACCAGAATTTCTCCGTCATATTCTTTTGGAATCCGGTTTCCTCTGGTGATCGCATATTTCCAGATTCCGTTCAGATTCACATAACTGTCCCGTTTCATCATAGGTCTTGGATATTCTTCCCAGACGTGTTCTGGATCCACCTGGTCTGTCCACCTGGTTTTCAATTGCTTCATTCTGCCACCCCATTTTTTTTATTTTCCACTCCTTTAACACTTCGTCAATCTTTTCGTCTGTACTGCAGACTGCCATGGCTGCATTCACGCCTGCCTTTTTATATTCTGCATAAGTGTACTTCCGGAGATAGTCTTCCGGCTGGCTGGCAAGAAACGGACGTCCTTCTTCCGTCCAGTCAATCCGGAAACTCCGGGTGTCCAGCCCCATCCCCCTGCGGGTTGCTTTCAGAAAGCTCTCCTTGAGTACCCAGAAACGGTAAAACCATTCTGCCCGTTCTTCTTGATCTCTTCCTATTATATGAGCATATTCTTCCGGACAATAGAATCTCTGCGCCACCCGGTCCTTATACGCTCCGGCTACTTCCAGATCGCAGCCCACTTCTTCCCCCGGCCGGTCCGAATATGCACACATAACATACAGGCCCGAATGAGACAGATTAAATACCGCATCTTTCCCAAGCCCTCTTATCTCTTTCACATGCATCCAGAGAGCCCAGGCTCCGATGCTGAGGGCCCGATCTTTATGAAACCGGAGAGCGTCCGCTTTCCGCCGCCTCAATTCCGGCACTTTCCGGTAATATTCTTCATAGATATCAGAATTATACAGCGGCGATACTTCCGCAAACCATGCTTCTACCATCCGATTCGATTCCTTTCGTTTACGTATGGTTTCATTATAGGTTCATCTTTCCGATTTTACAACCCGGACAGTCCGGAGATTTTCTTTCGTTTCTATGTTTTTTCCAGAAATCTGTTGACATCCGTCTCTGGTTGCGTTAGTATACAATTGTTTTCACACTTTAAACAGCTAAAATTTTACAGTATGAATATTTCAAATAAACAGAAGGATTATGCGGAGGATATTTTTATGATTATTGTATTAAAACCACGTACAAAAGCAGATGACGTCGCCCGGGTAGAGCAGTTGATTAAGCGGCGTGGCCTGGACACGCACATAGTCGTCGGCCAGGAAATGACCATTATCGGCTGTATCGGCGACACCACCAAGATCGATTCCAAATTGTTCGAGGTGGACCCTTCCGTCGACAAGGTCATGCACGTTCAGGAGCCCTATAAGCTGGCAAACCGGGCATTTCACCCGGAGGATTCCGTGGTGGACGTCTCCGGCGTCAAGGTAGGCGGCGGCAATCTTGCGCTCATCGCAGGTCCATGCTCCGTAGAGTCGGTAGATCAAGTAATGGAGATTGCCAGGTCTGTAAAAGCCTCCGGCGCCAATCTGCTTCGGGGAGGCGCTTTCAAACCCCGCACCAGTCCTTATTCCTTCCAGGGTCTTGGTCTGGAGGGTCTGGATATTCTCTGCAAAGTCAGAGAGGCCACTGGTCTTCCCATCGTGACCGAACTGATGTCTTCCGAATACCTGGATATTTTCAATGAGAAAGTGGATTTAATCCAGATCGGCGCCCGCAATATGCAGAATTTCGATCTGCTGAAACAGCTGGGACAGGTGGAACGTCCGATTCTTTTGAAGCGCGGACTTAATGCCACCTACGAAGAATGGATCATGTCTGCGGAATACATCATGGCTTCTGGAAATGAGAACGTGATCCTCTGCGAACGGGGAATCCGTACCTTTGAAACCTATACGAGAAACACGCTGGATCTGCAGAGTATCCCGGTGCTGCGCCGCCTGACGCATCTTCCCGTCATCGTGGATCCAAGCCACGCAGGCGGCAAATGGTGGCTGGTAGATTCCATGGCAAAGGCTTCTGTTGCTGCTGGAGCCGACGGACTGATGATTGAAGTCCACAACAATCCGGAGTTCGCGCTGTGCGACGGCGCTCAGTCCCTGAAACCGAAGAAATACGATGAACTGATCCAGGAAGTGGCACAGATTGCAAAAGTAGTGGGGAAAAACGTATAGGAGCAGAAAAGATGATGAAATTAACGGTAGATCTGGGAGCCGACAGTTATCCCATTTATATTGAAAATCATATATTAGATCATGCGCTTTCCTATATCCGGGAAGTGTTTTCTGGGAAACGGATCATGATCATTTCCGATGATCATGTATTCCCTCTGTATGGCAAGAAGCTTGTGGAACAGCTGGAGGAAGCTTATGAATGTCACCATCTGGTGCTGCCTCACGGAGAAGCTACTAAGAATTTCCAATCCTTGCCGAAGATCTACAGCGCCCTGCTGGAGGCTGGTATGACCAGAAGCGACCTGATGATTGCTCTGGGCGGCGGCGTAACCGGAGATCTGGCGGGATTCGCTGCTTCCAGCTATCTGCGCGGAATCCGGCTGATTCAGATCCCCACTTCTTTGCTGGCTCAAGTGGATTCTTCTGTGGGCGGCAAGGTAGCCGTGGATCTTCCTCAGGGAAAGAATCTGGTGGGGGCATTCTTCCAGCCTTCACTGGTACTGATTGATCCCGCTGTTCTTCATACCCTGGATCCTCGTTTCGTCAGCGACGGAATGGGAGAAGTGATCAAATACGGCTGCATCAAAGACATTTCTCTCTTTGAATTGCTGGAATCCCGCGCTTCTTTCCAGGATCTGAAAGCAGATCTTCCTTCTGTCATCCACCGCTGTGTGGATATTAAACGGAGAGTGGTAGAAACGGATCCATTTGATACTGGAGAGCGTATGCTGTTGAATTTCGGCCATACTTTGGCTCATGCAATTGAGCAGTATTACCACTACGGCCGTGAAAGCCACGGTGAAGCGGTCAGCATCGGCATGTATCAGATCTGCCTGCTGGCCGAGGAACAAGGACTGACCGTCTCCGGCACAGCGCAGAGAATCAAGCGCGTTCTGGATATTTACGGACTTCCCCACACCTGCGGGATTCCTCTCCGGGAACTGACCGAGGCTATGGGGCGTGACAAGAAGAATCTGAATAACAAGCAGAATCTCATCTTGCTAAAAGAAATCGGCGACAGCTATATCTACGCCGGTTCTGCCGATTTCTTCCGCAAGGATGCGACTGTATAAGGGGGGGAGGATTTGCATATGAAACTAAAAGATAAGATTGCCATTGTCACCGGCGCAGGAAAAGGTATCGGCCGGGAAGCTGCTCTTGCCATTGCTAAGGAAGGCGCCCTGGTTGTGGCTGTGGCACGTACCCAGTCAGATCTGGACGAAACTGTCCGGCTGATCGAAGACGCCGGCGGCAGAGCCATTTCTCTTTCCAGAGACCTGACCTGCTCCAGCCAGGTGCAATCGATGGTAGATACCGTAATGGAACAATTCGGCCGCATCGATATTCTGGTCAACAATGCCGGGGGCTACCCCAGCGAAATCTATAAGAACCGCGAACATCAGGCGATTAAGCTCTGGGAGTGGAGCGAAGAGCAGTGGGATCAAATCATTCGCACCAATCTGCGGATTCCATTTCTCTGCATGAGCAAAATCATCCCGGTGATGATCCGGCAGCGTTCTGGCAAGATCGTAAGTGTATCTTCGCGCATGGGCCGGATCGCGTCTCAGATGGGTGCCTATGCTGTGGCCAAAGGCGGAATCGTGACCATGACCCGAACCGCCGCCATCCAGACTCAAGAATACGGGATCCAGGTAAACGCAGTAGCGCCCGGTATCGTAGATACGCCTGGGCAGCGGGTGTATAATCATTCCGTAGGACAAGATAATATCCCCATGGGCAGCGCCTCAGATGTGGCAAAGGGAATCCTTTATCTGCTCACTGATGCGCCTGCTGTCATGACCGGCCAGGTACTCGATATGTTCACAACCGTGTGAGGCGCGCCTTTATTTTAATATAGAAGCTTTACATACAGACAGGCGTCAGAGCCCGGATCTACACCGATGGCCCTGACGCCTGATTTATTTTCCCTTTACAACAATAATGATTTTGGGTTTACCAGATTCCCAGCAGATGCTGCATCAGAAGGCTTACCGCGGTAATCCCAAGCCAACAGGCCAATCCCATCAGAATCGGTTTGCCGCCGGTTTTGACCAGTTTCACAATATTGGTATTCAGCCCGATCGCCGCCATCGCCATGACAATAAAAAACTTAGACAGTTCTTTCAGCGGAGTAAACACTTCCCCAGATACTCCCATAGACGTAGCTACAGTCGTAATAACCGAAGCCCCGATGAAAAAGAGGATAAAGAACGGGAATACCTGTCTGAGAGAAACTTTGGTATCGTTTCCCCGTTCTTTTCTCGTCCTTAAAAAAGCCAGAACCAGAGTAATCGGTATGATGGCCAGCGTTCTGGTCAGTTTTACGGTTACTGCCTTATCTAAGGTTGCGCTTCCCAGTCCATACATGCTGTCCCAGGTAGAGGCTGCCGCTGTTACCGAAGACGTGTCATTCACCGCCGTTCCTGCAAACACTCCAAACGCCTCGCCGGAGGTAGTATCAAATCCCAGCATGGCGCCCATAGTCGGAAAAAGAATGGCTGCCAGCACATTGAAGAAGAAAATAACAGAAATGGCCTGCGCAACCTCCTCGTCATCTGCATCGATTACCGGCGCCGTTGCCGCAATCGCCGATCCACCGCAGATGGAAGAACCAACTCCCACTAGTGTAGAAATCTTGCCCGGGATGTGCATAGTCCGGTGCAGAACATATGCAATGATCAACGATGTGGCAATAGTGGAAATAATAATCGGCAGTGACTGTTTTCCCGTCTGCAAGATTACCTGCAGATTCAGTCCGAATCCAAGCAAAATAACTGCATACTGAAGAATCTTCTTTGAAGTAAACTTAATCCCGGCCTCAAACACCGATTTATCCTTCAAAAGCTGTGTCAGAACCATACCCGCAAGAATCGCGATCACCGGCCCGCCAATAATCGGGAAACACTTTCCCAGGAGCCAGGAGGGCACCGCTATACAAAGACACAACAAAATACCCTTCCAGCTTTTTCTTATAAAATCCATAATCATCCTCCAGAAAACATAACATAAAATAATTAAATTATAAAGTTGTAGTTAGTAAATAACCAATCCTGTAGAATCATACCACACGAAAAGCATAATGTAAAATTATCAATCTTTATTTAACCATAAAAATATGTTATAATACCTTCGGTTGGGGACGGGGAATTTTTAAAAATTCCCCGTCCCCAACCGAAGGAGGTTTTATGATCGATCATCGTGTTTTGACTTTTCTGACGGTATGTCAGGAGCTTAGTTTTACGAAGGCTGCGCAAAGGCTGCACATTTCCCAGCCTGCCGTTTCCCAGCACATTCAATATATTGAGGAGTATTATGGAGTACGGGTTTTTGTATTTGTAGGCAAGAAGATCTTTTTGACCAACGCCGGAAAGCTGCTGCGACAATCGCTGACTTCTCTGTGCAATAATGAAATCTATCTAAAGGAACAGCTTCTATCGGCGGTGGATAAACGGCAAACCCTGCGTTTCGGGGCTACGCTGACGGTAGGGGAATTCATGATCGCAGCGCCCCTGTCGCGGTTTCTTTCAGCCCATGAAAATGCCGATATATCGGTCACGGTTGCGAATACCCGCGAACTACTTGCCCAGCTGGATGACGGAAAGATAGACTTTGCGATCCTGGAGGGCAATTATCCCAGACACGCTTACTGCCATATGCCCTACATCACCGACAACTTCATCCCCATCTGCGGAGACGGCTACCAGCTCTATGGCAAACCAGTTTCCGGCCGCATACATGAAACGGATCTGCGCGCCCTGTCAACAGAGCGCCTGTTAGTCCGGGAACCCGGTTCCGGCACACGCATGATCCTGGAAGAAGCTCTGAACGAATGCGACATGGGCATCCAGGACTTTTCACAGGTGATCACCATTGGAAATATGAACACGATCAAAGATATGGTAATCCAGGGCTGCGGCATTACCTTTTTGTATGAGACTGCTGTAAAAAACGAGCTGCTTACCGGGCTAATCCACAAGATTCCTGTCAAAGAATGGAACGTCCGTCATGAAATTTCCGTTATCTGGAAAAAAGATAATCTGTTCACAGAATCTTTAGAAAAAATACTGCGGGAACTTTTTAATACAGAAGTCATTTAAAATTTGTTTACAATTTTTTCTTATTTTAAACACAAAATCATCACAACTTCTCACTATACTTTTAATTGTTCAAGGAATTGAACATATAAATCTTTTTCATAACTTTTTCCTCAGGACTGCACTCCTCCCAAGAGCAGTCCTATTTAAATGTTCAAAACCCTCGTGATCAGCCCTCTTCCCATACATATTGACACCATATATACTAACTAACACAGTACATATTGACAGCAGCGTGCCCATAGATATAAAATCAGCGCCGGAATCCTGGAAAGAATTCCGGCGCTTTTCTCCAAATACATAAACAAATCCGTTATCGTTATTTCCCGGCCGACTGCCCGTAATAAGCATTCGCCCCATGCTTTCTGTAGTAATGTTTATCCTGCAGCTCCTGAGGCGCCGGCTGATTCTGAGGGTTGATCATCTCGCACCGGGCCGCCATCTTGGCTACTTCTTCCAGAACCACCGCATTATGCACCGCCTCATGAGCATCTTTCCCCCAGGTAAACGGTCCGTGATTTTTGCACAGCACTGCCGGAGTTGCCACATAATCCAGTTCCCGCTCCTCAAACTCATCGGCGATCAGTATCCCCGTATTCTTTTCATACGCCTCATCGATCTCCTCTTTGGTCAGATTCCGCACACAGGGTACCTCTCCGTACAAATAATCCGCATGGGTCGTGCCGTAACAGGGAATCCCGCGTCCTGCCTGCGCCCAGCTGGTTGCCCAGGAAGAATGTGTATGTACCACGCCTCCGATTTCCGGGAAACGATTGTAAAGCACCACATGGGTTGCTGTATCCGAAGAAGGATTCAGTTTACCTTCCACCTTATTGCCTTCCAGATCCACTACTACCATGTCGTCCGGTGTCAGCTTATCATAGTCCACGCCGCTTGGCTTAATCACAAACAGCCCCTTCTCCCGGTCGATGCCGCTTACATTCCCCCAGGTGAATGTAACCAGACCATATCTGGGAAGCAGCATATTCGCCTCATAAACTTCTTTTTTCAACGCTTCTAACATCTCTTCCACTCCTTATATCCATATATTCCAGGGCGGACATGAAGCCCGCCCTGCCTTTATATCAGATTCTATATCAGATTCGCAAGCGCCGCCTGTTCAATGGCGATCCCCTTCTTATATCTTTCAGCAAACACCTCGAACCCTTCTACATCCGCCGCATCCGGCGCCATCTCAGATCCCGCATTTCCAGCAAACACTCTATTTGCCAGATAATCCTGCAAT
Source organism: uncultured Lachnospiraceae bacterium (assembly GCA_949287925.1). GTDB lineage: Bacteria > Bacillota > Clostridia > Lachnospirales > Lachnospiraceae > Merdimonas. The sequence goes on from CASEIR010000001.1 coordinate 13,254, forward strand.
GGCTCGCCTTCTTTTCTGCGGATCATATAAGCCGCCAGAAGCGCCATGCCCCAGGGGCCTCCCTCTCCGGCTGTTTCCATAACAGATACCGGCGCATGAATCGCTGCCGCCAGAATCCGCTGACCCACGCCCTTCGTCTTAAAGAGTCCTCCATGCCCCAGCATAGTATCAATCTGAACATGCTCTTCTTTCAGCAGAATATCCATGCCTACCTTCAAAGCTCCAAGCGCGGTAAACAGATGTGCCCGCATGAAATTCGCCAGTGTAAAATGACTCTTGGGAGAGCGGACAAACAACGGTCTTCCCTCCGCAACGCCCGTAATATTTTCTCCCGACAGATACCCGTAAGACAACAGGCCGCCGCAGTCCGGATCTCCTTCCAGAGCTTTATTGTACAAGGTTCCGAACAGCCGGTTCATATCCGCCTCAATGCCAAAGCTCTCGGCAAATTCACGGAAGATCCCCACCCAGGCATTCAGATCTGAAGTACAGTTGTTCGCATGCACCATACCTACCAGGCTGCCGTCTGGCGTCGTTACCAGGTCAATCTCCGGATACACCTTTTTAAGCTCCTTTTCCAGCACCACCATGGCGAACACAGAGGTTCCGGCCGACACATTGCCGGTCCTCTTCGCCACGCTGTTGGTGGCCGCCATTCCGGTACCCGCATCCCCTTCCGGCGGACACATGGGCACACCGGCTTCCAGACACCCGCTTTCATCCAGAAGCGCAGCTCCTTCCGGCGTCAGCACGCCGGCGTCGTCGCCTGCCGTCAGCACCTGAGGCAGGATGTCTCTTATTTTCCAGGAGAAACTCCGATCCTCCACCAGAGCATCAAATTTATCCAGCATATCCTGACGATAGTCATTCTTATCTGTATCAATGGGGAACATTCCGGACGCGTCGCCCACGCCCAGAACTTTCCTGCCCGTCAGCTTCCAGTGAATATAGCCGGACAAGGTCGTGATGTAATCCACATCTTTCACATGCTCTTCCTGGTTCAAAACCGCCTGGTACAGATGGGAAATGCTCCATCTGAGTGGAATATTGTACTGAAACAGCTTCGTTAGCTCCTCCGCTGCCGGCCCCGTATTTCCATTTCTCCAGGTACGGAAAGGCACCAGAAGTTTTCCTTCCTTGTCAAACGCCATATAACCGTGCATCATGGCGCTGAAGCCAATAGCTCCAAGCTTTGTCAGTGCAACGCCATAAGTTTCTTTCACATCGGCCGCCATCTTTCCATAACTATCCTTCAGACCGGTCCAGATATCCTCCAGCGTATACGTCCACATTCCGTTATCCAGGCGATTCTCCCACTCGTGGTCTCCAGACGCGATAGGATTATGATCCTCGTCGATCAGTACCGCCTTAATCCGGGTCGATCCCAGTTCGATTCCCAGTACTGCCCGGCCGTTTTCAATTGTTTCTTTAATTGAACTCATATCTGTCACTCCTATTTTCTAAAAGCTACACTGTTCCAGAAAAGCTCATTCTTGAACTGGCGGATGGTAGTATCTTTATCAATATACACAGCCTCAATTCCCATCGCTGCCGCCCAGTCTCCCATCTGTTCCGAAGTCAGGTCGTAGGAAAATGCGGTATGATGTGCTCCTCCGGCCAGAATCCACGCTTCCGCGCCAGTCTGCAGGTTCGGCTGCGGCGTCCAGAACGCTGTTGCCACCGGAAGCTTCGGCATAGGTTTTTCCACCTTTTTGCAATCCACATCATTGATGATCAGACGGAACCGGTCACCCAGATCGATGAGAGAAGTGGCAACGGCAGGCCCTGTTTTCGATGTAAATACCAGCCGGGCCGGATCCTCTCTGTCACCCATAGAAAGTGGCTGGCACTTAATGCTGATGGGGCCGTCAGAAATAGTCGGGCACACTTCCAGCATATGGGCCTGCAGGATTCCTTCTTTGCCCGGAACCAGATTGTAGGTATAATCCTCCATAAAGGAAGTTCCCTTGGCATCCTTCATACCCTGGGTCATAATCTTCATGATCCGCACCATGGCCGCCGTCTTCCAGTCTCCTTCTCCGCCGAATCCATAGCCTTTTTCCATCAATCTCTGGATTGCCAGCCCCGGAAGCTGCTTCAGGGAACCAAGATCCCCAAAATGTGTTACAATAGCCTGATAATTCTTCTCCTCCAGGAACCGTTCGAATCCGATCTCAATTCCGGCCTGTACCGCTACATGTTCCCGGAATTCCTTCTCATCTCTGCCTTCCAGCAGAATCTCATATTTGCTGTAATATTCTTCCACCAGCGCGTCAATATCTGCCTGGGAAACAGCGGCAACCGCCTCGGCAATCTCGTTCACCGGATAAGCGTCCACTTCCCAGCCAAACTGAATCTGAGCTTCCACTTTGTCACCTTCGGTAACCGCAACATTTCTCATATTATCCGCGATACGCATCACACGTACATGACTGCTCTCGATCACACCTACTGCAGTGCGCATCCAGGATCCGATCTTCTTCTGAACGTCTGCGTCCTCCCAGTATCCTACGATCACCTTCCGCTCCATCTTAAGCCGTGAGAAAATGTGTCCGAATTCGCGGTCGCCATGAGCCGCCTGGTTCTCATTCATGAAATCCATATCGATGGTATCATAAGGGATCTCCCGGTTAAACTGGGTATGCAGATGCAGCAGCGGCTTACGGTACTCCTGCAAACCGATGATCCAGGATTTGGCCGGTGAAAACGTATGGCACCAGGTAATCACACCGGCACAGTTTTCATCCATATTCGCTTCATTAAAAGTCTTTCTGATCAATTCATTCGTAATCAGTGTCGGTTTCCACACCACTTCATAGGGAAGATTGCCGGAAGCATTCAGCGCCTCTACGATTTTCTGAGAATGCTCTGCCACATGGGCCAGACATTCTTCTCCATACAGATCCTGAGATCCGGTACAAAACCAGAACTGATAATTCTTTACTTTCAACATACGCTTGTCCTCTCTTTCTTACACATACAAATACAAACTATGATTCTGCAGTTTCTATGCTCTCATTATAAAAAAACAAACCGGAGATGACAATTTCATAACTCTGTCATTCCAGTTTGAAAAGTTACCTATTCCGACTACAATTTACGTCCATTTCGTTGACACCCGTCTTTTTGCCCGATAATATAAAGACAGAAAACCCGAAAGGAGACACAGCCATGAACACCTGTCCCGATACGCTCAGCGGACTCTGCCAATATATCACCCGCCTGGGCGGCAAGGAGCTTCCTGAGGATCACAAGCTGGGCAGCCGCCTGGTCTGCCCGGAGTATTCCCACACCGTCCAGGAAGTAAAAAACCATCCGCTGCTTGGTGATGAACGGATCTTCGCGCTTTGCTGGGACATAACTGCCGACTCCG
>CASEIR010000002.1 GCA_949287925.1 uncultured Lachnospiraceae bacterium
AAATCCTAAGTTGTCGAATTAGAAGTCAATGAGGTGAGAATAAATGGATAAAGAAAAAAAGAGGAAGTTTCATTTGATGTTATATGGAATTGCCATTCCTGTTAGTTTATTTGCTCTATATACATTTGTCTTTGTTTTTGATAATGGTATCGGGTGGAAAATTTCGTTAATTATTATTGGCTTGGGTTGGCTTATATCCGCTGTCTCCGGGTTTATAGAAAATTTGAAGAAATAGACAAAGCCAAAGTTGTCAGACTGATCCAAAAATCAGGGAGCATATCAAATTGATACGCTCCCGTTATTTTGCCAGAAATCTGCTGTTAAGGCCTACCGGCATATTATAGTGCTGCCCTCGTTTCATGAGACTGTATAGTTTAAAGCTCATCAGTTCAGGAGTGGCATATAGTGAACTGCAGAAGCTGAAATAGTCCAGTTCCTCATTTTTTGATAGATCAGCCACGTCTTTATCGCTGATCAGAAGGTCGGCTGCGAATAGATTGGCCTGATATTCTGTCTCGTCTGTCATATTATAAAGACGGTTGTCTGACATGGGGGCCATTTTAAGCTGCTTCCGGTGCAGGACGATGTGTCCCAGCTCATGAGCCGCAACAATCCGTTTTTCTTCTTCTGAAAGGAAACTGCTGAACATGGCGTAGATAGTCTGACAGCTCATAAAGCAGTATCCTTTTAATCTGGCATATGCCGATGTTTCCCCTACAACTGCCCCCAGCGCTTCCAGAAGTTCAATAGGATCCCTCGTCTTATATTTCCGGATCAGGTCATTCACTTTTTTATTAATATAATCGCTTGTCAAATCAATCACCCCGATCTGTTATCCCGTGAATGCGTATGGATATTACTGCGGATATAACAATACCATAAATGGTGTGTTATAAAATGGACTCAGTCTTCCGCGTCGGATGCATCATCCTGGCGGAGATATTTCTTGGGCGTGAATTTCTTTGCACGTTTCTTTGAATCCAGATAGAGCATCTGGATTTCATCCATAAAAGCCGTTTTATCATCATCAGTCAGCTCCCCGCCGGCAAACATAGCGGCAGCCTGTTCCAGGATCTGCTGTGCCTGTTTTGCTCCTCTGGATCCATACTGTTCTGCAGCTTCTGTAATAAACGCTTCTCCTTCCGTCATCAGGTAGGAAATATCACATCCCAGTGTATCTGCCAGTTTCTGATACAGCTCGTGCTGTTTGGGATAACGTCCTTCTGCTTCCCAGCCGCGGATAGTCCGTAAAGAAACGCCAAGGGCATTTGCCAGTTGGGTCTGGTTCATGCCTTTTGATTTTCTTAGAGATTTGATTTTTTCACCGAACGTCATAACAATACCTCTTTTCTAAGCAATCTTCATGTATTGCGCTTTGATTTCCTGACAAAAGAGGAAATCACTTTCCTAAAAAATCATCTTGCCTCTTGACAACCGGATAGTGATTGCCTATAATGTGAATCACAAGGAAACGGCAAGTACTTGCCTATAATATAATCGAAATTTCCTGTTTTGTCAATTCTAATTATGGGAAATTGCCGGTTTTAAGACAATTTCTGGAAGAGGAAAGACGGAAATATCATATGAGAAAGAACACAGGCAAGTGGAACCGGAAAGGAAGGCGCTTATGGAACGGCAGAATTACTTTATATGCATTGACCTGAAGTCCTTCTACGCATCAGTAGAATGTGTAGAACGGAAGCTGGATCCATTTAAGACGAACCTTGTAGTGGCAGATCCGACAAGATCAAAATCGACTATATGTCTGGCGATCACCCCGGCAATGAAAAAACTGGGGGTGAAAAACAGATGCAGGATTCATGAAATCCCCGACAACATCCAATATATTACGGCAATGCCGAGGATGCAGCTGTATCTGGATTATTCTGCCAGGATCTACAGCATTTATCTTCGCTATGTTTCAAAGGAAGATATCCATGTGTACAGTGTGGATGAATGCTTTCTGGATGTAACAGAGTATCTTCGTCTGTACCAGATGGATCCAAAGGAAATGGCTGTGGAACTGATGCGCGCGGTTATGCAGGAGACAGGGATCACAGCGACTGCCGGGGTGGGAACAAACCTTTACCTGGCGAAAATTGCAATGGATATCCTGGCGAAGCATGCGGAAGATCATATCGGGGTATTGGATGAGTTGTCTTTCCGCGAAAAGTTGTGGGACCATCAGCCTCTTCGTGATTTCTGGATGATCGGCTCCCGTACAGAAAGGAAACTGGCAGGCTATGGAATTCATACGATGGGAGATCTTGCGTTGGCATCCATTACTTCTGAGGATCTTCTTTATAAGATCTTTGGCATTGATGCGGAGTTGATGATCGACCACGCCTGGGGGAGAGAGACCTGCAGGATGAAGGATATCAAGAACTACCGGACAGAAGAGCACAGTCTGTCCAACGGACAGGTTCTTATGAGAAATTATGAATTTGAAGAGGGGGCTGTGATTGCCAGGGAAATGACGGATGTGCTGGTGCTGGATCTGGTAGATAAAGGACTGGTGACAAATTCTGTCACTCTCTGGATCGCATACGACCATCGGCTTGAACATGATCCATCAAAGGGAACTGTCAGATTCGCAGAAGCGACTAATAGTTCTGAGCGGATCATTCATGCAGTGGAGAAGTTGTATCAGAGGATCGCGGATCGCCATACTGGGATCCGGAGAGTGGAAATCTGTGCCAACAGAGTAGTTCCGGAGAGCTTTGTTCAGTACGATCTGTTCTCCGATCCGGAACAGCAGGAAAAAGAAAGAAACCTGCAGCTGGCTATACTGGAGATTAAGAGAAGATATGGCAGGAATGCAGTCATGCGTGGCTCCAATCTTCTGGCCTGTTCTACTTACAGGGAAAGAAATAATCAGATTGGCGGCCACCGGGCATAAGGAGGTGATGGCTGTGATGACGGCAGCATACCGTAAAATCATACATTTGCCGCGTCCGACATCCGGGAGAACTCCGATGGCGGTAGAGCGGAGGGCAAAACAGTTTGCTCCATTTGCCGCATTAAAAGGATTTGAGGATGCGGTCAGGGAAAAGGAGATTATCTATGAACCAAGAAGAATTTTATCGGAGGAGAGGAAAAATGAACTGGACATGAAATTAAGGATGCTGAAACCGGGCATGGAGATCCAGGTGGAGTATTTTACCGGGAATCCGTTGCTTCCGGGATTTGGAAGATATCATACAGTGAAAGGGGATGTTGCTTTTTTTGATCCGTCAGTTGGTTTGCGGATCGGAGATACAGAGATAGAGATCCGGGATATCTGTGAG
>CASEIR010000003.1 GCA_949287925.1 uncultured Lachnospiraceae bacterium
CTGATACCAACCACTGTTATACATCCTTCCATCTTCCTGCATCAGATACCATTTCCCGTTTACCTTTACCCAGCAGTTCTTTTCCATTCTTCCGCTATTATTAAAATAATACCAGGAGCCATCTGTCTCATCTTGATACCAGCCTTTTACCATTTCTCCACTAACATTAAGATAATATGTAAAAACGCCATCATCTAACCAACCCGTTTTCATCTTACCATCTTGTGCAAAATAGTACCACTTACCATTAACCTTTAACCAACCAATTACCTTTCTTCCAACTTCATCATAATAATACCAACCATCGTTTGTCTTATACCAACCAGACAAATTTAAATGATCTCCAGTTAACTCTGTCATTTGAATATTATCTGAAATGCTCTCATAACTTTCATATTGTTTCACTACATCTGTGGTGTTCTCTGCATTAACATGAATCGACAATGTAAAAAAGCAAATACCAATCATAAAAACACACAAAATCTTTTTCATTTTCTAACCTCCTCACACAAATTAATCTTACATCATTAATTAGTAATAGCATTTGGGAATTATTATATCATAATGAGCAAAATATATAAAGCAATAAAAGACTAACCTATCTCTTAATTACTTTATTTCTAGAATACAATTTGTAACATGAAATTAATTGCAATACATTACTTTATATTAATACAAAGATAAAAATAGGAATGACATCTCTATAAATATCACTCCTACTTTTCTATTGATAATTTTATATTTCAAACCAGTTTTATTCTACACTTTTTGACATTTTACATCTAGTCAAAGATTAAGTGCATTGCCACTAATTAAATCTAAATATTATTTTCAGTTAAAACTGCGCATATATGAATCCTCCTGTCGTTGTCATCACATATCCGAACATCGGTATCCCGAACACCAGCATTCCGTACACCGCCCACCGGATAATCAGCGGTTTCTTTTCCAGTGTCGCACGGATAGGAATTCCATTTTCCTGCAAAACACTGATCAAGAACACAACCGCACAACCCAATGCCAATATACCATAATCCAGCTTGTCCAACCCAAGATTAAGCAGGGAGCCGTCCGTCAACACAGCAAGAGAGAATCCCGTAACCGTACTTTTCATCATCGCCCATGCCGCCGATAAACTGACTGCCATATCAAAATACCAGCTGACATTCACCAAAAAGAACGTGCGCAGAATCCGGAACAGATGCCATCCTTTGGATTTCCCGTTAATATGGAAAACTTCAAATCCCTTCTGATAAACCGGCGCAAGCAGACTGCTGCCAGCAATAATCAGGCCATTATATAATCCATAGGCAATATATTTCCAGGCCGCTCCGTGCCAGATACCGACTACCAGGAACACAATAATGTTCGCAAGACAGATGGGAAGCAGCCGTCCTGTCTTTTTCCCAAATACTTTCTTAGACCATTTTCCGAATTTCCCCATCCACTTGGACAGCGAAACCGGGTAGAAGATGTAATCTTTCATCCAGGTACCCAGGGTAATGTGCCATCGATGCCAGAAATCCGTAATCGATACTGCAAAATACGGCCGCTTAAAGTTCTGATCCAGTTCAACGCCAAACAGCGACGCCACTCCGGATACCACATCCATGCCGCCTGAAAAATCCATGTACAGCTGGATGGAATACATCAGAACCGCCACAATATTCGTCACTCCAGAGTATTGTGTATAATTCTGAAATACCTGATTCACCACAACCGCCGCCCGATCCGCCAGTACCAGTTTCTTGAAGAACCCCCACAGTATTAGCTGCAGTCCATTCTGAATTCTCTGCAATTCAAATGTATGCTCCGCATACAACTGTTCCGCCAGTCTGCTGTACCGCCCGATCGGTCCCTGCAAAAGCTGCGGAAAAAACGATACAAACAGCGCAAATCTCAACAAATTTTTCTCAGCCTTACACTTACCCCAGTACACATCTATGATGTATCCCATAGACTGGAAAGTATAAAAAGAAATACCCAGGGGAAGAATCAGATTCTGAAAAGATAACCCTGTATGGAGTAACGCATTCACGTTTTCAATTACAAAATTTGTGTATTTGAGCGCCGCAAGAATTCCAAAATTCAGCAATAAACATCCAACCAGGATTCTTCGTTTATAGCGTTTTGCTATTTTCTTTGAATCTGTTTTCTGTTCTATCCATTCGATCCATCTGCCGGCCAGATAGGTTGACAGAGTTGTGAGCATCAGGAACCCTAAAATCCGGAGCCCCGATGATATGTAATAAATATAGCTGAACAATAACAGCCAGATCCACTGGAATTTTCTGGGGATCAGATAGTACCCGGCCACTGCGGCCGCCACGAACAGCAGAAACTCCATAGAAATCAAAGACATGTCTTTTCCTCCGATACACTACTCTTCCTGCAGTCTTTGCACCATAGCCCATATTGCCTGTGCGGAATTAAAATTCTCCGGCACAATGTCAACCGGCGTAATTTCAATATCAAAGGCTTCTTCCAATTCTCCGATAATCGATAAAATTGCAAAAGAATCCAAAATCTCACCATCAATCAATGTGGTGCAATTCTCATAATCTGCATCCGGCTGAATTTCCATTAAAATTTCTAATACTTTTTCCATTATTTTTCTCCTTCATTCATCAAATCTATCGCAAGTATCCGGCTGAACTGTTCTGCAAGGTCTCCATACATATGTCCGTCATAGTCCCAGTACCCGTCTATACTCCGGTCAATCGTAAGATTTTCATCGAAATTATAATTTTTATATGAAATCTCATATTTCTTCATTAATTCAGAAAAATATTTGTCCGACTGTTGATAACTCTCCGGCATATTTTGTATGGTTTCTTTCGGTACTGGTAAGGTAACTACTTCAAACTCAATCTGGTTTTCCTCACAGAACTCCACCATTTTTTTGAAATATCTGAGGGCTTCATCCCGTATTTCTGCTTCATTCCAGGGTACATTGTTGAACGTTCCTTTATCGGCGCCTTCTACTCTGTTTTGATATAAAAACCCTTGTCCTTTATAATATCCTCCCGGAACATCCAGAATAGCCGGATCAAGAGACTGGTATTGTTGACTTAGCTTTTTATTCACCGTCTTTTTGATATCAAACAAATTATTTTTATAAAAACTCCAGGGGAACAAAGTACCTCTGAAATCCAGGTTCACAATCTTATCCAGAAAATACTCTGCCTTTACCAAGGATACCGGGAACTCTTTATAAAAAGAGATGGCAACTGACCCTTGTCTTTGGTCCAATATCCAGTAAGACGGATCCAGTTCATAGACTACCTTTTCCGGTTTATGGATCCGGCAGGCTTCTTTTAAAAGATAATATGTATCCACCGGATATTCGTCCGCCATACATAGACTGAATCCTTTCTTACCGGTCACTTCTTCAATCGTCTGTGGATCGATTCCATACTGTCCGTGAGATGTTCCGACAAATAAATAGTCGAATTCTTTCTGTTGTTCCAGTTGCTTCAGATTCATCCAAACTACGTTTGGCGGCATAGTCACCCAGTTCAATGCCAGGCTCAAGACCACACAAGCTGCAAGAAAGCAGATGATCCTGATTGCTGTATGTATTTGTTTCTTCCTCATCTCCATCTATATCTCCCAGGTGTTCCATACATCCACATGCTGATTCCGGCGTACCAGCAGAAGTCCGCCTTTTTTCGTGTAAAAAAATATGAATGGCAGATCTCTGCTCAGAAACAGATAGATTCCTTCCGTTACGGAATAGGCTCCTACCCGCTCAAACACGATCATATCACCGACCCTGGCATTTTGCAACGGCAGATTTTTTACAAGCACATCGTTCACTGTACACAATGACCCGCAAACCGTATATGATTCTGAAATTTCTTCACAATTTTTATCTTTCCCATCTGTCTTTGCAACATTTTCGAAATGCGGAATTTTCATGGCCATCGTCTGTCCATAATAAGAAAGATGATGAATGCCTCCGTCTACGATACAGTACTTCTGTCCGTGGTTTTCCTTTTTATCTACGATACGTGTCAGATAATATCCACAATATGCGGCTATGAATCTCCCCATTTCCAGCACGACTTTTCCGCTAAACCACATTTCATCCAGATAGTTTTGAAGCTCTTGCAGCATCTCATTATCATCAGTCTCTCCATCACTCAAAAAATATGGAACATAAAAACCCGGCCCATATTCCAGCACCGCTGTATGAAATCCATTTCTTTCTTCCGCTTCCCGAATCAACTGATCTAAAAAAGACAGTTCTTTTTTCAGCTTCTCCATCTTTTTTTTCTGTGTACCGGAATAATGCTGGAATCCCAGGAACTGCACATGTGGAAACTCCTCTCTCTTATCCAGAATCTGCAATGCATCCTCCCGATCCAGACCAAACTGATTGCCGCTGGTGATACGGATCAGTGCACGGATTACTGTGTCTTCCCTGGCTGCACACTCTTCTAGTTTTTCCAGGTGTGACAGTGACTCTATCGTGTAAGTTCCTCTTTCTCTGTGCCTGCAGATCATATCCGCGATGTCTTTTCTGCTTTTATAAACGCCAGACAGGACAATCTGTTCCATCGGTATCTTTCTTTTTTCACAGATCCGGTATTCTCCTGGAGAACAGACTTCGAATCGATCAACATAACCCTGAAGCGCTTCTACTAAAAACGGATTCGCCTTCATAGCATAGCATAATTCCACTTTCTCTCCCAGCTTCGTACGAATCAAAGATATTCGTTCTTTCAATTGATCCAGATCAAAAACATATGCTGGCGTTCCATATAAATTTGAAATTTCTCTCCAGAGTTCTCTATCCATTTCGTTCCTCCTTATATTCTTCCATCAGTCTTTTCCGGTCAATCTTTCCATTTTTTGTTACTGGGAATTCATTGATTGAAATAAAGATATTCGGAATCATGTAGGATGGAATGATATCAGCCAGTTTCTGTACAATAACTTTTTTGGAGATATCTCCGTCATAATATGCAATGATCTTATTCTTTTCTTCGTCATAGATGCAAAGATTTCTGTTTATTCCCTCCACTCTTTCAATAGCCTTTTCAATCTCCCCCAGCTCGATCCGATGTCCCATATGCTTGATCTGAAAATCTTTTCTTGACGCAAAATACAACATGCCATCCTCCCCATAATAAGCCAGATCTCCGGTTCGGTATATTCTTTCCAGATAGAAAGGATTCAGCGGATTTTGCACGAATACTTTTTCCGTCTGTTCCGGATTGTGATAATATCCCAGAGACAATGCCGTACCAGATACGCATAGTTCTCCGATTTTCCCCGGATCTTTAATTTCTCTGTCTTCTTCATCCAACAGAAAAACCTTTTCGTTCGGAAATGGTCTTCCGATAGGAATGTTTTCTCCCGCTTTATATTCTCTGTCTATAACATAATATGTACAGTTACATGTAATCTCTGTAGGGCCATATACATTGACAAAAAGGGCGTCCGGAAGATGCTTCCGCCACTCATTCAGGTGTTTTACCGGCATAACTTCACCGCTGAAGATTACTTTATTGACTTTTCCTGGAACCTTATATGCAAACCCTTTTAAAGATGTAATCATACATAAAGCAGATACCGCCCATATCAATGTTGTAACACCACGCTCCTCCAGATAATCCAGAAGCTTTGCTGGAAATGAAAAATACTTCTTTGGGATAATCTGCATCGTAGCTCCGGTCTTCAACGTAGAGTAAATATCCTTAACCGACACATCGAAATCAAAAGGCGCCTGGTTCCCGATTATGTCCGCCTCTGTAATATGAAACATTTCTGTAAACACTTCTATAAAGTCGATCACAGACCGATGGCTGACCACAACGCCTTTTGGTACTCCAGTTGATCCGGAAGTGAATATGGTATAGAGCGGATCGACATCTCTTGCTGTCTGCCGGATCCAGTAGAGCGCGTCCTCCTGGATCCTCGTATCCAACGCCTCTTTTATGTCGAGAACTGTCCCGGAGAACTCCAACTTGCTGCATCGGTTAACATAAGTCTCCTCTGTCAGCAGAACTTGCGGATTCAATGTGCGCAGTATAATCTGGATTCTTTCTTTAGGCATCTTTGGATCCAGAAGGACGTAGAATCCTCCAGCATAGACTATACCCATAAATGCATAAATTGCCGGAACTCCTTTTTCCATAAACACCGGAATCGGTTTCCCCGGTTCTGTCAATTCCGCTAGTCTTGATGCTACTGCCTGTGCATTAGTCTTTAATTCCGCATATGTACATGATTGTGATTCATCCGCAAATGCTGTTCTGTCAGGAAATTTTAATGCAGAACTTTCTAAATATTCCAATACATTGGTAATCATTTTCTTTCTCCCTTTTATGAAACAACTCCGGCTGCTTCACCCAATATTACTGGCGTACCATCTCCTCCGATTACATACGCCTGGATCATATACGTCCCAACTTTATAACCAAATCCCGGGACATTGATCCTACCATTATAGTTTCCATTTTCATCTACTTCCATAGGAATCCACTGCAGGTCACTTTGATCTTCCTCTGTCCAGACTGCCAGCATTACTGACTGAATCTCCCCATTAAAGTTACGAATATTGGAAAGTATTACCGGCATAATACCAGTGCGAAAATCGTAGGAGTCCACATATATATCTGCTATCGGCGCTCCACTTTCTCGCACTAATAATTCCTGATCATCCTCATTCAGATCCGCCAATTCTTCCATTAATTTGGATTTCTTTTTCAACTCTCTTTGAACCGTATCCACATCAAACCGCTCCAGAAGTGTCTGTGTGCTGGAATACAGGTTTGTTCCCAGGCCCAAGCGTTCCCCTTCTATCCTGACCCCCATCGCGGCCAATGTAGTCGGGAACAGATCAAATGTACTGTAAACTCTGGGGTCATCAACCTCTTTTTCAGCCGCACTGTTTATGTATGTTACATAAGTTTTTCGATCATACATATCGGAGACATCCTCACAGAAATCACTATCCATCGTCGGATGGTCGCCCGCCAGCACAATCGTGGTATTCTCATAGAAATCCTGCTGCTGGATCCAGTTGATGAATTCTCCCAGCTGTCTGCTGGAACACGCCATTACATTCGCATACGAATTATCCTCATACTCGTTCCGGCACTGTTCACAGACATATCCGTCTTCAAAATGAGTGTCTACCGTAAGCATCGTAAGATTAAACGGAGAATCCTGGGCAGCCAGTTCCGTCAGCTTATCCTTTGCAAACTGGAATAATTTCTGATCTTCATATCCCCACCAGACTGCGTAACCTTCCGGTATCATCTGGTTTTCAGCCGCATAGTTATAATCTACTATGTCAAACTGTCCATGGTCGGTAAAATACAGTCTTCTTCCGCCGAATGTGGCGTCAGATCCAATCAGCAGCGTCTGTGAATATCCTTCCTCTCTCAGAATATCGCCCATAGTTATGATACCGGGAAAGAAACTGTCTTGCGTATCCATATTGTTCCCATCGATTGAAATATTCAACGGCAATCCGGAGGTGTGCGCGAACATGGCTCCCATGGTCCAGGTCGCTCCCGTCAGGGCATAAGCTCCGTTCAGTTTCATATCTGTTCCCGAAAAATCCTCGTTTTCTTTTGCAATCTCTGTCAGTTCCGGAATAACATTTTCATCAAATCCACCTCCATTTTTCTGGTCTGCATAAGTAATTTCCATAGATTCCAGAAAAATATAGATCAGATTTCTCTTCTGTTCAGGGAATTCCATTCCGGTTTCTGCCGGGTTAACATAATAAGTATCAATAAATTCTGAATAGCTGCCCTGTGATTTTGTATAGTCCTTAATATCCAGTTTTTCACCTGCGCTATATAAAGATACTGACGTCGCGGCCACTGCAATCACAAGGACCAAAGCCATGAATACATAATATTTTTTTCTGTGGCGCAGACCTGCAAATCCAATAATAATTGCAATCAGGATCAAGATACTGGGCACAACGCACATCTGAATATATTCTTCAACCATCCCTGTATTCGTTCCTTCCAACGGAGACTGTAGATGGTATACCAGTTCATCCATCGTCAGATTGCTCCAGGTCTGAAACATCCAGGACAGGCTGAAACAGACCAGCGCTGCCGCAAAAGTCAGTAACATTGCGATTAGTGTTCCGACAATGCCAAATAATTTTTTTATAAACCAGGCTATCTTCTGCATAAATACTTCCAATTCCTTCTATATATAAAATTTTATATTTTCCATAAATTAACATTCAATTATATCTTAATTGCCGCTTCGATTCCGGCTCTATATACGCAAAGATGACCGGCGGCCTCATATAACTCCTGCCCCCCGGTCATTCTCTTCTTCCTATTCTCCTAATCCACTTTTAATCACTGCAATCATGGCCGCCATTGCCTCTTCTTCATCCGGACCGTCACATTCCAGTTCAATCTCATCGCCTCTTTTAATACAAGCGCCCAGCACACTCAGCACGCTTTTTGCATTTGCAGTGGTCTCATCATATCGGAATGTAACCCTGCATTTGAATTTGCTGGCAGTGTTACAGAAAATTCCTGCCGGTCTCAGATGCAGCCCTGTCGGATTTGTAATCGCTATTGTTTCCCGGATCATTCTACTCCCTCCTGTCCGTCCTGATCTGTAGTTTCATCCTGGACTTCTTTCAGAATAATTTCCACAGTCACTTCATTTACCACGTTACAGCCCTTCGGCACGTCCACGGTCACAGGAACCTTGTAAGTACCGGCCGCGGTATAATTTTTCAGGTCAATGCTGACCTTTTTCGCTAAAGATAGATTATCCAGCACCTCATCCGGACCTTTAATCTGAATCTCCAAATCCACCGTATTACCATAACTTAGTTCCAGATCATCCGCAAGATTATTCACGACAATGGAACTGGTGGATACTTCAAAGCTTCTGGCTCCCGGCTGGTTTACAGATATCACTACCACCACGTTATTGGCGTTCACGTCTGTAAGGGTCACACCGTCTGGCAGATAGGGCTGAATATCAATGGTTACTTCCGTACGCTGTGTAAGTCCTGTTCTCTCCAGTTCCTCCGCCGGGATCCGGATCTCAGACAACTCTTTTATTACATCTTCCTCACCGGACACCTGGACCTCCTGGGGCTCATAACTGATCCCGCTGATACTGTATCCTTCAGCGGCCGACAGCTTAGAGGTATCGAACTTCAAAGACACATTCTTTGTCTGGAACAGTTCCACATCTACTGTTACCCCTTCTTCGCCCAGGTTATTGGCCAGAAGTGTCTGGTCGATCACATTGTCATTCGCGTCATAAAGAACCAGCGTTGCTTCCAGTGTAGAATTTTCCGACAAACCGGACACATTGACTTCAGCGCATACTCTGCTGATACTGCTAATAACCGTCTTCGGCCCGCGAATCGTTACTTTTTCAGGATTCGCTGTCAGTTCCCCGATCACATAACCTTCCCGCACAGTTCCGGAAGTAGTCGGTGTAATGGGAAAGTTATTCTTCGCTTCTTCATCAATCTTCACCTGCAGGTTGCGGGGAGTGGAGTAGGCTTCCTCATAATCCTTCCCTTCAATACTAACCTGAATCGGCACCTGGGTCCCCAACGAAAGTTCTTTCATATCCGCAGTTGCCACGATATCTTCCTCACTGATCTTCTTTAAGTCAGAGCCTTTTGCCGTCACAGTAACATTCACATTCTGCGTATCATCAACAATCTGGTAAGTCCGGTTACTTTCCGTTACGACTTCCTCGTTAATAACCGTAACCGGTATATTATAAAAAGTCTCACTTCTGACCGGGTCGTCAATGTTCACTACCAGAAACCACATGATCACTGCTGAAAGAAAGGCGAGCAGCTTCAGGCCGAAATTATTCGTTAGACTTTTTTTCATTCTTCCGCCTTCCTTTCCAGAATTCCCATATTCTCTTTGTTTCTGCTTTTTTTGCCTGTATCTCTGTCAGCATTTCACGCAGCTTATCTTCGGAGACAGCCCGGTAAAGCTGGCCTCCCTGTGCCACTGATACGGCCCCTGTTTCTTCTGAAACCACAATAACCATGGCGTCGCTGACCTCGCTCATACCTACTGCCGCCCGATGCCGGGTTCCCAGATCTTTGCTGAGCCCCATGTTGTCCGATAACGGCAGATAGCAGGTCGCGGATACGATCCGGTCTCCCCTTACAATGATCGCGCCGTCATGAAGGGGCGTATTATGTTCAAATATATTAATCAGTACCTGGCTGGACACGACACAGTCCAATTCAATTCCGGTACTTTCATACTCTGTCAGACGGATTTCCTGTTCCACGACGATCAGCGCTCCGGTCTTCACCTTTCCCATAGCGTAGCAGGCCCGTATGATTCCCTCCCGAGTCTGCTCACTGAAGTGTGATTTCTCCCGGTTAGATTCAAACGGAACCACAGAGGTCAGGAATTTGCGCTCTCCCAGCTTCTCCAGCGCCCGCCTGAGTTCCGGCTGAAATACGACAATGGCCGCCGTCGCCATGACTGTCACAAGATTCTCCGCAATGAATAAGATTGTATGCATATTGAAAATGGCGGCTAAAAGAATGAAGATGGCAAGAACAAGAATTCCCCGCAGCAGCATCCATGCTTTTGTATTCTTGATCCAGACCATGATCTGGTAGATCAGGAATGTAAGGATCAGCACTTCCACAACATCCGTCACACGCACATTGGGGATATACCACTCGAATACATATTTATCCGCGATCCCGGAAAACAGTTCTCCCATTCTTTCACCTCCTTATCTTACTCAGTCTTACTGTCAGTCTTTTAAATTCAGATCCCGCTTCAGGCTCTGTGTCAGAAGCATCTTATCTACTTCTTTCATATCATGCTTTTTCGCGGAAGGTCCTTTCTTTACCGCGCCGTTTTTCTTTGGCACAGGCCGTTTTTTCGCCTTCCCGGCTTTGACCTTCACTTCCTCCGTATCGATGATCTCCGTCTCCTGCCTCTCGTTGATCCGCTTCACCGTCTTCTCCGGCGTCGCAACCGAGATCTTCGGAACCGCTTTCACATAATAGTAGTATTCGTCATCTTCAAACTGAAGATTCTCACTCCTTGCATAATCAACGGTAAAGAAGAACAGTTCCAGAATCATGCCCACTACGATCGCCGCCAGGCTTCCTCCGATCAGCGCGCCATAAGAAGTGTGTACGCCAAGCGCAATATCTCCCACCGCAATCACGACTACATTCGAAACGGCCCCCGCTATGATTGCCGCTTTCCACGCATGATCCATGGCCTGTCTGCGCAGCGTATATACCACCAGACAGCAGATAATGAACGCCACAATCACGATCCACAGTTCCTTATCCTGAAACACCTGTTTTGCATAGTTGGATATATGCTTCATAATATCTGCCTTTCCACTTCCATCAATAGAAGCGGACGCCTTTTTCGTGTACTCCAGCATATAGAATACGATGGTTCCGCATGAAACAGCCACCATGCTCACCGGCGTCAGAACCAGTCCGCAGGCCACCGGGATCACATACGGCACCTTTAAAAAGAACGCCACCGGTGTGATCAGCACAAGGAACGCCATCTTCGGCGTCAGCCGGAAATAAAAAATATACATGACCAGAAATACAATTGCCGTAACAAGCAGGAACCCCAATGACACTGCAAACATATGTACCAGAACCAGCGCCGTTGCCGCCAGAACCGTGAAGATCAACGGCAGAAACGCGCAGATAATAGCAAGCCCCAGGGCTGCTACCGGCGACGCCAGCGCTTTCATAAATCCCACATTGTGGTTGATCAGCGTGAACACTACCAGGGCCAGAACAAACCGGGCTGCTTTATCAATAATTTTAGAATGCTTAGAATAAATCTCCTGCATCCGGCCGCGAATCACATATACTGTATCCATCTTTTATCTTCTCCTTCTCTGTAAACCGATTCTATTGCTCTGCATCCGTTTTCGCATAAAACTTCAGCAGTTTTGTCAGTCCGTAATTATATCTCTTGACCCGTTGTCTCGCATCGCTGTGCTTTTTATTATATACATGCGTCGACACCCCGATATAGAAGATAACCAGCGCAACGTACCCAGCCAAAAGCACGCCGAACATCAAGACCAGAAGTCCCGCCGACATCTTATCCATCAGAGTTTCCAGACCGGCAATAACCGCAAGTCCTATGGCACAGATGTAGCCGACTGTAACCCAAATCACCGAACAGATCACATGGAAACTGGTATAATCCTTCCGGAAATATTCGCTGATCCTGAAATCCTCTTTTCCCTGCTTCTGCTCATAAAAAGCAAGGCGGGTCATCAGTTTTACCTTTCTCTCATCTAACATAATCCACCTCTATGATATCTGTCTTTTAAACATCATTTTTAGTATAACAAATATCAGTATCCTTGTCCAATACTTATAGTTAAAAAATAGACTTTTTGGACCCCTTTTTCCTTTAACTTTTTTGCCGCGGCGTCCAGCGTATTTCCGGTGGTATAGATATCGTCAACCAGCAGCACTGCCGGAACAGGCACGAATGTATCTCTGACAGAAAACGCCTGTTCCAGATTCCGTTTTCTGCCTGCCGGATCCAATATTTTCTGAGGTGACGTATCCTTGTTTCTCACCAGGCTCTTTGCATCCACAGGCAAAGACAACCTCTTTCCCAATTCTTCTGCGATCAGTAAAGATTGATTAAATCCTCTCTTTTTTATTCTTTTTTTGTGCAGTGGGATTGGAATTAAAAGATCCGGTTTCCATAACGAAACGGCAGGAAAGAAAGCTTCGGTCATCTCAGCGGCATAGTATACCGCAAACCGGCGCTGGTTATGATACTTAAATTGATAAACCGATTGTTTCACCGGTTTTTTGTGAAGCCACAGACTATAACCTCTGTCAAATGCATGTACTGTCTGTTCACAGTCATAGCAGTACTCCTGTTCCGGACGCCGGAGAGGTTTCCCGCAGCGCATACATCTGGGTTCCCGGATTCTGATGCGCTCCAGTTCCTCCCGGCATGTCTTACAGATTCCGTTTCTTGAAACTCTGCCGCAAAACGGACAGATCTCCGGCCAGAACAAAGGCAGTATATATTTGTTCCATATTTTTTTACTCATTGCAGTTCCCGGATTCGCTCATCCAGGCTGGTATTGCGTTTCTGGTCCTGGTTGTTACGGATCATCTCCTGGAATACCGCGTCGCTTCCCACCACCGTCACGCATTTTTTCGCCCTGGTCACAGCTGTATACAAAAGATTCCTGTGATACAGCTGTCTTGGTCCCTGCAGAAGCGGAATCACCACCGCAGGATATTCACTCCCCTGAGACTTATGTATGGTAATGGCGTATGCCAGCTCCAGTTCATCCAGCAGCTGATAAGGATAAACAACCTGTCTGTGCTCATCAAACTCCACCGTTACCGTTTCTTCATATGTATTGATTTCACGGATGATTCCCATGTCGCCATTGAAAATTCCCTGTCCTTTATCGACCGTCATCCCATAACGGGTGCGGATCTCCCAATCCAGCTGGTAATTGTTCTTGATCTGCATTACCTTATCCCCTACCCGGAACAACCGGTCGGCATACTCTTTTTCTGTTTTCTCCGGCGCCGGAGGATTCAGATACCGCTGCAGGACCTGGTTTAACCGCTCCACTCCAAGAAGCCCTTTTCGCATAGGCGTCAGGACCTGAATATCCAGCATTCCTGCGTCCACATACTTGGGAAGCTTCTTCTGGATCAACGTCAGTACAACGCTGATGATCACATCTGCTTCCTGTCTCTTCAGAAAGAAAAAATCCCGGCTCTTGTTATCCAGAATTACTGGCTCTCCCCGGTTAATCTTATGGGCGTTTACCACAATATCACTCTCTCCCGCCTGACGGAAAATCTTGGTCAGCATTACAACTGGAAAACACCGGGAGGCAATGATATCTTTCAATACGCTTCCGGGGCCCACACTGGGGAGTTGGTTTTGATCTCCCACCAGAATCAGCCGTGTCCCGGGAATGATTGCTTTTAACAGTGCATTCATCAACGGCAGGTCCACCATGGATACTTCATCAATGATCAGTACATCCGTATCCAATGGATTCTCTTCATTCCGCTGAAATCCCCCAACACTTTCTTCCTCCGGATTTCCGCTGACTTCCAGAAGCCTGTGAATGGTGGAAGCCTCGCAGCCAGTTGTTTCTGTCATACGTTTTGCCGCTCTTCCCGTGGGCGCAGCCAGAAGAATCGTCATCCCTTCGCTTTCAAAGAAACGGATCATGGCATTGATCGTTGTCGTCTTACCGGTTCCCGGCCCTCCTGTCAACACCAGGATTCCTCGTTTCACTGCCTCCGTCACAGCTTTTCTCTGCATATCGTCCAAGATCATCCCCGTCTCATCCTCGATCTTCTCCAGCCGTTGTATCAGCAGATCATCCGGAAGTTGTTCGCAAATATTCAGATCGTGCAGCATCCTTGCCACGTTCATCTCCATATAGTAGAAATGGGACGAATAGATCCGCATTCCGTCTTCCGCTTCTTTCATCATGATCTTTTTCTCCATGGCCAGATCCATCAGATACCTCTCTATGTCTCTTATCTCGATCTCAAGGAGCCGGCCAGCCCTCCAGGATAAGGTTTCTTTCAGAAGATAGATATGTCCTTCTCCCATGCTCTGCATCAGAGTATAGAAAATACCGCTGCGGATGCGGAAATCAGAATCTGTATGGATTCCTACTTTCGCCGCAATCTCATCAGCGGTTTTAAATCCCACTCCGGAGACATGGTCTGCGATCTGATAAGGATTCTCTTCGATCACCCGATAGATGCTGTTGCCGTAATGCTGGTAGATCTTTGCCGCAAGAGCCGTAGATATCCCGTATTTCTGCAGGTACAGCATGGCCTGTCTCATTTCTTTTTTCTCTTCCGCCTGGCTGGCGATCTCTCTTGCCTTTCGCTCACTGATTCCTTTGATTTCTGCCAGCCGTTCCGGTTCTTCCTCTATGATCCGGAAGGTATCTTCCTTGAATTTCTTTACGATCTTTCCAGCCAGCACCGTCCCGATCCCTTTGATGGCTCCTGAACCCAGATACCGCTCGATGGATATCAGATCCTCTGGTTCGCATACCGTCGATGTTTTCACCGAAAATTGGGAACCGTACAGCCTGTGGGTCATATATTCGCCCTCCAGCGCCAGGAGTTCCCCTTCTTCTATGAAATGAAAGTTTCCCACACAGGTGATTTCTCCGTCGTCGTTATTCAATTGAAATACCGTATAACCATTGTCTTCATTCCGGTATACGATATGATCCACATAACCTTTTACTTCTTCCATTAGTAATCTTTTCGCCCGCTTGCAAATTCAACAAATTGTCCTGTTCCGATGGCGACTACCTGCATCGGTTCCTCGGCTGTCATAGTATTGATTCCGGTTCTTTCTTCGATCAGCTCCTCCAGACCACGCAGCATGGATCCGCCTCCGGTCAGCATGATTCCTCTGTCCAGTATATCCGCAGACAGTTCCGGAGGCGTGCGTTCCAGAACGCTGATCACAGCTTCCACGATCTGTCCGGTGGTTTCCCGGAGCGCTTCTTCTGTCTCAGAAGAAGTGACGGTAACCGTCTTAGGAAGTCCTGTCACAAGATTCCGTCCCCGCACTTCCATTGATTCCTCCTCGATCAGCGGATAAGTTGTCCCGATTCTGATCTTAATATCCTCCGCCGTACGTTCCCCGATCAGAAGATTATGCTTCTTCCGCATATAGCGCACGATCGCCTCATCGAAATCATCGCCCGCAATCTTGATTGATGTATTGACAACCGTCCCCCCCAGCGATATCACCGCAATATCAGAGGTTCCGCCGCCGATATCCACGATCATGCTTCCACAGGCTTTGGAAATATCGATTCCGGCTCCGATAGCCGCAGCCACCGGTTCCTCGATCAGATTCACCTCTCTGGCTCCTGCCGCGTAAGTGGCTTCCTCCACCGCCTTACGCTCCACTTCTGTCACCCCGCTGGGCACGCAGATGCTGATGCGTGGTTTTTTAAACGTGCGTTTTCCAAGTGCTTTCTGAACAAAATATTTGATCATCTTTTCAGTAACGGTATAATCAGAGATTACTCCCTGTCTGAGGGGCCGCACGGCGATAATGTTGCCCGGTGTTCTTCCCAGCATCAGCCTGGCTTCTTCTCCGATCGCCTTGATCGCATTCGAATCCCGGTCATAAGCCACCACCGAAGGTTCTTTTAATATTACGCCCTTGCCCTTCACATATACCAGAACACTGGCGGTCCCCAGATCAATTCCTATATCTGCTGCCATCCTAGTTCCCCTTTCCTGATTCTATCTATTTCCCATTCATGCTGATTCTATTCTCTTTTGTGCATGTATCATTATAATCAACTTTACAGGAAATGGAAAGACTTTCTTTCCTTAATTCTTTGTAAAGGCTCGGGATATATCGACATTATCTGTGCAGGACTGCATCGATGTAACGTCCGGTATAAGAGTTTGGGTTCTTCGCGATCTCCTCCGGCGTACCGCAGGCTACGATCGTCCCGCCCCGGTCTCCGCCTTCCGGCCCCACATCGATGATATAATCCGCCGTTTTGATCACGTCCAGGTTGTGCTCGATCACAATGACCGTATTTCCATCGGAAGACAGTCTTCTTAAGATCTCCGTCAGCTTATGCACGTCTGCGAAATGCAGCCCCGTCGTTGGCTCGTCCAGAATATAGATGGTTCTGCCCGTACTCCGTTTGCTCAGTTCGGCCGCCAGCTTGATCCGCTGGGCCTCTCCTCCCGACAGCGTGGTAGACGGCTGCCCCAGACGGATATAAGAGAGCCCCACATCGTAAAGGGTCTCCATTTTCCGCCGGATGCTGGGCACATGTTCAAAGAAATGAAGCGCTTCCTCCACTGTCATATTAAGTACATCATAAATACTTTTGCCTTTGTATTTGACTTCCAGAGTCTCCCGGTTGTAACGTTTTCCCTTGCAGACCTCGCAGGGAACGTAGACGTCCGGCAGGAAATGCATCTCAATCTTCAGGATTCCATCGCCGCTGCATGCTTCACACCGGCCGCCTTTTACATTGAAACTGAAACGTCCTTTCTGATAGCCTCTGGCTTTGGCGTCCGGCGTAGCGGCGAACAGATCCCGGATCAGATCAAACACGCCGGTATAAGTGGCCGGGTTTGACCGGGGCGTTCTGCCAATGGGCGACTGGTCGATGTTGATTACCTTATCCAGCTTTTCCATCCCTTTGATATCCTTATGCTTTCCTGGAATGGTTCTTGCCCGGTTCAGCTCCTTCGCCAGCCGTTTATATAAGATCTCGTTGACCAGTGAGCTTTTGCCCGAACCAGACACGCCGGTCACGCAGGTCATCACTCCCAGCGGAAACTTCACGTCGATATTTTTCAGATTATTCTCCCGGGCGCCGACGACTTTCAGCCAACCAGTGGGCTTCTCTCTCTTCTCCGGCACCGGGATACGGATCCTGCCGCTCAAGTAAGCGCCCGTCACAGACCGTTCATTTGCCATGATCTCTTCCGCCGTTCCCACAGCCACCACTTCGCCGCCATGTTCTCCAGCGCCAGGGCCGATATCAACAATATAATCCGCTTCCCGCATGGTGTCTTCATCATGTTCCACTACGATAACTGAATTCCCCAAGTCCCGCAGGTGCTTCAGCGTTCCCAGCAGCTTATCGTTATCCCGCTGATGAAGTCCGATACTGGGTTCGTCCAGAATATAGGCCACTCCCACCAGACCAGACCCAATCTGAGTTGCCAGGCGGATCCGCTGAGCCTCTCCGCCGGACAGACTTCCGGTAGCCCGGGACAACGTCAGATAATCCAGACCCACATCCATCAGAAACTGGATTCTGGCCCGGATCTCCTTCAGGATCTGTCCGCCGATCATCATCTGGTGTTTGTTCAGCTTCAGTTTATCCAGAAACCGCTGCAGCCGCTCCACCGACATGGCAGTGACTTCTGCGATGTTCTTACCGCCTACCGTTACTGCAAGCGCTCCCGGCTTCAGCCTCTGGCCGCCGCAGGCATGACAGGGCGTAATCTGCATGAATTCTTCATACTCCGCTTTCATGGTCTCAGAAGACGTTTCCCGGTAACGCCGCTCCACATTACGCAAGAGTCCCTCAAACGCCACGTCATAGACCCCTTCTCCCCGCTGTCCTTTGTAATACACTTTTACTTCCTTGCCGCCGGTTCCATGAATAAGAATATCCTGAATCTTCTTCGGATATTTTCCAAACGGCGTATCCAGGGAAAACTTATACTCTTTACTCAGCGCATCCAGAATCGCATAGGTAAAACTCTTCTTATCCGTACAGGACTGCCATCCCATGACGGTGATGGCTCCCTCGCTGATACTCAGCTTCCGGTCAGGAATGATCAGATCTATATCAAATTCCATCTTATAGCCCAGACCATAACATTCCGGGCAGGCTCCAAACGGATTGTTGAAGGAAAAGCTTCTGGGTTCAATCTCTTCGATGCTGATATTACAGTCCGGGCAGGAAAAACTCTGGCTGAACTGAATCGGCTCTCCTCCGATCACATCCACCGTCAGCAGTCCCTCTGCCAGATTCAGTACTGTTTCAATGGAATCCGTCAGACGTTGTTCGATTCCTTCTTTTACTACCAGACGGTCCACGATAATCTCAATATTATGTTTGATATTTTTATCCAGGCTGATCTCTTCCGTCAGCTCATACAGATTCCCGTCGATCCGCACCCGGACATAGCCGCTTTTCTTCGCCCGCTCCAGAAGCTTTGCATGGGTCCCTTTCCGTCCCCGCACCACCGGCGCCAACAACTGGATCTTTGTCCGCTCCGGCAGCTCCATAATCTGGTCCACCATCTGGTCCACCGTCTGCTTCTTAATCTCCTTGCCGCACTGGGGGCAGTGTGGAATTCCCACCCGGGCGTAGAGCAGACGGAAATAATCATAGATCTCCGTCACCGTTCCTACCGTGGAACGTGGATTCCGGTTGGTGGATTTCTGGTCGATGGAAATGGCCGGGGATAATCCTTCGATACTCTCTACATCCGGCTTTTCCATCTGTCCCAGGAACTGTCTGGCATAAGAAGACAGGGATTCCATATATCGTCTCTGCCCCTCCGCATAGATGGTGTCAAAAGCAAGGGAAGATTTCCCCGAACCGCTCAGTCCGGTAAGCACCACCAGCTCGTCTCTGGGAATATCCAGATCTATATTCTTCAGATTATGCTCATTGGCTCCTCTGATCTTAATGCAATGTTTATGTGTATTTTTCAGCATGTAACGTTCCTTCCTGTTCTTATCTATTCTGTACCTTTCATAGATTTTTATTCTCGCATAGCCTTTTTCAGCTCGATCAATTTGTCACGCAGCTCTGCTGCAGCTTCGAAATTCAGCTCCGCAGCAGCCTTCTTCATCTGCTTCTCCAGATCTTTCGTCAGCTTTTCCAGCTCTTTGCGGCTCATAGATTCCGGATCCTTCTCCATCCGCATCTCCTCTGCCGCCACCTTCTTCGAAATGGCGATCAGATCCCGAACCCCTTTCTGGATGGTCTTTGGGGTAATCCCGTGGGTTTCGTTATATTCCATCTGCACCTTCCGGCGGCGTTCCGTCTCCTGAATGGCCAGCCGCATGGAATCCGTTATGTTGTCCGCATACATGATCACATGGCCTTCCGCATTTCTTGCCGCGCGGCCGATGGTCTGAATCAGAGACGTCTCGGAACGCAGAAAACCTTCCTTATCCGCATCCAGAATAGCTACCAGCGTAATCTCCGGGATATCCAGTCCTTCCCGCAAAAGATTGATTCCCACCAGTACATCGAACACATCCAGACGCATATCCCGGACGATCTGGGCCCGTTCCAGCGTATCCACATCGGAATGGAGATACCGGACCCGGATTCCCACTTCCCGCATATAGTCCGTCAGATCTTCTGCAATCCGTTTTGTCAGAGTAGTTACCAGGACCTTGTTTTTCTTAGATTCTTCTTGATTAATCTCTCCTATCAGATCGTCGATCTGGCCTTCCACCGGATGTACCGCCACCTCCGGATCCAGAAGGCCGGTGGGCCGGATCACCTGTTCCGCCCGCAAAAGCTCATGCTCTGCCTCATACTGTCCAGGTGTGGCTGATACGAACAGGATCTGATCGATCCGGCTCTCAAACTCTTCAAAACAAAGAGGCCGGTTATCTTTGGCAGACGGAAGCCGGAAGCCGTAATCTACCAGCGTCGTTTTTCGTGACTGATCCCCATGGTACATGCCCCCGATCTGGGGAATCGTCTTATGAGACTCATCAATGATGACCAGAAAATCATCCTTGAAGAAATCCATCAATGTATAGGGCGGCTGTCCGGGTTTGAGTCCCGACAGATGCCGGGAATAGTTCTCGATTCCGGAACAGAATCCGGTTTCTTTGAGCATCTCAATATCAAAGTTGGTCCGTTCCGCGATCCGCTGTGCCTCCAGCAGTTTATCTTCGGATTTGAAATAGCGGATGCGCTCTTCCAGCTCTTCTTCGATGGTCTCCACCGCCCGTTGGATCTGCTCTGCCGGAACCACATAGTGCGACGCCGGGAAAATAGCTGCATGCTCCAGTTCTCCTTTGATCTCTCCCGTCAGCACGTCCACCTGGGTGATCCGGTCGATCTCGTCTCCGAAGAATTCTACCCGTACTGCCGTCTCTGCTTCATTGGCCGGAATAATCTCCAGCACGTCTCCCCGTACCCGGAAGGTTCCCCGCTTGAAGTCCATCTCGTTGCGGTCGTACTGGATGTCGATCAGCTGCCGGATTACTTCGTCCCGGTCCTTCTCCATGCCGGGGCGCAGGGATACCATCATCTTCTCAAAATTCTCCGGTTCGCCCAGTCCGTAGATGCAGGACACGCTGGACACCACGATCACGTCCCGGCGTTCCGCCAGGGATGCTGTGGCTGACAGCCGAAGCTTATCGATCTCTTCGTTGATGGAAGAATCCTTGGCAATGTAGGTGTCCGAGGACGGGACGTAAGCCTCCGGCTGATAGTAGTCGTAGTAGGAGACAAAATATTCCACCGCGTTATCAGGGAACATCTCCTTGAATTCTCCATACAACTGAGCGGCCAGTGTTTTATTATGGGCAATGACCAGTGTCGGTTTCTGCAGCTGCTCGATCACGTTGGCCATCGTAAACGTCTTTCCAGAACCCGTAACCCCTAGTAAAGTCTGGCATTGATTGCCTTCCTTGAACCCTTTTACAAGCGCCTCGATTGCCTGCGGCTGATCGCCTGTTGGCTGATAAGGCGCCTCCAATTTAAATATTTTTTCTTCACTCATAACTTGTTCTCCTGATTATATTCTGAGTTTTTAAGTGCTATTTACACGAATTTTTTGTGTAAGCAACCACTAAAATATGAGTACATCTCAACGAGCACGTATTTTGTTGCAAAACCATTAACGTTATTTCAAGAACAAATGTTCCCCATTATTCTATCTTATATTATATCTGGTGTCAATTCTGCTTTTATAGGTTATTCCGTATTATTTTTTCCCGATTTTTGTTACACGAAAAATATATATTTCAGACATAAAAATCAACCGATCTGCTAATCAGGCCAAAGCTTCCTCATATCCTCTTGTAAATGCTGACCATCGCATTCCATCACCCGATCACATTTCCATCCCAAAGATCTTCTTTCAGAATTTCTCCATCATATCATCGCGGGGTGTTGCGCCCTTATACTCTGACGAACAGCTTTCCCGCACTACCTGATAGATCTGAAACCACAGGTTGTTCGCCTGCTTGGAAAAGCTCTGGCTCATAGAAACATAACGGGAAGGGATGGCATTTCCCGTCCGTTTTTCTGCTGAGCCGCCAGATAGTCTCTGGGCGGCGGCATTTGCTCGC
>CASEIR010000004.1 GCA_949287925.1 uncultured Lachnospiraceae bacterium
CCTACTGTCATAACCGTAATAGCGGCAAATGCATTACCCATGATCATCGTAAACAGAGCCATGCCAATAGCAAAAACGATGATTCCTATATTAACATTTCCCTTCGGGATTACTTTTCCCACGATTTCAGAGATCACTTCACCGACGCCGGCTGCAGTAAATACTGCTCCAAGACTTGCAAGAAGCATTGGAAGCATACTCAGCGGACCAACAGTTGAAAGCAGACGCTCAGAATCTGTCAGAAATACTTTGGGCGTGTTTTCTCTGGAAAACGCCATTAACAGGATAATCGATACAATGATTCCTGCTCCGATTCCAACGATAGCTCCCAGGTCTGGCAGAAAGATAGCAAACAGGATCGCACATACACCAATTGATAAGGCCGGAGCGAAAATCTTCATTCCGATCAGTTTATATTTCTGATTGACAGATTCTTCAGACGGTGCTTCAGACCGGCCGATTTTAACTTTGCCCAGGATAGCCGGTATCGTCATAACGATAACCAGGACTCCATCTGCAACCGGCGGAATCCAATGACCAAAAGCCAGTACCACGCCCAGTGCGCACCAGAACACAGCGGTTCCAACTCTTGACGGGTTTTCTTTGTCTCTCGCGTTTTTCACTCCTGTATAGAGAGTGATCAATCCAATAACAATGTAAACAACTTCCAATAACTTTGTACCAAGTGTAATATCTGAACTTGTAAAAAATGACATCTTCTCGCCTCCTATTTTTCTGTATCATAATATTTCCTGCTCAGCTTCTTATCCTTCAGGAAGTAGTATACGATTCCTACTGCCAGAGCGAATATACCGATAGGGATTTCCACTTTTGCAAGATCAATCAGTTCTACATGATATCCAAGGGGTTCCAGCGTAGACTGTACCAGCAGTCCGCCTGCTCCTCCGACGAAAAGTACCTGGCAGAATAACCATGCTATATTCTCCATACCGGACGCCATTCCTTTCAGTTCCTCTACATGTTCTTCATTTGGTTCATGTCCCTGTGCTTTGATAGCGCCGTCGATCATCGGCATAATGATCGGACGCACGAATCCGGCGACACCTCCGAAACTTACATTAAATGCTGCAAAGATTCCTCTCATGATTCCATATGCCCCTACAACTGCGCCGGCAGATGCGCGTTTGAATTTCCCGATCAGGGCTGCAGCCGCATTTTTTAATCCATTTCTTTCCAAAGTTCCGGTCACCAGCATGATAAGAATAAAGATTGCCATGCTCCGGTTAGAAACGAAGCTTGTCCCAAGGGTTTCCAGAAGTCCCGTAACTCCAAGTCCGCTTACAAGGGCAGTTACAACCGCCGCAACAACGATAATCAGAATTGAATCCAGTTTAAGGGCAAATCCGATAATTACAATTAAAATGCCCAGTAATTTAAGCAGTTCCATCATTTCCATATGTATATTTCCTCCTCTGTTATATCATAATCGGCCGTTTTCTGGTCAGTACGGCTTTTATCTTATTCTCCCCGATCTCCCATTGTCTGTCATAGACGCAGGATGCCTGCATCATCGTCTCCAGGATCGCAATATCATGTACGGTGTGAGCTCTCGCGCAGTCATGCAGATATTCGCCCTGAGCGGTCTCATCAGCCACCTCGCTTACATAGTCCAGACTAAGAATCCACGGATAGCGAATGGATGGGTAACGATGCGCCGGATCATACTCATGCGGGATCCAGTAATTGATCATATTCTTATAATAGTTGGCCGGAAACATCTTCGGCAGCCATCCATGGGCGTACTTTTCAAACTGTCTCGCCCACATCTTATTCTCCCTGGTGATCGCCTGGTCTTCCATAAATGCATCTGCGATCACATCTTCCATTTTCTTATTGAGCGTATAGTTGCTCCGGTATTCCTCTCCGGTTATGTGATAAAAATATCCGTAAAGCAAAGATCTTGGAAGCCAGAATCCTTTGTAAGACGGAGAAGTATAACCCGAGAACTGCTGCTCCCACTCATGGCTGGGCACGCCATGGTTATCGATAATGGCGTCCGGAAGAAATGTCATGAATAATCTCCTCATGGCCTGAGCTTCCGTGTGGATAGTCTCTGTCTCAAACAGATCATAATAAAACTCTTTTCCTATCGCATTGAACCGTGCCACATGCAGTTTCCAGCAGGGATTATCTTTCTGGAGTTCATAATGTATTGCAGCTCCGTCCACATTCTCCATCGGCAGGATTACCAGGTTCATCCTGTTCCCCAGGTCTTTGAACCTCTCGTCTGTCAAAATGGTCCGTATCAGCATAAATGCCGAATTGGTGCTGGAAACCTCATTCGCATGATGCCTGGAATCGATGATCTGTGAAGGATGTGCTGTAATCCGCTTCGTCCTGGATATATAACCTTCCAGATCCGGACGAATCTCTACCGCATAGATATCTCTGCCCTTATAGGAAACTGCAGTTTTATATACGTAAAGTCCCGGTACTTTTTTCAACTTTTCGATGATTTCAAGATAATCTTCATACCCGATCAGCTGATCCTCAGAAATATCAATCTCCCGTATATCAAGTATCTCTTTTTCTGTTTCCCGAGTCCTTAGTTTTGCTTCCCATTCACAGTCGCCTGACCGGAATATTATTTTCGATATACCTTCCAGACTTTCTGCCAATTCCAGTATCCCTTCATTCAACAGCTCCGCATATGTACGAATCACCTCTTCCGGCACCCCTTCCACTTGCAAAACTGCCGTCTTATCTGCACCGGCTGCCCGGATGCTGTCCAGCCATACATTAACCTGCGTCTGCTGAAGTTCCATGCCGATCCTGGTGCCATCCCGCAGCAAAATCTGCGGTTTCTGTGCCATCTGAGAAAATACAGTCGCCTTCATCTCCGGCTTCCCGCGGTTTTTTCTTATCTTTGGAAGGATCAGTCCCGGAGCATCCGTCACCTGGCCTGATTTTTCCATTCCATAGTTTTTAAAATAATCGGTCCCTACAAAATAAATGTCTTCGTGCAGGCCGTCCAGTGAAGATAGGATATCTTCTCTGGAGCTCAGCTTCTCATCTGGTTCGCTGACCTGAATATCCAGCTGCAGTTTTTCGAAAAAAGGCTGAGCTGATACAAGATCTTTTCCTTTCGTTTTTTCATCAACATATCTGCGGATATCCGGAAGTACCTGACTTTGATAGATTTCCCATACTTTTTCCACATCCGATTCTACCCGCACAGCCGGCTGCATTTCCCCATTAATACTCCATCTCAGATAGCCGGTTGCCGGATGTACTTTACCAAGATCCGGATATGCATCGATATAGGGGCGCTCTGTCCACGCCGCCTTGTAGACTCCGCGGTGAAGCTCTTTTCCCTCAGCAGTCAGTCCCTTCAGCTCATATGTAATATCTTCATCTCCTTCATACACTTTGAACAGAATTTTGTCCGGATCAACGCCAGTCCTTTCTGCAATCACATCTTCGACAGGATATAGTTCCTGCAGATAACGGATCGGCATATCGTACCATCGTTCTGGATCTTTATCGATATTATTGTAAGAAGGAACGGCTCCGTCCTCGTCTTTCCATTCCGTAACTCCCGGCTGCAGAAATGGCCGGAAACGGATTTCTACCTGAGCCAGATCCGTACATTGCTGCAGCCTGGGAATCTCAACTTCATCAATCCAGGAAAATCCCTGTTTATAAGAACACAATACCGTAATCTGCGGATCCTGGACATCCATTTTCTTTAGTCTCTCCCGGATTTCATGTTCCACTTCAGCACGGATCTTTTTGTCCTCGCTGACTGCAATCTGCAGGCTGACCTGATCTCCGGCTCTGAGTTTCGGATATACGTTCTGTTCCAACATCTTCCTCAAGTCATCTATTTCCCAGCTGATATTGTATTCTGCCTCATATTCTTTTTTTTCATTCTTATAGTTCAGAAACGAAACTTCTGGAAATGCCGTTTCTACCTGCTGTCTCCGTCTGTCAATGTCTGTATCCACATAGGCTGTTGCACCATCATCCGCATAAGCTTTTACATAGGCAAGCTGACCGTCCAGAGTTTTCATCATCAATCCGGCTCCAATCTCTTTGAGCCGGTCTGTCCAGGTATCGAACGGTCCCTGAGCCGGAAATTGTCCGCAAAGGTCAGATATAAATCTGACCAGTTCATCTCCTTTCCCTGTTACTTTTACCTTGACGCCGTCATTTTCTTCCTGCCACCAGATGCCGCACTCATCTTTCTCTTCAAACAGGATCTCGTTACCGCCGCCACTTTCTCTTCGCAGCAGCATGCCTTCATAGGCCGTTGTCTCCATTCCATAACGAAACGCCATGTTGCACGCAGCTTCATAGATAGCATCGCCGGCGTCCTCCGGAATAACAAAATGCAGGTCCATTTCATCCGGGAGCTGATCCAGATTATTATCTTTTAGCAGCTTACCTTTAGAGAACAGTGTCTCAAGGCCCCGTTTCTGCCTCCAGTCAAAATCCGGCATCGGTTTCGCCGAATCAGACGAAGCCACATAATCCTCAGGCGTCTCAATCTTCCTGATCGATGGCAGGAAATGTTTCAAATCGGAAATATCCGACGGAATCTCAATTCCCT
The DNA here is from genome assembly GCA_949287925.1 of uncultured Lachnospiraceae bacterium. GTDB lineage: Bacteria > Bacillota > Clostridia > Lachnospirales > Lachnospiraceae > Merdimonas. The sequence goes on from CASEIR010000004.1 coordinate 4,574, forward strand.
GATGATGGTCCGTGACTGGAAATACCGCCGCCTCACTCTGAAATCCCAAAGCCCGTGCGAGTTCAATCGCAGTACATTTTTCTGCACACGACAGGCCGCTGACATAATGTATCTTGTCACTAAACTGGCTTATCATGACAATCATCCCCTTTCTACTGTTGATTTTATACGGATACAGTCACATCTTTCATTTTTAATACTTATTTCCGTACTTTATTCCGTACTCTGTTCCATATAATATAAATTTTACAGGGTTGTGAAAACAATGTCAATATGTACTTCTTTTATGAAAATTCATGTCAATTTTTGTATAAAATGCATTTTTCTTCTTTTAAACTAAATCTTTTCATGATACATTAAAATAAGATAATGTTACAGAAGGAGTATAGACATGAATAACCGAAAGACTGGCGCGAAAGAAAAAATCATAGATGCAGCATGGGAATTATTTCACCAAAAAGGCTACGAAGAAACTACCCTGCAGGATATTATCGATAAATCAGGCACCTCCCGTGGTGCGTTTTATCATCATTTCCGGGCAAAAGAAGATCTGCTCTTCCGGATGGCATGGTATTTCGACCAGAATTATGAGGGATGGAAGGATTCCCTCCCGTGCGGGACTACCACACTGGAAAAGCTGTATCTTTTCGACGAATATTGCTGCAGACTTCTGGAAGAATCGGAATTTCGTCCGTTTCTGCAGCAATTATACGGCTACGAAGTCATGACCAGCGGAACGCGATATATCCTGGATGAAGACCGGGAATATTTTAAGTTAATTCTTTCCATGATGACGGAAGGAAGAAAAAGTGGTGAAATTACAGACCGATCATCTGCTTTGGTACTGGCCCGCAACTATGCCGGACTTCAAAGAGGAATGACATATAACTGGCTGCTAGAAAACTGCCGGTATTCTCTTCTGGAATCCGCACATCCTATGATGAAACTATTTCTCGATTCGTTGCGTGGATAAGGGGTCAGACCCCACTGCGAAAAACGGCGGAATCCCGTAGGGGGTCAGACCCCCAACGGGATTCCGCCGTTTTCAGGCAGGGGGTCTGACCCCCTTTTACAACTCTTTCATCTTCTCCAGTATGTTCTGATAGAATTCCTCCTGCTCCTTTCCCCGCTTCAGATCTTCCAGGATCACGCCGTCTTTCAGCAGGATCAGGCGGCTGCAGTAGCTGGCCATCTTGGGATCGTGGGTAACCATGACAATAGTTTTTCCCATGTCCTGATTGATCCGGGTCATGGTGTCGATCACCACGTCGCCGGATTTGGAATCCAGATTCCCGGTGGGCTCGTCCGCCAGCAAGAGTTCCGGGTCATTGATCAATGCCCGGCAGATGGATGCCCGCTGTTTTTCTCCGCCGGAAAGCTCATAAGGTTTCTTCTCCAGCAGATGCCGGATTCCGAATTGCTCTGCGTGTGCCTCTGCCTTCTCGATGCACTCCCGGGCGCTTCCCTTGTCCAGAATCCGGGGCAGCATGATGTTTTCCCGGATGGTCAGGCTGTCCATGAGATAGAAGTCCTGGAAAACGAAACCGATCTTGCGGCGGCGGATGTCTGCCAGCTCATCCTTCCACAGGTCTTCCGTGTCATGACCTTCGAAGTACAGTTTGCCACCTGTCTGCCGGTCGATCATCCCCAGTAGCTTTAGAAGCGTGGTCTTGCCACAGCCGGACCGGCCCATGATGCCTACGAATTCGCCCTGGTCCACCCGGAAATTCAGGCCCTTTAACACCCGGATCTTATCCTTATTCTGCTGTTCATCCGTAATCACATAATTGCGGGTCAGATCCTCTGCCAGCAGTACACATCCCGTATTCTTCGTATAATTCATTTCATTTTGTTCTTCTAATCTGTCCATCTTTTTCCCTCACTTTGTAGAAGGGGTCTGACCCCCTACGAGTTTCCGCGGTTTCCTGGGGTGGGGTCTGACCCCCTTCTGCACCCGTTTCGCATTTATAATCTGTATGAATACGTACCCGCCCCACAGGGGAATTGCGTATTTCAGGAAGCTTAAGATATCGCTGTTCTGGTAAAGCCGCAGTTTCCACAGGATTCCGGTCAGCAGGGCGGTGACTGCCCCTGCCAGCGAAAGAGGAATCCATATGTACCGGGACACTGCCCGGTTCATAAGCCGGATTCGCTGTTTATCTTCCATTCCGAAGGTTTCCAGATATTCGTCGTTTTTCTTCAGTTCCGGCAGATCCATTTTGATCTTCATTCGCAGCAGGAAGATGCTGACTGCCAGCAGCATGAGTACCACAATTCCGTTGACCAGGATTTCCATCTGCCGTTCCATGGTTCTCTGGTGGAGAGCTTCGCTGCTGTCGTAGGCGCTTTTTACCAGGGGGTCGAAACTTTCGTCAAAGGCGTGTGCTTCCCGGAACCGGGCGAGGATTTCTTCTGCCTGGTCACGGCCGTCTTCCGGCACCTGCACCAGCCAGAGCCTGGTGGGCCATTCGTGTATGGTCACCTCCGGCACGGCTTCCTCCTCTGAAACCGTTTCCCCGGTCAGCAGGTTGGTGGTCTTCCAGGAATCTTGCACCGATTCAAAATATTCGTCCGAAAATACGATCAGATTCTCGTATTTTCCCTGTCGGTACGCGCCGATGAGGCTCTCCCGCTCTTCGCTTACAATCTCTCTGGGCGGGTAGGTTTCCTCCCGCGTATACATGTCGTGCGCCAGCAACGCCTGTCCGATGTGGACATAGGGTTTGCTGGTAAACTGATACCAGTCTAAAGGCTTCGCCTTGGACGCCTGATCCTGCTGATATACCACGTGAATCTTCCGTCCTTCGGCGTCCAGCGAAAGTTCTTCCGGTTGCTGTCCGGCCAGCTTCTTCAATTCCTGGTAAGTGCTTTCGGAGATACCGATGTTCTGCCCCTGCTGAATCACGATTTCCTGGATATTCTCCGGCCATTCCGTGTTATCCAGCGTAGTGGCCCTCACCATAGGAAATTCCAGAACCGTCGCTTTGCAGGTCTCGGTCAGTTCTTCCAGATATGCGTCGTCCTGACTATTTGCCAGGAAAATGTAATCGTAAGGATACAGCTCCTGTACCGGCGAAGCGCTAAGACTGCCGGCACATTTCCCCGCAAAAACGGCCAGCGCCAGCACATGGATCACCATCAGAAGGGAGAGATAGCGGGTGGTGGTCCGAAACCGCCATCGAACCTGGAAAATGGCCGGGAGCATGGGGAAAAACTGTTCCGGATCCTTCTGTTTTCTGACCAGCCAGAGCCCCCAGATTCCGCGGAATGCCAACGTGACGCACAACAGAAGCCCGCAGACCAGAAGCAGACTCTCCGCCATTCTTCTCTGTTGGTAGAACCAGACACAGACGACTCCCAGCAGCACCGCCAGTACGGTTACTCCTATGGTAAACCGGCTCGTCACCGGCTCCCATCTGACCGATGCGCCCCGAGTATCTATGGAAGAACCCCTGCCCTGCATTTCCAGGGAAATAACGTAGCCGCAAAGGGCAAGCAAAGCCATCCCGGCCAAAGTCCAGATGTAAACGATGGGACCTGCCGTCCCGGCGACATCATAGCCGGTCATCCAGGAACGGATCCCCAGGCAGATCAGAAAAATCAACAGACTTCCGGCCGCATAAGCGCTCAATACCGCCGCCATAAAACAGCCCATCAGTTCTCCCATTCCAACTGCGGACAATGCCTGGCTGCGGATACCCAAAGTCTGAATCAATCCGGTACTGGTATGTTTCCTCTTCTGATAATAAGACAAAGCCACGGAAATCATAAAAAGCCCGATCAGCGCAACGGCGATGAGGAAATCCCGGATAATCTCCACCAGGCCAAGGCCCAGCATTCCCCCGTCTTCTCCGTAGTTTCCGGACACATTCTGATAGATGCCAAGGCCCAGGAACAAAAACAGGGCCGACAGGAACAGGGCCAGAAATAAAAATGCCATATCCCTCCAGCGATACTTGAGATCCTTCCACAGCACCCGGTAAAACAGCCGGGAATAGCGCCCCGGAAAATGAAGTCTGCGTTTTCGCTCAATTTTATAAGCTCTCTTGCGCTCCCGTTCCAACTTCACCTGAATGGACGACTCCTCCCAGGCCTCCAGAAGCCGCAGAACCACCAGCTGAAACACCGAGACAGCCGCAATAAAATATGGATAGAAAAACGAAAGATTTCCCAAAACCTGCCAGCTGCTGATCTCATTGTCCACCGGATTGGATACCAGATACATCATAATTCCGCTGATGGCACAGGGGATGACCGAACAGATTTTAAAGCGAAAACCCTTCAGTCCGCCCGCTGTAGCGATAGCAGAACAGATCTGTGCCACCACCATCAGGAAAATCACAATGGAGAACTGAACTACAAGTGCAATCTGATTCCCGCCCATTTCCAGGCTGGACGGGAATTCTCTTGACAGCACGTCTGTGGCCGAACCATTCAGAAAAATCGCAATCCAGTATGTGATTCCTGTGTAAGCGTGCTCCTTCCCCTGAATCCAGGGGAAGAAATAATAAATTTGCGCCAGGACACCAGTCAGTAGAATTATCACGCTGTAGCTTCGCTTGTTTTTCATGTGTTACCTCCCAGGGGGGCCTGACCCCATCTACATCTTTTCCAATATCTTCTGATAAAATCTTTTCTGTTCTTCTTTTCTTTCTATATCTTCCAGAACCACGCCGTCTTTCAACAGGATCAGGCGGCTGCAATAACTTGCCATCCGGGGATCGTGGGTGACCATGATAATGGTTTTCCCCATTTCCCGGTTAATCTGACAAAGGGTATCGATCACGTTCTGAGACGACCTGGAGTCCAGGTTGCCGGTGGGTTCATCTGCCAGAATCAGATCCGGGTTATTGATCAATGCCCGGCTGATGGCCGTCCGCTGCTTTTCCCCTCCGGACAATTCGTAAGGATATTTTTCCAGCAGATGTATTAGTCCGAACTTTTCTGCCAGCTCTTCTCCTTTTTCCGTGCATCTCCTGCCCTCGCGCTTATCCAGCACCATGGGGAGCATGATATTTTCCCGGACAGTCAGGCTGTTCAGCAGATAAAAATCCTGGAAAATGAATCCGATCTTCTGTCTGCGGATATCAGCCAGTTCGTCGCTCCACAGGTCCGCAATGCTTTTTCTATAAAAGTATACTTTCCCGCCTGTAGGTTTGTCAATCAGCCCCAGTACTTTCAAAACTCCCCGTTCATCAAAATCCGGCAGGTGGCCCACAGGTCGTCCGCACCGGCAGGAATTTCTTTTACATAAAAATATGCCTGATAAAAATTCATCTTCCGCTGCTGAACAAGAAATATGGGGCACTGAATCAGGATTAGAACGGAGACGTAGAAGAAAAACGAAACCACCGCACTGTAATTCATGGATGTATTCTTGTTACTCTTAGTCGCCTTGAACATGTTTATGCACCTCCTGAGGGGGTCTGACCCCCTACGGAATTTCGCAGTTTCCCGGATTGGGGTCTGACCCCGTCACCTCCACCCGCTGAATCAGCCAGCCTTCTTCCAGCCGCAGCTCGTGAAAGATATTCTCCCGGCGTCTCAGCATTTCACCTGCCCAATAAAGGCCATTTCCTCTTCCCTGCCCTTTGGTGGTGTATCCTTTCTGCCCCATCCGGGTCAGATCCGGTCTGGATATGTACGTATTGGCGATCTCGAACAGGATTCCCATGTCTGTTTTTTCGATCTGAATACGGATCTGTCCGGCTTCCTGCCCTGTAGTTTCTTCTACCGCATTATCGAGAAATATGCCCAGAATTCTGACCAGGTCTTCAGTTTCTGGAACTCCTTCGGCAATTTCTTCCGGAATCCAGACTTCCACCGCTATTTTCTTGGCCAGAATAATCAACAGTTTTTCATATAAGAATCCTTTTAATTCCATGGACCGGACTCTTTCCAGCTGATTCCAGGCGATCACCTGGTTTTCACTTTCGAATTCCGGCAGCTGCATTTTCTCGCGGAAATACATCTTCAGTTCTTCTATGCGGTCTTCATGAAGATAACCGGCCATGGTAGCAAGGATATTCTTGTAATCGTGCCGGAACGCACGCATCTCGTCCACCATTTTCTCCAGACTGCGGACATAATTTTCCAGACTTTCCTGTTGACGTTGTTCCAACCGTTTTCGTTTTTCTTCTGCGATTATCGCCGCTTTTACGGCGTCGTCCCATCTCTCCGTCAGTTCGGCCGCCAGAAACCAAACCACATACAAAATCAAGAATCCAAACAGATACCCATATAACGAAAAGGGTACGGCTATAACATTTTCGCGAAAATAAGTGGAACCTCCAAAGTCCACCATCACCGACAATGGGGCAAATACCAGAATCCAGGCGATAGGATGCAGAAAACGCAGGATTTTCCCACTGAACGAAAAAATGAGATAAATCAGCAGCAGGAGCTGGGCCAGGCTGACCGTTATCCCGACGATGAAAACGGTGACGGCAAGATCCGGTATCCGATCCACCGCATAATTCATGTATGTTAAAAACGTTGTCATATACACTTGCAGCGGATCTTTTTCTTTTATAACTCTAAGCACATATATCAGAATCGTCTCGTTCGTTCCATTATAAGAAATCCAGGGAAAAAAGTAATATACCAGCAAAATCAGTCCCATGATCAGATCACAGGTCCGCCTCTTAGTCAGCCAGTTTTCAATCTTTTTGCTTTCCATCTCAAAACTCCCCCGATCCCGCGCCGTTTCTTACACACATTATATGATTTCCAGAATACCGGTTCAATACATGCGGCGCGAACGTCACAGATTCCGGCGCGAAAACTGGGGTCAGACCCCTACGGAATTCTGTGGAATTCCGAGAGGGGGGCTGACCCCAGCAAGTTTTTCATTTCCCGATAGGATATTTCCAGATGATATCCTCCTTCGAGTATCAGGATTCTGTTCTTTTTATCTATTTCCATAATTTTGTTGCGAGCGGCTATACAGGAACGGTTTATATAAATAAATCCGTCTCCAAGCCGGCCGTACATTTCCTTCAGTGTCGCCCGTGCCGTGATCTTCTGCTCCTTCGCTACGATTTCCAGCTGATGAGTCTGCTTCACCGCCTGAACATATAGTATATTTTCCAGATCCAGATGGATCTGCCGGCTGCCGCTGTCTACGATAATTTCTTTTCTGTCATGGCTTTCTGCCATTGGCATACGTTCCAACTTGGCGAATATCCGGTCCAGCCTTTCCTTCAATCGTGCGTGAATCCCGTTTTGCAGGAAATACTCCGGACATTTGATAATGTAATCAAGAACGTTCAGGTCATATTCATAGGTTTTATATGCAAGCTCATCTCTTGACGTCAAAAACACCAGCTGACACAGTGGATCTTTCTCTTTCAGTTTTCTGGCCAGCCTGAATCCGTCCATCTTCCCTTCCTGAAGCTGGACATCAACAAAACACAAGGAGAGATGTTTCCCAGCATCTTCATCATACCTTCGCAATATCTCTTCCCCCGTCTGGCTGGCTCCTGTGAGACAGACGTCCTT
>CASEIR010000005.1 GCA_949287925.1 uncultured Lachnospiraceae bacterium
GGGGCCTCCGTATTTCATCGCCTCCGTAGGCATTTCGCCCGTGGTCAGAAATACAGCGTCTTCCCCGATCACCCCATGCTTAATGGAAGTGCCTCCGATATCGATACAGATATATTGTTTCATCTTTTTGCTCCTTTTTCCTTACAATCTCCTCGCGTCTCGCCTGTCCTGGAGCTCCGGTTAACGGATTTTGACCTTGAAAATTGCTTTCTTAATGGTCTCCGGGCTTCCCACCTGGACTGCCGTACGGTGTCCGTCCTTGGGATAGCAGAGCAGGAAATCTCCTTCCCGCAGCACTACATGTCCGTTGGGTTCTCCATCCATAGGCAGGAAATCGTCCTTAGGAACAAATTCCTTCTGTTCCATGTTGTCAATGAAGTTCACATCGATCTGCTCTGCCCCGCGCAGCATGAGATGCAGGTCCAGATACTGCCGGTGAGCCTCCCAGAACCGGTTTCCCGCTGTAGTCGTCTCATATTCCACAATATTGACGAAGAGGTCGTCTCCTTCAATCTCATGGCTGCCTTTTTCATAGCCAAGAAGATCATGCTCTTTTGCATATTTAAAACATTTTAACACTTCTGCTTCCAGATAACCATAGTCTTTCAGGTCACGAATATTTCCAAATACCATAATCATTTTCCTCCTGATTCCTGATTCAGCCCGGTCTTTCTTAAGGCCGGGCTGACTGTAATTGCTGTTGCTTAGTTTTTATAAATCGTTGTATACGGATCCGGAACGGACGTGTCGTTCTTGACCTTTCTCCAGATCAGACTGGCCGGAATTCCCACTACCAGGGATACGGCGATAGAGATGATAGAATAGGACCAGATGGACACTGCGTCAGCCGGAATGAAATACTTAATGTATACCATGACACCGGATGCTGCAATGAATGCCAGCACTGCGCCAAAGGTATTTGCCACCTTGGTGAATACGCCAAGGATAAAGGTTCCGATCAGAATTCCCAGTACCAGTCCCATGAATCCGTTGAACCACTCATAAGCAGATTTGATATTTCCGTTCGCAAGTACCATAGCTACTACGATGGAGAAGATACCTACCAGCAGAGATACTCTCTGTCCGATCTTGGTCTGCGTCTCAAAGCTCAGCTGCTTTTTAGTCAGACGCTCCTGGATATCCAGCGTCCAGCTGGATGCCACAGAGTTCAGACCGGTGGACAGGGTGGACTGTGCCGCTGCGTAAATAGCTGCCAGCAGAAGACCGGTCACACCAACCGGAAGTTCAAATGCGATCCAGGATGCGAAGATCTGATCCTGCTGTGCTGCCGGCGGAAGCGGATTGCCCTGTACCTGATAGAATACGTAGAGTCCGGTTCCAATCAGATAGAATACGGTAGCGATGAAGATGGACAGACATCCGTTTGCCAGCATCATCTTGTTCAATTTCTTCGTATCGGTCGTGGTTGTAAATCTCTGTACAATGTCCTGGCTGGATACATAGGAGCCCATGGTGTTGAATCCGGCGCCTACGATCAGAAGGAATACGCTGTTCTTCAGAATGTTGATGTCGAAGATCGGCTCATTTTCTGCCAGGAATTTTTCGCCTGATGTAAATTCCTGGAAGATGGCTCCGATTCCACCGTCGATATTGGCCAGCAGGAAGATCAGGCCGAAGGTTACGCCAATCAAAAGCACAGAACCTTGGATGAAATCAGTCCAAAGTACAGACTTCAGACCGCCGGTATAGGAATAAATGATGGCGATGATTCCCATTACAATAATGAGGATATTCACATTCACTCCCATCAGGCTGGAAAGTACCATACACGGAAGGTACATGATAATGGACATACGTCCGATCTGATAAATGATGAACATGACAGCGCCCAGTACACGAAGGCCTTTGCTGTGGAAACGCAGCTCCAGATAGTGGTAGGCAGTGTCAATATCCAGTTTGCTATATACCGGCAGGAAGAACTTGATAGTTACCGGGATCGCCAGCAGCATACCCAGCTGCGCGAACCACAGGATCCAGGATCCTGCATAAGAGTTCCCTGCCAGCGACAGGAAGGAAATGGGACTGAGCAGTGTAGCAAAGATGGATACGGATGTTACCCACCACGGCACCGTTCCGTCACTCTTGAAATACTCTTTCCCCTTCATTTCTTTTTTGGCAAAGAACAGTCCCGCGAACAGTACTGCTGCCAGATACACGATCAGTATGATCAGGTCTATTACTGTAAAGCCCTGCATAATTTCTCTCCTTTTTCATCTCTCTTTCTGTTTACAGATACTTTTCCTTTGCTTCTTTTACCATGGCTGCGGCCTCGTGCGCGATCTTCTTGTCCGCTTCCTGAAGGTTTTCCAGAGGCAATCTAACTCCGCCCAGATCCAGGTTCTCGTTGACACGCAGGATCTCTTTTGCAACTGCATACATATTTGCATGGCTGGAACACATTTTATAAATGATCTCGTTGATGTCATACTGCAGTGCGGTTGCTGTTTCTCTTTCTCCTGCCACGATCAACTCGTTCAGTTTCAGGAACAGTTCCGGCATAACCCCATAGGTCCCGCCGATTCCGCCGTCTGCACCGATGGCACGTCCTGCCACGAACTGCTCGTCCGGCCCATTAAACACAATGAAGTCGCCCTTTGCGGCTTTTCCTGCAGCTTTGAACATCTGGATATCCTGGGTCGGCATGGAAGAATTTTTCACGCCGATCACCTGCGGATTCTTCATCATTTCCCCAAACAGACTCATGGTCAATGCGGTTCCGGCCAGCTGCGGAATATTGTAAATGATGAAATCTGTGTTAGGAGCGGCAGCGCTGATGGCATTCCAGTAAGCTGCAATGGAATACTCCGGCAGGCGGAAGTAAATCGGAGGAATGGAGGCAATAGCGTCTACGCCTACGCTCTCGGAATGTTTCGCAAGTTCCACACTGTCTCTGGTATTATTGCAGGCAACATGGTTGATCACTGTCAATTTTCCCTTTGCCACTTCCATCACATTTTCAATGATGATCTTTCTCTCTTCAACTCCCTGGTAGATACATTCCCCGGAAGATCCGTTCACATACACGCCCTTTACTCCCTTGTCAATGAAGTACTGTGTCAGCGCGCGTACCCTTTCCGGACTTACGTTTCCTTCCTCGTCATAGCATGCGTAAAATGCCGGGATAATTCCTCTGTACTTTTCCAAATTACTCATCGTTTGATTCCTCCTGATTTTTCTTGAATATATGTTACTATATGATTCCCTATTTACATTCTGCCTTTGCCATCTCGTCGGTAAATGATTTCGTAATCAGCTGTGGTCTGGTAATGATAGAACCTACTACGACGCTGTAGCATCCTAACTCTACCACTCTTCTGGCTTTCTCCGGTGTGTTGATATTTCCCTCTGCGATTACTCTGTGTTTTGCCTGTGCCAGAATCTTCCGGATAATCTCGAAATCATTGGTTTCAATCTTGTCGCCCTTGCTCTGCTCGGTATAGCCTACCAGCGTAGTCCCGATAAAGTCGAATCCCAGTTCATCGGCGTGCAGCGCTTCTTCTACAGTAGAGCAGTCTGCCATCAGAAGCTGATCCGGATACTTTTCACGAATCTGTCCATAGAACTCATCCAGTGTGACTCCGCCCGGCCGAAGGGATATGGTTGCGTCAATGGCAATAATTTCCGGTTTTACTTCCATCAGCTCATCCACCTCTTGCATGGTGGGTGTAATGTAGACTTTGCTGTCATCGTAGTCCCGCTTCACAATTCCGATCACCGGAAGATCTACATTTTTCTTGATCTCAGTAATATCTTCTTTGGTGTTGGCACGGATTCCCAGCGCGCCTCCTTCTGCAGCGGCTCTCGCCATCCTTCCCATAATGAAGGAAGAGTGAAGCGGCTCGTGAGGAAGCGCCTGACAGGATACAATCAGATGTCCCTGCAGTTTTGCCAGTTTTTCATTCATCTCTCATCTCTCCTTTCCTTTTTACTCTCTATTTTGCTGTTCTTTACTTGCCTTTGACATCAGTATAACAAGTTTGAAAGTTATTTCAATAGATTTTATTTTAATGAATGTTCTTTCATTTCATTCATCAAAACATCCAGTTTATTCCATTTATTTCCCCACTGGTATTGTGAATAACACACAATTTCCCTTGCGTTCTTTTCTGATGGGTTCCCCCTGTATGTCTCCACCTCGCAGCGAAAGAAACGACTGGTTCTGCTGAACTTCAAAAGCAGGTGCAGTTCCTATGAGCTGCACCTGCTTTTGTTCAGGATGATCTATATAATATTAATGAATGTTCCCGGGCGGGTCTGCTGCTCAGAACTCCTTTTCCAGGGTTTCTGTTCCGTCAGCTACGACTTTCACGGTTATCTTTCCTTTTCCGACAGGCCGCACTGCCAGCTGTGCCCTTCCGTAAAATGATGTGTATTCGCCCAGTGTGAATTTTTCCGTGCTGGTCATAAGCGCACTGCCAAATCCCTGAAGGACGCCTTCTCCCTCTACACTCACAGTAAGCTTTCTGTCACAGTCTGTCCTTAAGATTCCATTTCTGTCCGTAAGACTCACTTCAAAAAACCGGATATCTCCACAATCCGTTCTTTCTTCTTCGCAGATACGAAGTTCCAGTTCATCTGAGGCTGTATCGATCCGGTATACCCCGGTTTTTTCCCCTGCAGTGTACAGGACCGCCTCAATATATCCAGGTTGATAGATGGTCTCAAACACGGTAACGCCTGCCAGAGATCTGCCTTCTGTCACCTTTCTGACTGCCTTGCGTCCCACGCTCTTTCCATTCACAATCAATTCGGCTTCATCACCGATCCCATATACTTCTACAAGGGCTTTCTCCCCCTCGTGACCTTTCCAGCTCCAGCTTGAAACTACATCCGGCCAGGACCAGGGTGTCTTTATGGCTTTTTTTGCATCATGCTCCATATTGTAAACTGCCAGATACGGCGTTTTCCTGTGTCCAATTATACACTCACGATAATAGCTCTGCGGACGGCGGTACCCTGTTATGTCAAAATCCCCGCAGTTTGCTGTTTTATATGGAAAGACCTCATAGATATCTCCGCTCCGATTAACAGTTCCCCGGTTCCGTCCAAGTCCCGGTTCTCCCAGATAATCCCAGGAAGCCCAGGAAAAATCTCCCAGAATCGAGGGGTATTTTTTCACAAGTCCCCAGTTTTTGGCGATATCTTTCGGAAATGTCTCACTTCCCACACAGATCCAGTCCGTAAAAGTATTCATATCCAGGAGCTGCTTGTCCTCCGCATAATTATAGCCGACAATATCGAGAATACCGCTTGTCTCTTTCGTAGATTCCACCACAGGTTCAGCGCACTGCATTTCATTTATTTTATCCATAAGATCGAAGATTACCGTGTTAATATCCACTTCCTCTTTCTCCTCCGGTATGGCTGACGGACCGGGCTTTACTGTCAGCATGGAATTAATTCCCGCTGTAATAAAGCGGGCAGGATCAAGCTTACGGAATACGCGGGCAAGTTCCCGGCATACAGCTTTCCCGTCCGGGCGTCCCAGCTCCCGGATTTCATTTCCTATGGAATACATGACTACACTTGGGTGATTAAAACATACGTCCACCAGCGCTTCTGCAGATTTTTTCCAGTCTGTCTCAAAATTTTCACTGAAGTCATTTTCTGATTTCCTGTAATTCCACATATCCGTAAGTTCAGCCATAACAAGCATACCATATCTGTCACATGCCGACATAAGGTCCTCGCTCATCGGGTTATGAGAGCAACGGACTGCATTATATCCGGCTTCTCTGAGCATTCGTATCTTCCTGTATTCCGCTTCTTTGAATGCCGCACTCCCCAGGATCCCGTTATCGTGGTGAATACAGCCTCCATACATTCGCACAATCTCTCCATTTACACAAAACCCTTTTTTTCTGCTGACGGAAATCATACGGATCCCGGTTTCTGTCTGCTCCTCTTCTACCGTCTTGCCTCCTTCCAGCAACTTTACTGTACATCTGTACATATGCGGGTGATCCGGACTCCAGAGTTTCGGATCATCCACATAAATTCTCCACGATGCACAGGTCGTCTCTCTGTCTTTCAGAGTAATCGGTCTTCTGCTGACCGCCGCGATATTCCCTTCTTCATCCTGAAGCTCAACCACCGCATCCACCGCATGGATAAACATATCTTCATTGCGGATATCCAGCTCTGTTTCAAGAACAGCTTCTTCATCATCAGCAGATCTGGTACTGAATCTGACTTTTCCAGGGCAGAAATGTATCTTTCCTCCCCGCAGCAGATAGACATTCCTGTAAATTCCTGCTCCTGAATACCAGCGGGAATCACAGGACGTATCCGCTTCCACTGTGATCAGATTTATCTCTCCATATTTCAGAAGTGCCTGAACTTCTATGACAAAGCGGTCATATCCGCATCTGTTTCCGCCGGCATAAACTCCATTGACATACACCCTGGAATTTTTATATACACCATCGAACTGAAGAGCGATATATTCTCCTTCCCACTCTGGCTGTATATAGATCTCCTTTGAATATAGAAGATGCACGTTCGGGTAAAACCCTTTTTTCCTATCTCCATCCTCCGAACAATCAAGTCCGATCATCGCGTCATGCGGAAGACTGATCTTTTCCGCAGACCTGTCTGATATTTTATTCCCAATCGTTTTATATTTAAAATACCAATCTGAATTAAGTAATAATTTTTTCATTTTACTCCCCCTGCTTTTTTCCTGCTTCTCTCAGTCTCCTGTTTTCCTTTTCCACATTCAGGAAAACAAGTACGACCAGAGTTACCAGCGAAGGAATCGCAACCGCCAGAATATACCCATAATTGATAACATTCACTGTAAAAGCAGACTGGGTTTCCACAGCGCCATTAAATTTTGCAAACTCAAGCAGGATACCTGTGGCAGCGGTTCCAAATCCGGTCCCCACTTTCAGTCCTACCGAGGAGCAGGAGTACATCATTCCTGTCACACGTTTTCCGAATTTCAGTACAGAATAGTCATCCGCAGCAGCGATCAGAGCATTTACTCCTCCCCGCATCGGCGCAGTTCCGGCTGACTTTCCTATAAGACCGATCACAATGGCCATAAAACAGTATTCTGTATTTCCTCCAATAAATGCCAGCGCACCACCTGCGATTCCAAATACTGCTCCCCAGATGGAAACCCTGCGGATTCCGAATTTTTCAGTGAGCTGAGGCACAAAAAGAAGAATCACCATTGCCGGGATCATTCCAACCATACTCAAAGTTCCCAGAAGTCCGGCGTTGTTCAGTTTATACGTTGTATAATAGATGCCAAGACCGCCTGTAACTCCGCTTGCAAGATACATCACAAGATACCAGATCAGAATCAGAAGGAAGTATTTATTTTTAAATAACAGTACAACTGATTCTACAAATCCGATTTTTTCTTCTTTCTCAGTACCGCTGCCGTTTTCCATCAGTTCATCTTCAGAAAGTTCTTTTACCGCCAAAACCGGAATAAAGAGGAAAACAAAACAGATTACTGAATAGATCAGTGATACGATTGTCCACCCGTGCTGTCCGCTGCCAAAATATTCTACCAGATCAGATGTAAATGTTCCGATCAGGATCACAGCCAGTCCCGCAAAGATAAAACGATAGCTTCCCAGCTGAACACGTTCTTTCTGATTCTTTGTCACAAGAGCAGTCAGAGAAGAATATGCAATGTTGCTCATTGTGTAGAAAACAACTCCCATAAGTGTATAAGCGATGAATATGTAAATATACTGTGTATTTTTTGTAAAGCCCGCCGGTACATTAAACAGCAAAAAAGTAAAAAAAGCTACCGGGAAAGCACTGAGCGCATACCAGAATCTCGCCTTCCCCATTTTGCTTTTTGTCCGGTCGATGATTCGTCCCATGATCACATCTGATATTCCATCCAAAAATTTAGAAAGCATCATAATGACACCAATTACGCCTGAGCTGATTCCCAAAGTATTCGTACAGTAGATCATGATAAATGACGCCACAAAGGTCCAGCAATAATTCGAGCCAAGATCGCCGACTCCGTACCCCACCTTCTGGATAAGGGTTAAATATTTTTTCTCTGAAGTATGTTCCATTCCTGTTCTTCCGCCTTTCTTGTAAAGATTTTTTATGCTGTTCCCGGAAACATAAAATAAATGTTAAATCCATATTACTTTCTTCCCCAAAATATCCAATAATAAAAACAGGACACAACAGCCGCTTTATATCAAAAACGCGCCAAAATACAACAGAGTGCTTTGTGAAGTCCCCGCCTTATAGTATAATAAGTCCATTAAAAACGAAGATCCGCCCGGAGCGGCAGAAAGGAGTTCAGGTCAGATGCACAATACTACCAACTATCAGAATATGTACCCGGGTCCTCAGAATGCATTCGATATCTATCATTCCGACAGTTCCATATCCGCTTTGTATGAGCTGAAATCCCCCTACCTGCTCATAAAAGAAGTTTTCGACTATGACAGAGATATCTTTCAGACATATGCAGCAGCCCCGCTTTATTTTTATCAGAATAATTATGTACTTTCAGAAACTATTGTTAATTTCTCCCGCCGGCATCAGCACAGTTTTTTTGAAATCATGTTTGTGATGAAAGGAAGTACGGAACAGCGGATCGAAAACCAGAAATACCTCTACCATGAAGGTCAGTGCTGCCTGCTGAACCATGCGGTCCGGCACCGTGAACTGCCTTTCCAGAATACTACTCTTTATTTCTTAATGCTTTCAGATGATTTTGTCTCGAAACTGATGGCAAATGATTTCTTCTTCAATGCGGACGGTGTGCTCAGTCAAAGGCAGAATACCATCTACGATTTTTTTCAAAAATCACTGAACAGCCGGGACAAACAATATCTTGATTTCTATCCCAAGGTCCCTGCCGACAGGATAACTCCTGTACTGGAAGACTTTTTTGAAAAACTGACGGAAGAAAACCAGCATTTCTCCTGGGGAAGTTATGCGGCAGCACAAGGAATCACAGCTAAAATTCTAGGGGTAATGCTTGACTACTCTCTTTATAAGTCCCGTAAAATATCGGTTAACAACAGTAAAGAGGAATATTTATTCATCCAAATCCAACGGCTTCTGGAATCCCACAGCGGCAAGATCAGCCGTCAGGAAATATCTGATATCCTTCATTACAGCGATAGTTATCTGAACAAAATTGTCAACCGTTCTGTAGGAATGAGCCTGCTTGAATACCGGAAATTTTTTATGATCAAAGAGGCTGCGCGGCTACTTTCCTGCACCGATAAGACTGTCTCTGAGATCATTGATGATCTGGGGTTTTCCGGACGCACCTACTTTAACAGTTTTTTTAAAAAGCAGTACGGTGTTACACCTGCACAATATCGAAAAAACAGCCGGATTCAATCAGAATAAAGTTCCGGGAGATCTGTATTTTCTCTCGACTTAATCGCAAAAAAAGTGGGCTGCCGCATCAATGATTGAACTCACAGATGCGACAGCCCATCTTTTCAGGACTCTCTATTTCCCGACTATTTCCAGTTTCTTCACCGCCGGGATCAACATTCCTCCCAGACTGTTCCCTACCGTCATAATGAGCAGATACCCCACCGCCTTCAGGCTCCACATTCCCGCAAGGAAAAAGTAGAACATGTTGGCGACGCAGTGCTCAAATCCGGATAATATAAATACGCTCACGCATATGAACAAAATCAGAGGATTTTTCGTCTGCCGGTATCCTTCCACCGCGGCGTACATTAACAGTCCACAGAAAATGGAAAGGATCAGGATGCTTACCGGTCCGTCCCCAAGCTTCACCTGGCACAATTCTGCGGCCCGGTCACTTAAACCGGCAATCCTGGTCGCCGACAACATCCCCGCGCCGACGGCAGTTCCACTAAGGTTCCCCAGCCAGGTCAGAAGAAGGGTAACTCCATAAGTCCCCTTATCCTCTTCAACCACAACATATCCAATCTTCCCTGTGTATAAATAAAATCCATTCAACACGATCAGATACAATCCGATGGCGAATAAAAGTGATCCCACAACCTTATTCTCTGCCGACAGATAAACCGTACCGCCAATGGAAATTCCAATCCCCGACATCACAGCCAGCAGAAATATTCCACATCTCTCTTTCATATGACATTACCTAAAATCGGGGGTCAGACCCCCTGCGTGTTTTCGCCTGTTTCAGCTAGGGGGTCTGACCCCCTCTTGCCCCGCGCAGTACATGGGCGGCCAATACGGATGTGGTTACGCTGCCCACGCCTCCCGGCACCGGGCTGATATAACCGCAGGTTTCCTGTACTGATTCGTAATCTACGTCTCCGCACATGTTTCCTTCTTCATCCACGTTGATTCCCACGTCTGCTACCACGGCGCCCTCACCCACCATGTCCGCGCTGATCATTTTTGCTTTGCCTGCTGCCGCCACCAGGATCTCGGCTTCCCGGCAGGTTGCCGCCAGGTCTTTGGTCCGGGTATGGCAGATGGTCACAGTTCCGTGCTTTTTCAGCAGCATCATGGCCAGCGGCTTGCCTACCACCATGCTTCGTCCTACCACAGTGACTTTCTTGCCACTAATATCGATCTGATAATGCTCCAGCATCTTCATGACTGCTTCCGGTGTACAGGGCGCATAACCGGTCTCATCTCCGGAAAATACTTTGGCGATATTAACCGGACTCATACAGTCCACATCCTTTTTGGGATGGATCATCTGACACACCGGTTCTTCGTTAAGATGCGAGGGAAGTGGGCGGAACAACAAGATACCGTGTACCTCCGGGTCTTCATTCACCTGCCGGAACTGCTGTTCAAATTCCTCCTGGGAAATGTCTTCCGGCAACTCCAGTACTTCGCACCGGATTCCCACCAGTTCCATCCGCTTCTTCGCGCCTCTTTCATAAGCCAGATCATCCGGTCTTGCACCTACGCGGATTATGGTCAGACAAGGTTCAACGCCTGCCTGTTTCAGTTCCTCTGTTTCCCGGATCAAAACCTCTTTCATGGCCTTCGCCACTTCTGCGCCTTTCATAATCATACTCATGCCTGTCTCCTCCTGCCTATTTGATCTTCTCAAGCACCGCCCCGTATATGGCTTCTTTCTTCCGCCGGCCTCCGTCGATCAGAGTTTCCGCACGGGCATTCAATTCCTCCGCACGCTCCCGGTTCTTCATCATTTTTGTATTGATAAAAATATTCAAAGATGCGCCTTCCAGCGCCGCCTGGGCAAACAAAATTCCAACTCCTACATCACTGACCGCCAGCCGGCTGCCTTTCTTCTCCAGCACCTCCAGAATATCCGCCGCCTTAGCAATGGTCTCCATGATCTGCAGCGGCGCCAGACTGGCTTCATAGAGAGCCTGTTCCATCACCCGTTCCTTTTCGGCCCGCTGCTCTTCTGTATCTTTCGGAAGACCATACGCTCTGGAAAGAGGCTCAAATGCCTTGGCATCCTCATCTGTCAGCCGGACCAATTCATCCTGCAGCCGGGCCAGCTCACTTCTGGCCGCCAGGATCTCTTCCTCATATTCTGCGTATTTCTTCTTTCCAATGGTCAAATTAGCTACCATCATCCCCAGAGCCGAGGCAAATGCTCCTACGGCTGCAGAAGCGCCGCCTCCCCCCGGCACGGGACTGGCGGAAGACAATTCCGCCAGAAACTCTGTTGTTCGTTTTTCTAACATCATAAGCTTATCCTCCTAGAAGAGTCCGGAGATTACGCCGTCCGCATCCACATCGATCTTCTCCGCCGCCGGCACTTTGGGCAAGCCCGGCATCTTCATAATATCTCCGGTCAGAGCCACCAGGAATCCGGCTCCTGCAGAAGCGGTAATGTCCCGGATGGTAATACGGAATCCAGTGGGACGTCCCAGCTTCTTGGCGTCATCTGTCAGAGAATATTGATTCTTGGCCATACAGATGGGCAGCTCTCCCAGGCCGATAGCTTCCAGATTACGGATCTCTTTTTCCGCCTTTGTCGTATAATCCACTCCATCGGCGCCGTATACTCTTCCGGCAATGGCATCGATCTTTTCTTTAATCGGCGCCTTTACATCGTATACGAACTCCATAGTACTCTCACCTTCGCAGAGGCGTACCACTTCCTGGGCCAGTTCCTCGCCTCCGGCGCCGCCGTTGGCCCACACGTCAGACAGAGCCACATTCACGCCCAGTTCCTTACATTTCTCCCGTACCAGCGCAAGTTCTGCTTCCGTATCCGTGGGGAACTTGTTAATGGCAACCACAGCCGGAAGGCGGTAAACCTGTGTAATATTCTCGATATGCTTCAGAAGATTCGGGATTCCCTTTTCCAGCGCTTCCAGATTCTCTTCCTGTAAATCATTTTTTGCCACTCCGCCATTGTACTTCAATGCCTTGATGGTTGCAACCAGAATAACTGCATTGGGACGAATTCCCGCCATCCGGCATTTGATATCTACGAATTTCTCCGCTCCCAGATCCGCGCCGAAGCCCGCCTCCGTGATCATATAATCCGCCAGTTTCATTCCCATCTTCGTAGCAATGACACTGTTGCACCCGTGCGCGATGTTGGCAAATGGTCCTCCGTGGATAAATGCCGGGGTTCCCTCCAGGGTCTGTACCAGGTTCGGCTTCAGCGCATCTTTCAGAAGCGCCGCTACCGCTCCTTCTGCGTGAAGATCACCGGCGGTTACCGGCTGACCCGAACGGGAATAGGCTACGATAATCCTAGATACCCGTTCCTTCAGATCCAGAATGTCGCTGGCCAGGCAGAATACAGCCATAATCTCTGACGCCACCGTAATGTCAAATCCATCCTGACGGGTCACTCCGTCTGCCTTAGCTCCCAGACCGTCCACGATACTGCGCAGCTGGCGGTCATTCATGTCCACGCACCGTCTCCAGGTCACCCGGTTGGTATCGATATCCAGCGCATTTCCCTGGTGAATGTGATTGTCCAGCATGGCCGCGATCAGGTTGTTAGCCGCACCGATAGCATGCAGATCCCCGGTAAAATGCAGGTTAATGTCCTCCATGGGCACCACCTGGGCGTAACCGCCTCCGGCCGCTCCTCCCTTAACGCCAAATACCGGACCCAGAGAAGGCTCCCGCAGCGCTACCATCGTCTTCTTGCCGATCCGGTTCAGCGCGTCTGCCACTCCGATGGTCGTGGTCGTCTTTCCTTCTCCTGCCGGTGTGGGATTAATGGCTGTCACCAGCACCAGCTTTGCGTCTTTGCGGTCTTTTAGTTCCTCGTTATAATAACGGTAATCTATCTTGGCTTTGTATTTTCCATAATTCTCCACATACTGATCTGGAATTCCGATCCGTTCAGCCACCTCGTTGATTACCTGCATCTTCGCTTCCTGTGCAATCTCAATATCACTTTTAAATCCCATATCTGATCTTCCTTTCCCAAAAAAATCGGATGTTACAGTTTCTTCTTCGGCATAATATGGATGGCGCCTCCTGCCAGCTCCTCCAGCGCCTCTCCCAATCCTTCGTTACAGGTAGGATGGGGACGCATGGCTTTCTGCATCTCATGCACCGTCAGTCCGGCCGCAATGGCAGTTCCCATCTCACCGATCATATCGGTGGCTCTTGCACACATCATCTGGCATCCCAGAATCACACCAGTTTCTTTATGCGCCACTACTTTGATAAATCCCCGTTCCTCGCGCTCGATCAGCGATTTTCCATTGGCCGTCATGATAAATTTACCTGCGGATACCGGAATTCCTTCTTCCTTGGCCTGGTCCTCCGTATATCCCACCGACGCCAGCTCCGGTTCTGTGTATACACAGGCCGGCACCACATGAAGGTCGATGGATGGTTCCTGTCCGGCCAGCATCTCCGCCACCACGATTCCCTGGGCGCTGGCAAGATGTGCCAGCTGAAGTCCTTTGATCAGATCTCCGATGGCATAGACGCCTTCCAGGCTGGTACGAAACTGTTCGTCCACCACTATACGTCCACGGTCCATCTCCGGCTGGGCGCCTTCCGCAAACAGTCCTTCCGTATTGGGACGGCGTCCCACGGCACAGAGTACATACTCTGCTTCTGCCGTCTGTTCTTTTTCCTTCTCGATGTAACGGCAGGCATAGCCGTTTTCCGTCTTCTCCACACCCTGTACTGCCGCGGAGGTATGAATACCCATCCCTTTCTTCTTCAGCAGCATCTTCAAGTTCTGGGACACGTCTTTGGCAAGACCGGGCACCAGCCGCGGCATAGCCTCCAAAATCGTAATCTGACAGTCCAGATCTGCAAATGCGGTGGCCAGTTCCACACTGATGACGCCGCCGCCGATAATCACCATGCTCTTCGGCGCTTCTTTCAGCGCAAACAGCTCGTCGCTGGTCAGGACGCCCGGAAGGTCCATGCCCGGAATGGGCAGGATGACCGGTTTGGAACCCGTGGCCAGAATAATCTTATCCGCTTCATATACACAGGTTCCTTCTTCGCCTGTCACTTCCACTTTCTTTCCCGGAAGCAAACGGCCTCTTCCGGTGATCCGGGTGACGCCATTTGCCTTCAGGAGCTGCTCCACACCGCCCACCAGCTGGTCGGTAGTATCTTCTTTATATTTCAGAATCTTTTCATAATCATAGCTGACGCCCTCGGTCAGAACGCCAAATGTCTCCGCGTTCTTCGCCTGCTGATAAACAGCCGCCGCATGGATCATAGCCTTGGCCGGGATACAGCCCCGGTTCAGGCAGGTGCCTCCCACCCGGTCCGCCTCTACCAGCGCCGTCTGAATTCCCAGCTTGGCCGCCTTGATAGCCGCCACATAGCCGCCCGGGCCTCCGCCGATTATGATCAGTTCAAAATGCTGTTCCATGCATCATCCTCCTCTTCCATCTTGAATGCTGCCTTCCTACATTTCCCACTCCCGGATCCAGGCGGCCGTTTCCCGGAGCAGCACGGCTCTTTCCCCATATGCCGTGCAGGAACAAAGCGCCCGGCTCAGTTCCGATCTCCGGAACGGACAGCCCTTCAGACATACCATCATCTCTGCCGCAAACCCTGCATCCAGCGCGTCACAATACACCTGAACGTCTGTGACCATTCCCCCGTCCACCATGAGCTGCAGCTGTACCTCTCCCCAGGAAAAGCGGTGGGAGAATTCCTGAGTAAATTCCAGTTTTCTCCCATACAGCCAATCCCAGGATGCATATTTCTCCCTTGTTTTTTCCAGCTCCTCTTTGCAGAGATCTTCCACCTTGAGGTCCTTCGCCGGAAGTCCGTACACCTGTTCAAACGCCGACCGCAGCGTTTCTTTCAGACGATCGATCGTCAACTCTGGAAGAAATTCCGTCAGATTCGCCACCCGGGACCGCACCGAAGCCACGCCTTTGGACTTAAGCTTTTCTTTGGAAACGGTCAGGTATTTCCCCAGATCCTTCAGGTTCACCGACACCATCAGCGTACCGTGGTGATAACATCGGTCTCCCTGCCGGTAATAAGCATTTCCCGACACCTTTCTTCCATCCACAAGGACATCGTTCCTTCCCGACTTCTCCGCCCGGATCCCCAGTTTCTTCAGGGCGGTGACAATGACTTCCATCTGCCGGTCCAGATCATAATTGTCCTGACGAACGATAAATGTAAAATTCAGATTCCCCAGATCATGGTAAACGGCTCCGCCTCCGGACAATCGTCTGGCCAGCCTTCCGCCGTCCTGTTCCAGCGCTTCCACCCTGCATTCCCTCCAGGCATTCTGGTTGCGCCCTACCACGATGGTATCCTGATTCTGCCACAGATATAAGATACACTCATCAGCCTCACAGTGGAGGAGTAAGTACTCCTCCACTGCCAGATTCACATACGGATCAAATTGTCTGCTTTCTATATAAGTAATACGATCTGTCATGCTCATCCTCCACATCTGTCATTGAGTTCCTAAGACTCAAATACATACCGCAGTACCGGATGTCTGGCGGCTCCCACTTCGTCCAGACGGGTCACCGGTGTGGTCACCGGCGCCTGGTGCAGGCTCTCGGCATCCGTCTGGGCGCGCTCATACAGCTCGCGGAATACTGCCACCGCTTCATCCAGCGTTTCTTTGGATTCCGTCTCCGTTGGCTCTACCATCAACGCCTCTCCCACGACCAATGGGAAATACATGGTCGGCGGATGGATGCCGTTGTCCAGCAGGCCTTTGGCAATATCCATGGCGGATACGCCGGTAGCCTTCTTCAGATCTGACAGGCTCATGACGAATTCATGCATGCAGACTTCGTCATAGGCCATGGTATACAGGTCTTTTAACTTGTTCATCATATAGTTGGCATTGAGTACCGCATTCTGGCTGGCCTCCGGGATTCCTTCCCGTCCCAGCGTCAGAATATAGGTAAGCGCTCTGACCACCACCAGGAAATTGCCGTAGAATTCTTTGATCTCTCCGATGCTGTGTTCCGGTTTCACGAAGGTCTTCTTCTCTTCTCCTTCCACCAGACAGGAGGGCAGAAATTCTGACAGGCAGCTCTTGCAGCCCACCGGTCCGCTTCCCGGACCTCCGCCGCCGTGAGGCGTGGAAAATGTCTTGTGCAGATTCAGGTGGATTACGTCGAATCCCATATCTCCCGGCCGCACCGTTCCCATAACCGCATTCAGGTTGGCGCCGTCATAATAGCACAGACCGCCGCATTCATGAACGATACTGGTGATCTCCAGAATATTTTTATCAAATAATCCCACCGTGTTAGGGTTGGTCAGCATCAGCCCGGCTACATCATCTCCGGCTGCCGCCCGCAACTTCTCCAGGTCCACACACCCGTCTGCTCCGGACGGGATGCTGACTACCGAATAGCCCGCCATAGCGGCGCTGGCCGGATTAGTTCCGTGGGCGGAGTCGGGTACCAGGATCTTGGTCCGCTTCGTATCGCCCCGATGGGTATGATAAGCCTTGATCAGCAGCAGCCCGACAAACTCTCCATGCGCACCGGCCGCCGGCTGGAAGGTCATATGGTCCATACCAGTAATCTCGCAGAGCAGCTTCTCCGCCGTCTGCAGAACCTCCAGACATCCCTGCACCGTATGCTCCGGCTGCAGCGGATGAATCTGAGTGAATCCAGGCAGAGCTGCCATATCTTCATCCACCTTGGGATTATACTTCATGGTACAGGAACCCAGCGGATAGAATCCGTCGTTGACTCCGTGAGATTTCTTCGCCAATTCGGTGTAATGCCGGCTCAGTTCCCCTTCCGTCATCTCCGGAAGGTGCAGACTGGTCTGTCTTAAATCCTTGTCTTCCGGCAGGGTTACCGGAACTTCACATTCCGGGATCAGCAATGCTCCCCGTCCCGGCCGGCTCTTCTCAAATATCAGCATACGTTACACCTCCTTCAGAATGGCGATGACCCGATCCATCTCCGCCTTTGTATTCATCTCCGTACAGCACCACAGGATCCGGTGATCATCCAGCGGATATCCGCCCAGGATGTCCTGGGCTTCCAGCGCGGACAGTACCTGTTCGGATGTGACGTCAGATTCAGTTACAAATTCATGAAAATACGGTCCTGGATTCGTCACTTTGAATCCGATTTTCTCCAGCTCGCCCGCCAGATAATGGGCATTGGAGGTGCACAGCGTTCCAGCCTGCTTCAGCCCCTCATTTCCCATAGCCGCCAGGTAAACACCTACTGCCAGGGCGCACAGCGCCTGATTGGAACAGATATTGCTGGAAGCCTTCTCCCGGCGGATGTGCTGTTCTCTGGCCTGCAGGGTCAGCACGTACCCGGTCTTGCCGTTATGATCTACCGTCTGCCCTACGATCCTTCCAGGCAGCTTTCTGGTCATATCTGCCACACAGGCCATAAATCCCAGATAAGGGCCGCCGAAAGCAAGGGATAATCCCAGAGGCTGTCCGTCTCCCACAGCCACATCTGCGCCGTATTCTCTCGGTGTCTTCAGTACTCCAAGAGAGAGAGGCGCAACACCCATGATGTATTTTGCCCCTGCTTCATGGACGATTGTTCCGATCTCCCCGGCAGGCTCAAGGCTCCCGTAATAATTAGGATGCTGGATATATACGCACGCCGTTCCGGCATCTACATGCGCTTTCAGATATTCCAGATCTGTCAGACCGTCTTTTTCTGGAATGATATCCAGTTCCATCTCATTTCCAAAACAATAAGTCTTTATCACTTCTAATACAGACGGATGAATGGTGGCTGATACCAGCGCTTTCTTCCGCTTCCGGTCCTGGCACATGGCGATGCCTTCCGCCGCCGCCGTAGCTCCGTCATAAACCGACGCGTTGGAACAGTCCATGCCGGTCAGATCACAGATCATGGTCTGGTACTCGAAAATGGACTGAAGGATTCCCTGACTGATCTCCGCCTGGTACGGGGTGTATGCCGTCAGGAAATTCTCCTTGGAGATTACACTTTTTACAATAGACGGAATGTAGTGCCTGTATGCGCCTGCGCCACGGAAAATGGTAGGGAATATCTTGTTCTTCCCGGCAATTTCCTGCAGCTTTCTAGTCACTTCCAACTCGGACGCTCCTTCGGGGATATTCAGGCCGTCCTTAATCTTCACTTCAGCGGGGATATGCCCAAACAGGTCATCCATGGAGGAAAAACCAATCTCTTCCAGC
Source organism: uncultured Lachnospiraceae bacterium (assembly GCA_949287925.1). Classification (GTDB taxonomy): domain Bacteria; phylum Bacillota; class Clostridia; order Lachnospirales; family Lachnospiraceae; genus Merdimonas. The sequence continues at coordinate 18,545 of CASEIR010000005.1, forward strand.
ATTTTCTTCTGTTCTTCTCTGGTGTTAGGAACATAACTTCCCATCTTACTTCACCGCCTTTCTGTTCTTGTCTGTATTACTGTTCACTCTCTACAAATGCCTCATACTCCTGTGCAGTCAGAAGCTCTTCCTGATCGGTGATATCCTTTACTTTTATAAACCAGGCGTCATAAGGAGCTTCGTTGATGGACTCCGGTGCATCCAGCAGCTCTTCATTGATCTCGCATACTACGCCGGACACCGGAGAATATACGTCGGATACTGCCTTTACAGATTCCACATCCGCAAACGGCTCGCCTACAGTCACTTCGTCGTCTATCTCCGGCAGATTGACGAATACCAGATCTCCCAGTTCAGACTGCGCATAGTCTGTAAGACCGATCACTGCCACACCGTCTTCTTCCTTTACCCACTCGTGTGATTTTGAATACTTTAATTCTTCTCTTAATTCCATGATTTACTCTCCTTTTCTAATTCTTAAATTTTCACTTCTTACTTTTCTCTCTTATAAAATGGAAGCGGCACGATCTCAGCCTCTACCATCCGGCCTCTGACTTCTACCGATACCTTAGTTCCCGGCTCTGTGTAAGCTGCGTCCACCAATGCCATCGCCACCGGATAGCCCAGATATGGGCAGTGGGTTCCGGATGTAGTGCGGCCAACCTGCTTTTCTCCCACGAATACAGGCTGTTCCTCCCGGATAATTCCCCGTCCCGTTACTTTCAGTCCGATCCGCTTGCGCTTGGGCTCTCCTGCCGCTTCCAGAGCAGCCTTGCCGATGAAGTCTTCTTTCTTCATCTTCACTGCAAATCCCAGTCCGGTCTCCAGAGGCGCCACCTCGTCGTTCATCTCATGTCCGTAGAGAGGCATGGCTGCTTCCATTCGCAGGGTGTCTCTGGCGCCAAGCCCGCAGGGGATCAGTCCCTCCTCTTTGCCGGCTTCCAGCAGCGCGTCCCACATATTCTCCGCGTCCTTGCTGTCCAGATAAAGCTCCACCCCATCCTCACCGGTATATCCGGTCTTGGAAATGATGCAGGGGATTCCTGCCGCCTGGGTATCAAATACAGCGTGATAGTATTTCTTCGGGATATTCTCCTCGTCCGTCACCTTCTTCAGGATTTCCATAGCCTTCGGTCCCTGAAGCGCCAGCTGGGCATACTGTTCCGATACATCGGTAAAAGTAACCTCGCCAAACTGATGGTCCAGCATCCACTGATAATCTTTATCCTTATTGGCCGCATTGACTACAATGAAATAATGCTCCTCACAGCGCTTATACACGATCAGGTCATCCACCGTGCCTCCTTGTTCATTACACATAGGGCTGTATCTTGCCTGGCCGTCCACCATATTTGCGAACTGGTTCGTCAGGATCTGTTCCAGATTCGCCAGCGCATCCTTTCCTTCACAAAGAATCTCTCCCATGTGGGAAACATCAAACAACCCAGCCTGGGTACGCACTGCCGTATGTTCCTTGATCACACCTGTCTGATACTGCACCGGCAGAAGATAGCCTCCGAAAGGAACAATCTTTCCACCAGCTTTCACATGAGCCTCATAAAGCGGGGTCTTTAATTCCATCCTTTTCTTCCTCCTTTTCAAATGCCTGCACGATTTTTCTAAGACCGGATAAAGATTACCTCCCCAATGCCAGAGGGCACATCCCGGGATGTGTGAGCAGATGTCAGTGCCTCTGGCAAACCCGGACTTTGGATCGTTGCTATTACAAAAAAACAGGGAAATACGTTTACTGTATTTCCCTGTCCATCTCCAGAGCTACGTCCAAATCCGATCCCTTTGCCTGAGAGTTTCCGGTCATCACCTTGCCCCTTCGGCGTTACCATAGCCTCGCTAAGATAATCTCTCACGGATTCTTCAACCGCGTTCTTTTCCAAATCCACCTTGAATCTGGTTAAATTATAACTTTGGTCAAATAGTCTGTCAATAATAGTTTTTGTTTTAACGTTTTGGTTAAAAAAGCAACAATATTCAATTATTATATAATTTGTCGCATTTATTTATTAACTAAATACAAGCAAAATGTTCATCAGCCACATAAGAATAGATACCACGATTCCAATAATCGCACAGATCTGTCCTGCTTTCGCCCTGCCGGCCATGCTGGACCCCTTGCCCATCCGGACTCTGGACAACCCTACAACACTCAGAATAATACCAACGATGGGAATTAAAAATCCTGTTACAATACTCAGGATTCCGAACACCAGCGCCATCGTAGCCGCGCTGGTATTATCCACGGTGCGTACCGGAACCGGCTGCGGTCCTGGCTGCATCCCCGGCTGCGATCCTGACTGTCCCATATTCTGGGGCGCAGGAATCGGCTGCCGTAAAGCCACATACAACTGCTCCAGACTGTCTTTATACGGTTTCTTCTGCAGTGCGCCAACAAATCCATCCAGATCCATCTCTTTTCCAGTCACACTGGTCAGCCATGCCTCCACATGAAAAACACCATTCATATAGTACCATTTCAGATACCGGTATCCCTCCACCATGGCGTCTCCTGCCCGGAACACCTGCTCTCCTTTGTAATCCATCAGTACATACTGATTCTTCTGCAGAAAATCATTCATAATAAACTGCACAAAATCGTCCGGCTGGTTCAGCACCAACTCATTCACATATCTGGCCATATGTCTCTCTCCTTCCCGTCCGCAATTCTCTCATTCCACAAACTGCGGCAATCCACTATTTTAAGTATAATCCACCCCCCCTCTTTCTGTCCACAAAAACCGCTCTCAGAAATTGAAAAAACAACTTCACAAAACCAAACATTTTCAACTTTTCAAGAAATTAACAAACTTTATATATCCTTAAGAACCAAGTCACAAATCCCTCACAAATACGTTGTATATTCAGAATCAAACAAGCGGGAACGCTTTTTATAATAAATTAATCTCCTATCTCTGCCAGCGGCCAAAAGCCTCTGGCTTTTTTATGGGACGTAGCAAATTGCAAATGGGGACGTAGCATTTTGTAAAAATGCTACGTCCCCATTTGCAATTATTCGAATTGTGCGGCTACTTTCTTCAATTCTTGTATGATATTCAGATGCTGTGGACAGACGGCTTCGCACTGGCCGCATTCGACGCAGTCGCTGGCTTTGCTGAAATTCTCTGTCAGACGCTGATAATATGTCCCCTGCGGCGTCCATCCTTTTTCCTTGACCTCCTGTTTTTCTGCGTTGTACAAAGAAAAATATCTGGGAATCGGAATCTGCTGCGGACAGCCGTCGGTGCAGTAAGAGCATCCGGTACATGCGATCTCGATATTTCGGTTGATTCTTTCTGCCGCCTTGAATACGATCTCTTTTTCTTCTTCATTTAACGGCTGAAAGTCCTGCATAAAGCTCATGTTATCATTGATCTGCTCCATATTGCTCATTCCGCTCAATACCATCTTAACGTTCGGCTGACTCGCCGCAAATCGAATCGCCCAGGACGGCACAGACATATCCGGATGATACTCTCGGAACATCTGTTCCACACTCTCCGGCACATTTGCCAGGGTACCTCCTTTTACCGGTTCCATAACCACTACCGGCTTTTTATGCCGTTCCGCCGTCTCATAACACAAGCGTGACTGCACGCCTTCGCTGTCCCAGTCCAGATAATTCAGCTGCAGCTGGACAAACTCCACATCCGGATGCTCGGTCAGCACTTTATCCAAGAATTCTGCTGTATCATGGAAAGAAAAACCGATATGTTTTACCAGCCCCTGCCGCTTCTTCTCTGCCAGCCACTCAAAGCATTCCAACTCCTGATAAATTTTATAATGATCTGCCCCTACGTCATGGATCAGATAATAATCAAAATACTCTACGCCAGTCTTTTTAAGCTGTTCCTGAAAAATTCTGTCTCTATCCTCTTTCGTTTTGATAAATTCCGCATGAAGCTTAGTCGCCAGCGTATAACTATCCCGAGGATACCGGTCTACCAACACCTCTTTCACCGTCGGCTCGCTCTGAAAAGAGCAGTACATCCATGCCGTGTCAAAATAAGTAAATCCATGACGGATAAATGCATCCACCATCTGTTTGGTCTGCTCGATATCAATGCTCCCCGCGTCATCCGGGTTAAGCAGCGGCAGCCGCATCAGTCCGAATCCTAATTTTTTCTGATTTTCAAACAACTCCATTTCTTTATCCTCCTGTTTCTTATTACATATCAGATCATAGCTCTCCGCCACCATCCGGCGAATCTCCTGCGGTTCTTCCGGTATCTGAGAAGCACCCGGTTGGTATCGCCCCGGGACGGCATATCGATATATGTATCGAGAAATGTCACATCAAAAGTATAGCACCAGAAATTATACCAGTAAAGCAGTGCGTTCACACATTCCCAATCCGTTTCCACCAGAAACTCAATCTAAAGCAGCTCTTTTAACTTTTTCTTGTCCAGAATCCGGATCTTTCCCCGCCCCAGGGACACGATTCCATCCTCCGCCAGATATTTCAGCACCTTGGAAACCACTTCTCTGGCGCTTCCGATGTACCGGGCGATCTCATCGTGGGTCATGGCGATCTCCTGACCCTGATGCAAGGATTCGTCCCACAGGAAATGCGCCACCCGCTGGTCAATCCCCATAAACAAAATCTGCTGTATGGTCCACATCACATCTGAGAACCGCTCCGTTGCAGCTTTATATAAATAGAGTCCCACATAAGGATTCTGCTCCATCACCGGATGCAGAACATGAACCGGTATAATCAGAGCTTCCGTCTTCTGCACCGCTTCGATCATCATGTCAAAGGCGATGGAATCCAGCAGGCAGGAAGCCGACATTACACAGGATTCCCCTTCCCGGATACGGAATAAGGTAATCTCTCTTCCCTCTTCCGATACAATATAGACCCTCAACTGGCCGTCCAGCAGCAGGATGGCGCCCTTGCACTGCTCCTCCGAGCGATGGATCATCTCGCCCTTTTCATATGTCTTCGCCACGCAGTTCTCTGTCAGCCTCTTCTTCTCCTCATCCGTCAGATGAGGCCAAAACGGATAATTCTTCTCCAACGTTTTCTGTTTATCCAGCATCAGTCTCTCCTCTGTCATATTCTCTGAATCTCCTGTCTTCATTGAAAGATCCCCGGCCCCGTTACTTGCATACGTCAACGATCCCGCTGCATCCGGCTGCCTTGCAGAGATCCTCCGGCGTAATGGCAATGGCACAGCGGTCCGTCCCGCCGGACGGAAATACCCAGGCTTTATCATACAGTTTAGCAAAATATTACATAAATGAACAGTCATTACATACAAAAATCAGGCGGCGAATTTTACTTCGCCGCCTTGCACTTTTTTCGGTTATTTATGTCTTGCCGATTTATTTTTTTTGCGAATTGACGCTGCGCCAACCAAACTTCCAGACACAAGCAGCACTGCAATCCAAAGAATCAGATTGCTGTTATCTCCGGTTTTCTGAGCGCTTGTATCGCCTGACTTGTCCGATTCTGCCGATGTTCCGGCAGCAGGTTTTTCATCACCTGATGCCCCGGCAGAAGGCTTCTCATCATCCGGTGTCTCGATAACCGGAATTTCAACCGCCTCTTTCTTGTAACCGCAAATCGTGCATTCTTCATGCCTGGAGCCCTTTTCGGTCGCTGTGGCTTCTTTATCAATTACCCACTTGAAATTATGAGCCCCCAGTTCACCATACTCAAAGGTTTCTGTTCCCTTCTCACCGCATTTACAGGATTTATAATAGGTAGCTTTGGCCTGACAGGTCGCATTCGTTGCCTTATATGCATCCGTTGCTACTTCCCGGTCAAACACATGCGTATGGGCAAGCTGTGGTTCAATCGTATAAGCACATACCGTGCATCGGATAGCATATTCCTCGGTCGCATGTCCTTCATGATCCGGGATATGTGCTGCAATATCAAACTTTTCTGTACAGTCCTGCGTCTGACAGGTATGCCAGTGCCCGGTTTCATCACAAGACCAGACGGTAGATGGATTGTGAGCCGCTAAATCGCCGTACTCTACTCCGCAGACATCACACACGGCCTTATGCTGACAGGTTGCGGCATTTGTTCCGGTAGAGGTATGGGCTGCTTTGGTTCCTTCGATTTCATTCTGACAAACCGTACAGATCTTCCAGTGATTCTCTCCGTCACTGCTCCAGTCAGAAGCCGGCGTATGTCCGGCAGGAATAACTTTCCACGTATCCAGATCTTTGATCTCAGTAGTACCTTCTTCATCTTCAAAGGCTTTGTTGCAGACAGAACAGGTATAGTAATCCTTCGTTCCGTCTTCGGTGCAGGTAGCCGGTTTTCCCTGAACCCGTGTAAGGTTATGTTCATGAAGGGCGATCTTGAGATTTCCGTCCTCCCAGCTTCCGGTATAAATAGCCAGTGTGTCTGCAACGGTAATATTTTCAACCAGTGCATTTGTCACTTTACAGTCGGACTCTGTGATAAACGTACCGCCATTCAGTTCAATACTCCCCTGTTCGTTCGGGTCAAAATACACTGCAGTTTTGGGATCCTCATAGTATTCAACACCGTCTTTTAAGGTTAAATTACCGTCGTTAAGCACAAACTTACACTCCGTCTGATCTGAACCGCTTCCATTTCCCAGGGAAAGAGCGTTTGCCGTAACATTGGTATCCGCTCCCTCCACCGTAAGTATACTTTGGTGATTGGCGGTAATCTTACCCGCCACAGTTACCTTTGCCCCGTTTTTAAATGTAATATTGTGGTGAACAAAGAGATAAGTCCCCACATTGACGGTTGCTCCATCGATGGTCAGATCGCCGGTATCATTGTTACCGCCATAACCTGAGCTCCGGCCCAGATCCAATTGACCGTTTGTGGTAAGAGTACCGTCGCCAGTTATAACGAGATTGCACCCCACATCTGTGTTGATGCTGTCGCCATTGGTATTAATCGTATTGTCTCCCACCAATACGATGGTAAGATTTTCATAACCTGAGTTGATGGCTCCCCTATAGCCGTATTCGCCGCCGTATTTGGTAATGGATGCATTTGTCAGCGTAAGGGTATTGGCAGCCGGGTCAAACGCTGCCGTGCCGTCCCCGCAGACTACGGTCAGGTTGTCGCTGCGGATACGCTCGCCGTTGACATAGAGAGGATATTGCTGAATATTGTCCAATATGTACGGCGCGAAATCCTCTCCCAACTCCTCAATATATGCATCCTCCGAGCCTTCCGGCACATGGATGCGGAAGGCTGGCTGTGTAGGTTTAAACGCAGTACTAAAAATTGTCGGCGGTGTAGCGCCTTCAAAAGTTACGCTGATCAGACTGGTACAGCCTTCAAACGCATAGTTGCCAATAAGGGTAACGGTATCGGGAACGGTGATCTTCGTCAGACCGGTGCAGTCGGCAAACATAGAATCGTTGACACGATTGGGAGCCTGTATCTCCGTCAGGGAAGAGCAGCCTTTGAACGCCCTTAACCCGCTGTCAGAAATCATATCAAACGGAAAAGACGTGAGAGACGTGCAGTTTTCAAAGGCGTACATATCAATGTAGAAGCTTTCTCCGCCCTTCACGGTTACTGTAGTGAGTTTTTTACAGTTGTAGAAAGCCCAATCGGCAATACGAACAATTTCATTTGCGGAAAAGGTTTCAATGGCGCTCCCGGCAAAAGCCTGCGACACAATCCCCACTTTGTTTGCCGTGATATTTTTCAATTTCGTGTTGCCATAAAAAGCTTTACTGCTAATGCTCGTTACGGTGTCCGGAACGGTAAAATCCGTATCGGTTTTCCCTCCGGGGTAGGCCACAAGCCATGTTTTGCTTATGTTATACAGAACGCCATCCTCCACGCAATACTCTGTATTGCCGTCTTCCACCGTATAGGCGGCAAGGTTCGGATATTCGCTTGCCAGGAAGCTGTCGCCTTTCACATTGGTGACATCTTTCCAGATATTCACGCCGTTAACGGACTGCTTATAATAGAACTGATAATACAAATCCTGACTGCTCAGCCAGTTGTTCCAGTAGGTAAGACCCTTGTCGGACTCGAGGGTCAGGATTCCATACTCATCTAATGTCCACCAGTCCCATTCCGGAATAGTTGTCTGAACTGTTTCACTTACGGTGCCGTCCTCGCCCTTGACAACCAGCCAGAACGTACATTCACTGGTGGTAGGTACGTCATCAACGGTAACTGTTACTTTCTTATTCGCCGTACAGGGTATGCCTGCGCCGGAGGTGTCGATATTGGGTGCCGCCGTTGATTCAGCCGGGTCTGTCACAGCATAATAATACTCACCCGTAGTATCGCTGGTAAATTCCACCTGAACTTCGGTCCTCGTGTTTCTACAGAAATCGCCGAACATCACCGTCGGCTGTGCCGCGAAAGCGGTAACCGGTAAAAGTACCGCAGTCAGGCATATACAAAAGAGTAATGCCATCAGCCTTGTTTGAATCTTTTTCATAACACATGATCTCCTTTGATTTGTTTTTTTAAATGGTCATTTCATCCCAGTATTCTACATGGAAACCTTGTATTATTGCAGTCCACATCCGTGCCATTCTTCAAAAACAGGGGGTTCACATGTGTGCCATTTTCATAAAATACATGAAAAAGGCGCTGCTTTCGGATAAAAACAGCGCCTTTGAGAATCTGTTCTATTTTTCTTTCTTTCCAAATCCTGCATAGCTTTGGAACAGCCCGATACGGGTTTTTGTCTCCGTTTTTTCGTAAATGGAAGCGATATACCGCTGCAGCATGCGGCGGGAAATATAAAGGCTGTCTGCTATTTCCTGCACACCATCCTCTGTTGTCAGCAGCTTTTCCAGGACTTCTGTTTCACGGGGCGTCAAAGAATGGCTCTCTGCATACAGCTTCAGCCGCTGCTGCGGCGTCAGGGCTGACTCCCTTTCCGGACTCATGCCTTGCTCCAGTTTTTCCGTCTTCTGGCCGATCAGCAGATACCCGCCTGCCGCCAGTGAAATGACTAACACGATAAACATCAGAATATCGATCCCGATAATGATATTCAGCGGAAGATCTGCGATACACGCCGCGGCCAGGACGCAATCTGCCAGTCCGCTGATGACCCGTCCCATACCGGCCCAGAGTTCAGGCTGTCCGGTCTTTTGCGCAATGTTCCAGAACATTAAGTTGTAATAGGCAATATTTGCCCCAAGGCAGGTATAGTAAAGACACATATTAAAATAATAGTCTTCCAGATCGCCAAATAAAATCGGGTTAAACACAGCAAACAGCGCTACGCACAATGTCGCTATCGGGACGTATTTTTGTTTCTTAATATCGCCTATGAATCCGATCAGAACATATCCGGCTATGACAAACAGCCTCGGCCATGAGTAATAATCGAATTCCTGATAATTTGTCTGCACATTCAGACGCGTCATCTGCGTATCATAAAATGTCCCAATAACAGAAAGGGCGACAACGGTCACCGACAGTATCAGCAGTTTTCTGCGTATATCTTTTCTTAATTCCGAAGATTCCTTCTCATAGGGCAGACAGTCTTCCCCCAGCCATGCCCACGGTTTCCTGACAGCAAGCCAGAGCGTTGCCGAAAACCCCAAAGCAAGCGCGACCGGAATCCCAAACATCATATTCAGATGCTCCTGCAGCAGGTATTGAAGCAAAACCGCCAAAGAGGCGCCGACTGCCATAACTTTTCCCATATAAGAAGTCTGAGCCAGAGCCAGGGACATACAAAAATACACCATCCCGCCAAGCACTCCCAAAGAAAAAGCAGCCAGCATCGCCATAATGGAATAAGCGATCACAGATTGTAAAAAGTATAGCGTAATCACGCTCAGGACATACACCAGATTTGGCAATATCAACAACCGGACCCTCATCTTCTCATCCTTGAAAATTTTGCGCAGCAAAGCAAAAAATACAAATCCCGCAGCCACAAGCACATAATCGATATAATGCAGTGCCAGCTGCCAGAAAGAATCGGAAACGCCAATATTATTCTGATCGATAAAGGTAAGCGTCACCATATATTCAAACATATAGACCGCAAAGAAGGCGGTTAGGAAACTCCGCTTTTTTATTTTATCTTTGAGCATGATGATGGCAGATGAAACACCTGCCGCTCTGGATAAAACGGCTTTTTTCATTTCCATGTCTCTAGGCTGTTTCCACAGCTTATAATACTGTACTTCCATATTGTTTACCTCATTATCGTTATGACGGCAGTATAGCATAAAAATCGAAATTACGCACACTCTATCATAGAAAAATAAAAAAAAGGAGGATATGTCATGTCTCAACTATCAGAAAAAGAGTTATCTGCTCTTAATGATCTGCTTGCTGATGAAGAATTACTGACCAAAAAGTTCTCTATGCTTGCAACGCAAACGGAAGATACGGAAATTAAAGAAAAATATGAACAGATCTCACAGAAGCATCAGACACATTTTAATGCGCTGTATGAATATCTGAAATAGGAGGTAGCATTATGCAGGAATTTACCGATAAAGAAATCCTTGCGGACGGGCTTTCCGCGCAGAAATCCGCCACTGAAAAATTCAACACGTTTGCAGGAGAATGCGTACACACAGACCTGCAAGGAACCATGATGAACATTCTGGAACAGGAACACAAGATTTCCAACGACGTGTTCCAGATGATGCACCAGCGGGGTATGTATGAAACGCCTCCGGCTGAGGAGAAAAAGATTACTGAAGCAAAACAGAAATTCTCTCAGAGCATGAAATAGCTTCTGACATGCCAAAGCAAATAATAAACTTAAGGCGGCATACTCTGCCGCCTTTTCATATCTACAACTTCTATAACTACTATAATGATAAAGAACCTGGTATCGAAAATTTAACAAACTACTGCGGTTCTTTATATTCAACAATTCTTCTGGTATAAATCTTTCGCACATATATAACCATAGGCACTGTCAGCATTTTCCACTGCCCTTATAATCGCTTCTGCGATTACCCTGGCGCTGAGCGTACCCACCAGATCCAGATCTGCTTCTACCGCTCCCACTGACACGGCATAAATGCTGTCACCGTCCGCCGTCGTATGAACCGGACGTATGGCCCTTGCATATCCGTCATGCGCCATACCCGCAATCTTACACAGTTTCGTTTTGTCAAATTTCGCGTTGGTGATCACGACTGCAATCGTCGTGTTCCCAGTAAATTTATTCTCGATCACTTCCTGGGTCTGAAAGATCTCTTTTTCGGAGTCCAGGAATCCGGTTCCATCTTCCCCTAGAAGACCGGCGATCTTTTTCCCGTTTTTCCAGTCGTAGACGTCTCCCAGCGCATTGACTGCCACAACCACTCCGACCTTAAGCTCGCCCAATTCTACCGCATAGCTTCCGATTCCCGATTTCATACAGAAATCCATTCCTTTCCATTTTCCGACAGTGGCTCCCGTTCCCGCTCCGTAATTTCCATCCCTATAATTTCCTCGATCCGCATTTTTACAGGCTTCATACCCCATTTCCTTATCCGGGCGTGTAAAAGCGTCTCCCACCGTCAGGTCAAACAGCGAGGACTGACAGACCAGCGGAACCCTGGTAACTCCCACCGGGAATCCGATTCCCTTTTCTTCCAGATACTTCCTGACTCCTCCGGCCGCCTCGAGTCCGAACGCGCTTCCGCCGGCAAGAACAATCGCATGAATTTCCTGCGCCGCCGCAACCGGTTTAAGCAGCTCGCTTTCTTCTGACGCCGGACCGCCTCCTCGCACATCCAGACCAGCCGCTGCTCCTTGTTCAAAAACAAAGACCGTGCATCCTGTTCCTGCCTCTTCATTTTCACTGCTGCCAATTTTCACATTTTCAAAATCCGTAATCGAAATTTCCTTCATATTCATATCGTGATTCCCCTTAATCTGTCATGCATTTTCATATGACCATTATAGCAGTCTAGAATATACTTTACAATGAAACGAGCTTTCCTGGATGGCTTTTGATTTGCCTGACAGCTGTCAACACGTCGGCATTCACTTTTCGTGCAAAATGCGGACACACAAAAACACAGCGCATACAAGAGATACACGCCTCACGATCCACCTTTTGAGGATTTACAGTATCAATAGCCTGAACCGGACACTGCTCTGCACATTTTCCGCAATTTACACACTCCTTGTCCGGTGCGGGCGCCATACCAGCACCTCCCCGCTCTTTATAAGGATAGCTGCCCGGAATTTCCGGTTTCTCCATATTCTGCTCAACTATCTTCTCCCGAATCTTTTTCACATATTCCATCAACTGCTCCCGGTCTAATTCGTCTGGTCTTCCCTCCGCAAACCGACGGTCAATAGAGTACTCTGCTACAGCTGCGATTGTATGAAATCCCGCCTCCATTTCATAAATCTTCATTTTCTCTCCTTGTCTTCCCCTTCTTGAGAGTCTTACTCAATCGTTTACAAATATCGCATATTTCACTACGTGATCTTTTTTGTTCTCAAACACATCGTACGCTTCCAGAATATGCTCCAGATCACATCTGTGAGTGATGAGGAATTCTGTATCCAGCTTCCCGCACTCCGTCAGATCCATAATTTCCTGACAGAAGCTGCCATCGACTCCTCCGGTCTTAAATACAAGATTTTTTCCGTACATATCCGGAAGCGGCAGTACCTGCGGCTCCTCGTACATCGCCACAATAACCACAGCCGCATTGGGTCTGGCAATCTCCCACGCCATTTCAAATGTATCTTTCCCTCCGGCCACTTCAAATACGGTATCGGCGCCCCTTCCTCCAGTCACTTTTCTAACCGTATCCTCAAGAGCATCTCTGCCCGGCACAAGCGTAATATCCGCCAGATTTCTGCTATTCGCAAGATCCAGCCGGCATTCGTCCGTATCGATCGCTATGATCTTGGCCGGTGTATACAATCTGGCGCAGAGCATGGTGCAAAGCCCCGTTGGTCCGGCGCCGATCACGGCCACCGTGTCCGCAGGACTAATTTCTCCGATCCTCGCAGCCCAGTATCCGGTCGAAAGAATATCGCCGTTAAAGAGGGCCTGCTCGTCTGTCACCCCCTCCGGTATAACGGTGAGCCCGTTATCCGCGAACGGTATCCTGGCGTATTCCGCCTGCCCTCCATCGATGCGGCATCCCAGCGCCCAGCCGCCATTTTCATCTGTACAATTATTTACAAAACCTTTCTTACAGAAAAAGCACTCTCCGCAGAAAGTTTCTACATTCACTGCTACTCGGTCTCCCGGCCTTACCTTTTTCACTCTGTTTCCCACAGCCGTCACCACACCCACAAATTCATGACCCAGTATGGTCCCCGGAACTGCTGCAGGCACCGCTCCGTGTCTGATATGAATATCACTGGAACAGATCGTGGTAAGCGTCACCCGGACAATGGCGTCTCTCTCATCCAAGATCTGCGGCATGGGGCGCTCTTCCAGAGCGATCTGTCCATTTCCCTTATAAACAACTGCTTTCATTCTTTCAATTCTCCTTTCCTCTTTTCTTCAGCAGGAATACACACAAATTGCTTTTTCTCGCAATCGCCACATCAGCTGCTGCCAGCCGCAGTAAATTGTTGAACTACATTCTTTCTGTTTAATTTTGGAATTTTATGTTTCTTTCCTAAATTTCCCAAATAAGTAAATTGCACTTAAAACATCAAGCACAAAAATAAACTGGCATATTCCGCAAATAATCACTTGCTTTTTTGAAAGTGAACTTCTATTCGATACATAACTAAGACCGCTTATACCATACATGCTTGATGATAATAATAATGAATAATCAAATAAGACCAAAAATGGAATCGCCATTATACCAAGAATCATCATCCCCATAAAAACACCTAACATAAATATCAGTATGTAAATCGGAATATGCGATAATTTCAATGTCATGTTCCAGAAAAATAAATCACGTTGCTTATATCCATTTCGCTTCAGGACAAAAGCATATACCATATTGGGTATCAACACTGCTATTAGCATTATAAAATATTCGCATGACCTGTGGGAACAGCAAGGTGTACTGATGACTACTGAGGGCAATGTTGTGCATTACGGCTACATTGAGAAATTTATCGAGCAGTTAGGAGAACGGTTCAATATCCGGGAGATCGCCTTTGACCGCTGGGGAGCCGTGCAGATGGTGCAGAACCTGGAAGGCATGGGATTCACAGTCGTTCCCTTCGGGCAGGGGTTTAAGGATATGTCCCCACCGACCAAGGAACTGATGAAGCTGGTGCTGGAGGGAAAACTTGCCCACGGTGGGCACCCGGTGCTGCGGTGGATGATGGACAACATCTTCATCCGTTCCGATCCGGCGGGCAACATCAAGGCAGACAAGGAAAAATCTACAGAAAAAAATAGATGGAGCAATCGCCACCATTATGGGGCTTGACCGTGCAATTCGTTGTGGGAACGATTCAGGCGCTTCGGTTTATGACAGCCGGGGTCTGTTGTTTATCTGACAGTGCATTTTTTGTCGAAAATGATAAGTTTGTGCTATTGATAGCATAAACTTGATTTCATCGAGGGTTTGTGCTATGATAGGAGCGACAGGAGGAATGCGCCATGATAGAATCACATGAACTCAAGAACCGTGATCGATACTTGAAAAAGCTGATCGGTTTCCAGGACACGGAACCAGTAAAGGTTATCACCGGTATCCGACGCTGCGGCAAATCCAGCCTGCTAAAGCTGATGATTCGGCATTTGTGGGAAACCGGCATAGGACAGGAACAGATCGTGGAGATGAACTTTGAATCCCACGATTTTCGGAGCATGACCTCGGATGAGGTATACCACTACGTAAAGGAGAAAGCCATTCCGGGCAAGCGGATGTACCTCTTCTTTGACGAGCTGCAGCGGATAGACGCCTGGGAAGACGCGGTCAATTCCTTCCGGGTAGACTTGGACTGCGACATCTACATTACCGGCTCCAATGCCTACCTGCTGTCCTCCGAGTATTCCACCTATCTCTCCGGACGATGTGTGGAGATCAAAATGCTGCCGCTCTCATTCCGGGAGTTCCTGGACTTCCACAACTTTGAAGTGCGGGAAACCAGCAGCGCCTTGGGCGGAACTCACCGGCAAGTGTTTGATCAAAACGGAGAACGCTATGACCTGCGGGAGGTGTTTGACGCCTATATGCGTTTTGGCGGGATGCCTGGAATCGCGGACATCGGATTGGATCAGGAAAAATCCTTGTCTCTTCTGGAAGGCATTTACTCGACCGTGGTAGTACGGGATATCCTGGAGCGGGAAAAACGGCGCGGCCAGCGTCAGATCACCGACTCTGCGCTTCTGCGTAAGATTGTCCTGTTCCTTGCGGACAACATTGGCAGCAGTGTTTCAGTTTCCTCTATTGGCAACACGCTGATGAACGAGGGACTCCTGGAGGATGGCAAACGCAGAGGGACCCCCAGCACCCACACGGTGCAGGCCTATATCGCCGCGCTGCTGGAAAGCTACTTCTTCTACGAAATCAAGCGGTTTGACATCAAGGGCAAGGAATACCTGCGCACGCTGGGCAAGTACTATATCGTGGACATCGGACTTCGGAATTTCTTGCTGGGATTCCGCAACCGGGATAGCGGACACGCTATTGAGAATGTGCTCTACTTCGAATTGCTCCGCCGGGGCTATGACGTGGCCATCGGGAAGATTGACAATCAAGAGGTAGACTTCATCGCCACCACTGCTGACGACAAGCTCTATATCCAGGTAACGGAATCTATGCAGAGCGAAGATGTCCGCAAGCGGGAGCTTGCCCCATTACAAAAGATCCGGGACAATTACGAAAAGATCGTGCTGTCCCTTGAGCCGGGGCTGGACGCCTCCTATGACGGTATCAAGTCCTTG
>CASEIR010000006.1 GCA_949287925.1 uncultured Lachnospiraceae bacterium
AAAACATCTTAATAGAAATTTGAATTTTGGCAGTCAGCCCATAAAATCCAGGAAAAGATTATTTCATGGCATAGCAAAGCTGACGTAAGTCCAAAACCTACGCTGCAATGGCTATATAGGAATAACGATATCAGGCAATCCGCTTTATGGATTTTAATTTCCTGTATGACTGGTCTGCCTGCGTAGTGACGGCGGCAACGGCAACAGCCAGCAGACTGATATGTGCAAGGGTGTTGAGGTTTGTGACAGATGCCTGATTCCGTACCCACATACGTTCCTGCCCGGTGTTTTTAAAGCGGGAATTGTATCGTTCGCATTCAGTCCGTAGAGAATAGGTGTTTTTGAAATATTGACTGTCACGGTCAATGGAGAGTCTTAAATCATCAGGAACTGTGATGTATTTCGTACAGCCGCGATGCTTCTTTCCATTATAGAAGTTTTTATGATGGCAGGGACAGACCTCGTTTTTGGAATTTTTCAGTGGGCAGCAGAATTTTTGACGTGTACGCCCGTTGTCGGAAAATTTGCCGTCTTTCCACATGGCAAGACCTGCTTCACAGACAGGGTTCCCCTGTGGGAGCAGCTTCGGATTTTTGGTATTACGTTTATTTAAAGGAATGATACATTCCCCATTGTAAAGCTGGCTGATCTGATTATAAATGTTTTTGACATCATAGCCTTTATCAGCGAGGAAGGTACATTCCGTAATGGGAAGAAATCGATGGGTATCTGCCAGGATATCGAGGGCGACAGAGGAATCAGCAGCTTCGGCAGTGGTAGTGATTTCGTAAATGGGAAGCCCTGAAATACAGTCCACAAGGACATGGTTTTTGTAGCCCCAATAGAATTCGTATTTTTTCTCATTGGTTTGGTTGGAAGCGGTATGTACACCGAGTTTACAGTCAGCATCGGCGGTTGGCTGATGATCCGGCTTGAATTTATTTGATACAAAGGATTTCGGATTATTTTGGGAAGTATTTGCGGAAATCGGGGTGGAATCCAAACCGATAAATGAGGTATCAACAATTCCCTTCTCGGCGAGAAGCAATACCTGCGATTCCATGATGGCGGAAAGAAGATCATTGTCAAAGTTTTTGAGGAAGCGGTCAAAAGTCCAATAAGAAGGCAGTGGTCTTGAGATATCAAAACCACAGTAATGAGCAATGAGAAGGTTGTTGTTGAGATAGTCAACAAGATCAGAAATCATAGAGAAACCTTCGCATTTCATGACAATGAAAGAGCAGATCAAGGCGTGGTTGGAAAATCCTTTCCGTCCGGTTTTTGGGAATTCCGGAATAAAGGAAAGATCCAGGTTGAGGAAAAGGAAATCATAAAACTTAGCAACAGGTTGAGAAGTAAAAAGACGGATGTCCTGCAAAATTTCTTGACGATAGATAACAATCAGCTCCTTTCGGTGAATTGATTTTGACAACTTAATGATACCATTTGGAGCTGATTGTTTCTATAAATTTGGAGTGATAAAGAGGTTTGCCATGCCTCGCAAACCCGCATAAATACTGGATGTGTGGAGTTTTGCCCATGGCTAAATACAGAAAAAAGGAGGTGATTTGTATGAAAATCAAAGATGCAGAAAAGCTTACGGGAATTCCTTCCGCCAATATTCGATTTTATGAAAAAGAAGGATTGCTTTTACCCGGGAGAAACTCACAGAATAATTACAGAGAATATGATGAGGAAATCATTGAACGTCTGAATCAGATTAAAATCTTCCGGGCTTTGGGAATTCCTGTTGAAGACATTAAAATGATCTTTCATAATAAGAGATCTGTTGAATCTGTGATTCAGGATCGTCTGAATACAATCAATGCTGAGGAGATACAGTTGAAGGAAATACGGGCTGTCTGTGAAAGAATTCTCCGGGACGGAGCTAAACTGGAATCATTGGATGAATCTGTTTTTGAAGAAAGTGCGGACATATGGAGAAAACATTTGGGAGAGATCTTCGCATCGGAGATGGTAGAAGTCAACTTGTCTGTCAGACAGATGCACCGCCATATGACAATATTATTAGTGGCCGGATATTTACTTCATCTGATCGTTACGCTTGTTTTTCTTAAATGCATGACTTTGAATCCTGCGTCCGGTGAAACATCCGGGATAGTCATCTGGTTTATGATTCTTTTGCTGGTTTTTGCAAGTATTGCAACTTATTGGTCAGGAAGTATAAAGGTTCACGCGATGATTTTGGCTCTGGTATCTGTTTTCTGGCCTGTTTTACTGCAGATGGTTATCTATGAGCTGACGTATTTTGCATATATAAAACTTTATCGGGAGCTGGCCTTTGGCATCCCTTTGATCCAGATGTATCTGATTATTTATACGTTGTGTCTTTGGTGGATAAGTGAGAAAAGAGCAGACTGGATCAAAAAAGAATGGCATACAATGTTGCTTGCTGTGTCAGGTTCGGGAGTGTTGGGAATGATTTTAAAACTGAGTACGGGGAATGGCTTTCCGGTATTTGTAATGGCATTGATGAGCTCTCTTTATGTTGGAATCTATTGGACTTCTGTCATAAAGGATGTATATGTCTATAACAGATATTATGCGGTGGCATCTGTGAATCGGTTACTGAATCCTATTGCTGTTATTTTCCATTACCGCGGCAGACATGCTACAACTCTGTGGAGATAAGAAAGATCCAACGTAAAAAACCTTACTGTATACTTACAACGTGCTACAGTAAGGTTTTTACGTTGTTATATTTATTGTCCGGCTTTTGCAAGATTTTTATTTGCAGTAGAGAGCATCAGTTTGATCCGGTTCAGCTGATTTACTTCGCTGGCGCCCGGATCGAAGTCGATTGCCACAATATTGGATTCTGGATACCGTCTGCGAAGTTCTTTGATGACGCCTTTTCCCACTACGTGGTTGGGCAGGCAGGCGAACGGCTGTGTGCACACGATATTCGGAGCGCCATTGTGGATCAGCTCCAGCATCTCGCCGGTCAGGAACCAGCCCTCGCCGGTCTGATTGCCAAGAGACACGATTTCTGAAGCCATGCGGCCGAGTTCTTTGATGTCGGCTGGCGGATTGAAATGTCTGCTCTCTTGGAACGCTTTGGTTGCAGGTGCCCGGAACCATTCCAGTGCTTTGATTCCCAGATTTCCCATGGTCGCTTTTGATTTTTTCATACCCAGATGGGACACCTTGAAATTCTGGTTGTGGAAGGAGTAGAGCAGAAAGTCCAGAAGATCCGGCACTACGGCCTCCGCACCTTCGCTTTCCAGCAAGTCTACCAGATAGTTATTGGCTGCCGGAAGGAATTTTACCAGAATCTCACCAACCACGCCGACTCTTGGCTTTTTGATATCCAGAAGTTCAATATTGTTGTCAAAATCTGAGATAATTTCTTTGCATAGTTTTTTAAACCTAGTTCTGGAAGGATATTTCTGGGCAACAAATTCTGAGCATACCTTTTTCCATTTTTGATGCATGGCATTGGTGGAGCCGGGAACTGCCTCGTAAGGACGGATCCGGTATACACATTTCATGAAAATGTCTCCGAAAACCGCTGCGTACATACTGCGCAGGACCAGACCGGGAGTCAGCTTGAATCCCGGATTTCCTTCCAATCCGCTTAGGTTGAGAGAAATAACCGGAATATGTGCGTATCCGGCTTTTTTCAATGCGCGTCGGATAAATCCGATGTAGTTGGAAGCACGGCAACCGCCTCCGGTTTGGCTGATGATTACCGCGATTTTATTGGTATCATATTTTCCGGACAGAATGGCGTCCATAATCTGGCCGACAACCATCAAAGAAGGATAGCAGGCGTCGTTGTTGACGTATTTCAGCCCCACATCGACGGCCTGTTTGTTGTCGTTAGGCAAAACCTCAATGTGATAGCCGGAAGCCGCAAACGCTGGTTCCAGAAGCTCAAAGTGAATGGGTGACATCTGTGGACATAAGATGGTATAGTTCTTGCGCATCTCCTCGGTAAACACAACTTTTTCAATAGCAGAAGAATGGATCTGCCGTTCCCTTCCGCGTTTTTCTCTTACACGGATGGCTGCCAGGAGAGATCTTACACGGATCCTGGCTGCTCCAAGGTTGTTTACCTCGTCAATTTTCAGAGAGGTGTATATCTTATCCGAACCGTTCAAAATATCTGCTACCTGATCGGTAGTGACTGCGTCCAGACCGCACCCGAAAGAATTCAGCTGGATCAGATCCAGATTGTCAGTCGTTTTTACATAATTAGCCGCTGCGTACAGACGGGAATGGTACATCCACTGATCCATTACATTCAGCGGACGCTCTACCGGATGAAGATGGGAGATGGAGTCCTCTGTCAATACGGCAATATTATAGGAATTGATCATCTCCGGCAGTCCGTGGTTGACCTCTGGATCGATATGATAGGGGCGTCCGGCAAGGACGATGCCCCGATTCCCGGTTTCCTTCAGGAACTGAAGTGTTTCTTCTCCCTTTTTGCGCATGTCTTCCCGGCAGGAAGCCAGTTCCATCCAAGCTTTATGTACAGCTGTTTTGATTTCGTCTGCAGGAATGGCAAATTTATCCGACAGTTCGTCGATCAGTCGGTAAGAAATGGTTTCCTCGCTCTGGAAAGAAAGGAACGGATGAATAAAATCCACCTCATTGTTTACAATCGCATCAATATTATTCTTGATGTTTTCCGGATAGGAGGTTACGATTGGACAGTTGTAATGATTATTTGCATCCTCAAATTCGTTCCGCTCATAAGGAATGCTGGGGTAGAAGATATGCTCTATGCCCTGGTTAATCAACCATTGTACATGTCCGTGAGCTAGTTTTGCCGGATAACATTCAGATTCACTCGGAATGGATTCGATTCCCAGTTCATAGATCTTCCGTGTAGATGCTGGTGATAATACTACACGGAAGCCCAGCGTATGGAAAAACGTGAACCAGAACGGATAGTTCTCATACATGTTCAGAACACGCGGAATTCCCATGGTTCCTCTGGATGCGTCTGCTTCGGACAACGGTTCGTAATTGAAATAGCGATTGAATTTATATTCAAATAAATTAGGCAACTTGTTTGTAGATTTTTCCTTACCAAGACCACGTTCGCAACGGTTTCCGGTGATGAATTTACGGTTGCCGCTGAAATGATTAATGGTCAGCCTGCAGTTATTGGTACATCCGCGGCATTTGGTCATGGTAGTGGAGTATTCCAAGGATTCAATCTCGTCGATAGGCAGCATAGTAGTGCCTTCACATTCCACATAACGCTCCCGGGCAATCAAAGCAGCGCCGAACGCACCCATGATACCGGCAATATCCGGACGTATCACTTCACAGTCTGCGATTTTTTCCAGACTGCGTAAAACCGCGTTGTTATAAAATGTGCCTCCCTGTACAACGATGTGTCTGCCAAGTTCAGATGCGTCGGATACCTTGATGACTTTGAATAAAGCATTTTTAATTACAGAATAGGCAAGGCCGGCAGAAATATCTGCAACAGAAGCACCTTCTTTTTGTGCCTGTTTTACCTTGGAATTCATAAAAACAGTGCATCGGGTTCCAAGATCGATGGGATGATTGGCGAACAATGCTTCGTGTGCAAAATCTTCGACAGTATAATTGAGAGATTTGGCAAATGTCTCGATGAAAGACCCGCAGCCAGATGAACATGCTTCGTTCAGCTGGACGCTGTCAACAGTCTGGTTTTTAATCTTAATGCATTTCATGTCCTGACCGCCGATATCCAGGATACAGTCTACATCCGGTTCAAAAAAGGAAGCTGCATAATAGTGGGAAACGGTTTCTACTTCGCCTTCGTCAAGAAGAAGGGCAGCTTTGATCAGGGCCTCGCCGTAACCGGTGGAGCAAGAGTGGACAATTTCCACTTTTTCAGGCAATTTGCTGTATATATCCTTAATTGCCTGGATGGTAGTTCCCAGAGGATCCCCCTCGTTGTTGTGATAGAAAGAATATAAAAGTGTACCGTCTTCACCCACCAAGGCAGCCTTGGTAGTGGTGGATCCTGCATCGACTCCTAAGAATGCCTTACCCTGATAGGATGCCAGATCCTTGATAGGGACCTGGTGTCTGGCATGGCGTTCCTGAAAAGCCTGATAATCCGCTTCGCTTGAAAAGAGCGGTTCCATACGGTCCACTTCAAATTCCATTTTGATTTTGCCTTCCAGGCGGTTTTGAAGTTCCCGGAGCGACACGTCCAGATCCTTCTTTGAATTCATGGCAGAGCCGATAGCGGCAAAAAGATGGGAATGGGTCGGCGCGATGGTGTGTTCGTCATCCAGATTTAAGGTCCGCACAAAAGCCTCCCGGAGTTCGGAAAGAAAGTGTAAAGGGCCGCCCAGAAAAGCGACATGTCCGCGGATCGGTTTTCCACAGGCCAGGCCGCTGATGGTCTGATTAACCACTGCCTGGAAAATAGAAGCGGCCAGGTCTTCTTTGGACGCTCCGTCATTGATCAGCGGCTGAATATCGGATTTCGCGAATACACCGCATCGGGCAGCAATAGAATACAGCGCTTTATAGTTTTTTGCATATTTATTCAATCCAGAGGCGTCCGTCTGAAGAAGAGAGGCCATCTGATCGATGAAAGAGCCCGTGCCTCCTGCACAGACGCCATTCATACGCTGTTCCACGTTTCCGCCTTCGAAATAGATAATTTTCGCATCTTCTCCGCCCAGCTCAATGGCAACATCTGTCTGGGGGGCATAATCCTGCAAAGCAGTAGATACGGCAATTACTTCTTGTACGAAAGGAATCCCCAGATGTTTTGCAAGGGTAAGGCCTCCGGAACCAGTGATGACCGGCGAGGCATGGATAGCGCCAAGTTTGTATACAGCCCGGCCCAGCAGATCGGATAATGTTTCCTGAATATTTGCAAAATGTCTTTCATAATCGGAAAAGATCACTTCGCCGTCGATGTCTAAAACCGCTATTTTTACTGTGGTTGAGCCGATATCAATTCCCAATGTGTATTGTTCTTTTTGACTCATATTGTGTAACTCCTTATATTGTGATCTGTTGTGTTTCTTCTTATTAAATGTGTTATCTTTCAACAACCTGTAACATTATACGACAAATTCATATAAATGACAATTCGAAAAATCAATATAAATATTAAAAACGTGTTAAACTTCATTGGCAGAATTGACAAACAAGTGCTAAAACGTTAGAATGTCTACAGTAAATGTTTAGTGATCAAGGAGACATCAAATGAACTCATGGCTGGATAAATTGGAACGGAAGTTTGGAAGATATGCAATTCCAAACCTAATGTATTATTTGATTGTACTGTATGTGATCGGATTTGCGGTTTATACCATCAATCCATTCTTTTATGTAAATTATCTGTCGCTGAATCCAGCGGCGATTCTTCATGGCCAGATCTGGAGGATTATCACATTTGCAGCTCTTCCTCCGTCTTCGAATTTGATCATATGCGCCATTCTTTTGTATGTCTATTATATGTTGGGAAGACAAATGGAAGCAATTATGGGCGCGTTTCGTTTTAATGTATTTATATTCCAGGGACTGATTCTTCATGTGCTTTGCAGCATTCTTGTGTATGTTTGTACAGGCGGAAGCCTTATCATCGGCACGGATACACAGTTTTTGATTCTGTCCATGTTTTTCCTTTTTGCCATGATGTTTCCGGATGCGCAGTTTATGCTGTATTTTGCGATCCCGGTGAAGGGGAAATGGCTGGCGTGGATTGATGGCTTCTATTTTGCATATGCGATTTTGTCGCCTTTCCTTCCGTTTGGCGGAAGCGGAGGATGGTCCATGGCGCTGGGAGCGTTTGCATCGCTGTTGAATCTGTGCCTTTTCTTCTTGTGTTCCAGAAATATGGCTGCGAGAAAGAATAAGAAACGGAAAAAGGAATATGAAGCTAAGATCCGGCAGGCTAGAAAGCCTTTGAACTATTATGAGAACGGCGCAAGACATAAATGCGCCGTATGTGGGCGTACCGAACTTGACAATCCCAATCTTGAATTCCGGTATTGCTCCAGATGCAACGGTAATTATGAATATTGCCAGGATCATCTGTTTACACACACACATGTAAAATAGTAAGGGAGATGTAGTATGAAAAAGACGAAGATTATTTGTACGATGGGACCGGGAGTCGAGAGCGAGGACATGATCCGCAAGCTGATTCAAAATGGAATGGACATTGCCAGATTTAATTTTTCTCATGGAGACCATGCGGAGCAGAAGATGCGTATGGATATGGTGAAAAAGGTCCGCGACGAGGAAAAGAAACCGATCGCTATCCTGTTGGATACGAAAGGACCTGAGATTCGTACGGGGAAATTAAAAGACGGGAAAAAAATCCTGTTGAAAGAGGGGGAATTGTTCACACTGACTCCGGAAGAGGTGGAAGGGGATGATAAACGTGTCTCGATTACTTATGCCGGACTTTCAGAGGATGTTCAGGCTGGAAGTACGATCCTGATCGATGACGGCCTGATCGGGCTTCAGGTAAAAGAGAAGAAGGGAAATGAGATTGTATGTAAAATCATCAATGGCGGAGAACTGGGAGAACGCAAAGGTGTGAATGTTCCGAATGTTCCGGTAAGGTTACCTGCTATTACGGAGAAAGATAGAGAAGATATTCGCTTTGGAGTGGAACAGAAAATTGATTTTATCGCTGCTTCCTTTGTGCGCAATGCAGAGTGCATTCTGGAGATCCGGGCTTACCTGAAGGAATTAGGAGCTCCCTATATTCCGATTATTGCAAAGATTGAAAATGCAGAAGGAATCAAGAACATAGAAGAAATTATCCGCTGCGCGGATGGGATTATGGTGGCCAGAGGCGATCTGGGCGTTGAAATTCCGGCGGAAGAAGTTCCTTATCTGCAGAAGATGATTATTCAGAAATGTAATGATAATTACAAGCCGGTTATTACCGCAACTCAGATGCTTGATTCCATGATCCGCAATCCCCGTCCAACCAGGGCGGAGGTAACAGATGTCGCCACGGCAGTATATGACGGCACCGATGCGGTCATGCTGTCCGGAGAAACCGCTCAGGGGAAATATCCGATAGAAGCGCTTCAGATGATGGTACACATTGTAGAGAATACAGAAGAACATTTGGATTATGAGCAGATTATGCGCAGGGCTGAAGAACAGCGGATGAAAAGCACATCCAGCGCATTGAGCCATGCTACGGTTACAACGGCCAACAATCTGAGAGCGAAATGTATTATAGCGCCGACTTTTTCAGGTGCAACAGCAAGGGTTGTGTCTAAATTCAAACCCAAAACAGAGATTATCGGTGTCACGCCTAATGAAGAGACCTTAAGAAGAATGCAGATTTATTGGGGGGTAAGACCGTTAAAGTCTATCGAATTCAGCACAACAGAGGACGTTTGCAACGGAGCTATCGAACTGGTTGTTGCAAAACAGCTGGCAGAATCCGGAGATATCATTGTCCTTACCGCAGGAATCCCTTCCCCGCATGCACAGGGGCAAAAAGAAGGCGTCAGCAATATTATGCGTATTGCAGTTGTGGAATAGAAGTTTAAAAAGGCATGTGAGATGTTTGGCATATCACATGCCTTTTTGATATATTTTTTCATTTAATTGTGTTGACATAAGATTGGTTTTGTTTTATAGTGTTCCTGAGTAATACTACTATTGAGAGGCGGTTGATATGGTGGAACGGACATCGTTTGTGGAGTATCTGATGGAGTTTGGCCTGACTAGGCAGGAAGCGACTATCTATCAGTGTCTTCTTGGAGAGGGGAAAGCAACCGGTTATGAGGTCTCAAAACTCACCGGAATATCAAGATCGAATGCGTATAACTCTCTGGCTAATATGACAGAAAAAGGAGCTGCCTGTCTGGTGGAAGAAGGGAATACCCGCAAGTATGTGCCGATGCCTCTTGATGAATTCTGCAAGAATCGGATCCGCAGAATGGAAGAGGCTAAGCGCTGGCTTTCTGTACACGCGCCCATGGAAAAAACTCATGTGGAGGGATATATAACCATAGAAGGATCTACGAATATTCTGGACAAGATCCGGAACATATTATGTAAGGTTGAAAAAAGAGTATATATCAGTTGCACCAGAAATTACCTGCTTTTGTTAGTCCGTGAGATAGAGGAACTGCAAAAGGCAAAGAAAAAGCTGGTGATCATAACGGATCATCCGGTTCATTTTGACGGTGCAAAAGTTTATGTGGGCAGCCCAAGAGGTATGCAGATCGGGATTATTGCAGATTCCAAATATGTGTTAACGGGTGAATATGGAGAAGGAAGTATGAATACTTGTCTGTATTCTGGTCAGAAAAATTTTGTAGAATTATATAAGAATGCGCTTGCCAACGAAATCAAGCTGCTTTCAATACAGGAGGCTAAAGAAGTTTTATGAAGAAAGAACTGTTTGTAACGAAAAATCAACTGGACCATATTGTGGAAAAATATCCGACCCCGTTTCATCTTTATGATGAAAAAGGGATTCGTGCTAATATGAGAGCGTTAAGAGACGCTTTTTCCTGGAATAAAGGATTTCGGGAATATTTTGCGGTAAAGGCAACTCCAAATCCGTTCCTGATCCAGATTCTCCGGGAGTATGGCTGCGGCTGCGACTGTTCCTCCATGACGGAATTAATGCTCACGGAGGCCGTGGGAGCAAGGGGCGAGGACATCATGTTTTCTTCCAATGATACGCCTGCAGAAGAGTTTGTCTATGCTGACAGGCTTGGGGCAATTATTAATCTGGATGATATCACGCATATTGAATTCTTGGAACAGGCAATCGGACATATCCCGGAAACTATCAGCTGCCGGTACAATCCGGGCGGACTGTTTAAGATCAGCAATGATATTATGGATAATCCGGGTGACGCAAAGTATGGAATGACGACAGAGCAGCTGTTTGAAGCTTTTAAAATGCTGAAAGCGAAAGGAGCAAAAGAATTTGGTATCCATGCATTTCTGGCCAGCAATACGGTAACAAATGATTATTATCCCATGCTTGCAAAGATCTTATTTGAAGTAGCGGTAAAGCTGAAGAAGGATACAGGAGTCCACATCAAATTCATTAATCTCTCCGGAGGTATAGGTATTCCATACACCCCGGATCAGGAACCGAACGATATCCGGATGATCGGAGACGGCGTTCGGAGGGTTTATGAAGAAGTATTGATTCCTGCGGGAATGGGGGATGTGGAGATTTATACGGAACTGGGAAGATTTATGATGGGGCCGTATGGCTGTCTGGTAACAAGAGCGATTCATGAAAAACATACACACAAAGAATATGTGGGAGTAGACGCCTGCGCTGTAAATCTGATGCGCCCGGCTATGTACGGGGCTTATCATCATATTACGGTTGCGGGAAAGGAAGAGGAGCCCTGTGATCACAAATATGATATCGTGGGATCGCTGTGTGAAAATAACGATAAGTTTGCCATTGACCGTATGCTTCCGAAAATTGACAAGGGAGATTTTCTTGTGATTCATGATACGGGCGCTCACGGATTTTCAATGGGGTATAATTATAATGGCAAATTGAAATCGGCGGAGCTGCTCCTTCAGGAAGACGGAAATGTGAAATTGATCCGGAGAGCAGAGACGCCCGCAGATTATTTTGCTACGTTTGATTGTTTTGAAATTGGAGACAAATTAAAAAAGACCGGCCTGTAAAGGCGGTCTTTTTTATGCTGGAGGAAATACGGATACGAACGCTCAGTAATGCCATCTTAAATTGAATTGTTGTCACAAAAAGGGAGTTCCTTAACAGAACTCCCTTTCTTCATGCGGATGGTGGGACTTGAACCCACACGAGATTGCTCCCGCAAGATTTTGAGTCTTGTGCGTCTGCCATTCCGCCACATCCGCATAATGCTGTACTTCACAACAATAGAAATTATACCTTCTTATTTCACGAATGTCAATGATTTTTTTGTATGAACTTATTCTTTTAAAAATACGGGTTTTGGTGTATAGTAAAAGATAGTTCAATTTAAGATGGAGAATAAATATGAGTGAGAAGATTGTATTAATAGACGGACACAGTATTTTAAACCGTGCTTTCTATGGTCTGCCGGATCTCACAAATGCAGAAGGTTTTCACACCAATGCAATTTATGGCTTTTTAATGATCCTGTTTAAGATACTGGAAGAAGAACGTCCACAATATCTGACAGTGGCTTTTGACGTACATGCCCCCACTTTCCGGCATAAGATGTATGCGGATTACAAAGGTACAAGAAAGCCGATGGCTGAAGAACTACGTCAGCAGGTCCCGGTCATGAAAGAAGTGCTGCGCGCCATGCATATAAAGACGATAGAATGTGAGGGGCTGGAGGCGGATGACCTGATCGGGACGCTGGCCCACCGATGTGAATCGGAAGGAATCGAAGTGTCTGTGATTTCCGGGGACCGGGATCTTTTACAGCTTGCAACCGGACATATAAAGATACGGATTCCAAAGACAAGACAGGGAAAAACAGAAGTAGAGGATTATTATGCAAAAGATGTGGCCGACCGTTATCAGGTTACACCGGAGGAATTTATAGATCTGAAAGCTCTGATGGGCGATACTTCCGATAATATTCCTGGAGTTCCGGGTATCGGGGAGAAGACGGCAACTAAAATTATAGCCGAATACCATTCTATTGAAAACGCATATGCCCATGTGGATGAAATCAAACCGCCCAGGGCGTCCAATGCGCTCCGCGGGCACTGGGATCTTGCGGTTATGAGTAAAGAACTTGCCACAATTGACCAGAATGCAGAATTCCCATTTGAAATAGAAGATGCAAAGCTGGGAGAGATTTACACAGAAGAGGCATACATGTATTTTCAGAAGCTGCAGTTTAAAAATCTGTTGTCAAGATTTCAGATAACTGCACCTGCCAACCAGATTGAAGACAATTTCCGGGAAATAACAACTAAAGAAGCGGCGAAAGAGATTTTAGAAAAGGCAATGAGCGCAAAGAATGTCGGTGCCTGTGTGTTTAAAGATACGGAGTCAGTACTGCCATTGTTTGCCGGTGAGGCAGCCGTAGGCGGAATCGGTATCAGCTTTTCGCAGACGGATCACTACTGTATCCGGACTGGCCAGAATCTGACGGCTGAATGGCTTCTGGAACAGCTGTCTTGTGTAGCTGCGCATGCGGAGCGTTTTTCTGTGTTTGATCTGAAGCGGAATCTGGAGTATCTGAAGAGCATACGTCCGGGAAACTGCATAGACATAAAAGTGGCGGCTTATTTGCTGAATCCGTTGAAGAGTGATTATTCTTACGAGGATGTGGCAAGAGAATATCTGAATCTAATGATCGAAGAAAAATCGGAGCTCTATGTAAAAATATGTTATGAAGCTTTTACCGCATATACGGCACCGGATATCATATTGAAGCGGCTGGAAGATACGGGAATGAAAGAATTGTTCCTGAATATTGAGATGCCGCTGGTATTTACGCTTTACGATATGGAACAGAACGGCGTAAAAATTGATGCAAAAGCCCTGAAAGAATACGGGGGTAAACTGGCGGGGCATATTGAAGAACTGGAGCAGCGTATTTATACTATGGCTGGAGAAGCGTTTAATATAAATTCTCCGAAACAGCTTGGAGTTATATTGTTTGAGAAACTAAAACTTCCAGGAGGCAAAAAAACGAAGACCGGATATTCAACGGCAGCGGATGTGCTGGAGAAACTTGCACCGGAACATCCGATTGTGGCGCAGATTCTGGAATACAGACAGTATACAAAACTCAAATCTACTTATGCAGATGGACTCGCAAACTATATTGCGGATGACGGACGGATCCACGGAACTTTCAATCAGACTATAACGGCTACCGGGCGAATCAGCAGTACAGAGCCAAATCTGCAGAATATACCGGTGCGGACAGAGCTTGGAAGAATGATTCGGAAAGTGTTTGTACCGGAAAAAGGGTATACATTTTTGGATGCGGACTATTCCCAGATTGAACTACGGGTACTTGCACATTGTTCCGGTGACCAGCATTTGATCGAGGCATACAAGGAAGCCAGCGACATACACCGCATCACGGCGTCGCAGGTTTTTCATGTGCCTTTTGATGAAGTGACGGATCAGCAGAGAAGAAACGCAAAGGCAGTCAACTTTGGCATTGTATATGGAATCAGTTCTTTTGGATTGAGCCAGGACCTGAGTATTACCCGGAAGGAAGCAGCCCGTTATATTGCGGATTATTTTGCCACATATCCGGGAATCAAAGAATTTCTGGATCAGGCGGTACTGCAGGCTCGTGAACAGGGATATTCGGTTACGTTGTTTGGAAGAAGAAGACCGGTTCCTGAGCTGAAATCGGGAAACTTTCAGCAACGTTCTTTTGGAGAACGAGTGGCAATGAATTCCCCGATACAGGGAGCTGCGGCGGATATTATTAAGATTGCAATGATTGGAGTAAACCGGCGGCTGAAAGAAGGGAATTACAGGTCAAGACTGGTTCTTCAGGTTCACGATGAACTGTTGATAGAAACATATCTTCCGGAACTGGAAGACGTAAGGAAGATATTAAAGGAAGAGATGGAACACGCGGCCACGCTGAAAGTTCCACTTGAGATAGATATGCATACAGGAGATAATTGGTACGAAGCGAAGTAGAGGTGTAAAGATGAAGATAATTGGACTTACCGGCGGCGTAGGCTCAGGAAAAACACAGATACTCGGCTATCTGAACAGCAAGTACGGGGCAACGATCTGCCAGACAGATGAAATTGGAAAAAAACTTCAGAAAAAAGGAGCAATATGTTATAAAAATATTGTTGAACATTTTGGAGAAGATATTCTGGATGAAAAAGGAGAATTGGACAGAGAAAAGCTTGCCAGCATTGTCTTCCAGAATGCAGAAGAGCTGGCAGTTCTGAATAATATGGTTCATCCGGCAGTAAAGGAAGAGGTCCGCAGGATCATCGCGAAAGAGGAACGGAAGAATACGAATCTTCTGATTGTAGAATCTGCGCTTCTGATCGAAGACCATTATGAGGAAATCTGCGATGAGCTATGGTATGTTTATGTAAAAAATGACGTGCGTAAAAAGAGACTGATCTATTCCAGAGGCTATGAGCCGGCGAAAGTGGACAGTATTATTGCTGCGCAACCGCATAAAGACACCTATATGAAGCACTGTGACAGAGTGATTGATAACAATGGTGTTTTCGCGGAAACTCAGATTCAGCTTGACCGGATTGTTGCGGATTTATAAGAAAGGCAGACAAAACCTATGAGATTATGCAGTATAGCAAGCGGAAGCAGCGGGAATTGTATCTATGTTGGAGATGACCAGACACACCTTTTGGTAGACACGGGCATCAGCAAAAAAAGAATAGAAGAAGGCCTTCATGAGCTTGGAATCCAGGGAAGCGAACTGAAAGGAATCCTGATCACACATGAACATGTGGACCATATCCAGGGACTGGGAGTGTTCAGCAGGAAATATGAGATACCTGTCTATGCAACAAAAGGCACGATCGAAGGGATTCGGGCACAGGGCAGCCTTGGGAAATTACCCGAAGGGCTTCTGCATGAAGTGGAACTGGATCAGGGATTCAAACTGGGGACGATGAATATCTGCCCGTTTTCTATTTCCCATGATGCCAGACAGCCGTCCGGATATCGGATCGGGAATGCGAAAAAGACTGTTGCCGTGGCCACCGATCTCGGGAAATATGATTCCTATACAGTAGAAAATCTGCAGAATCTGAATGCAGTTGTACTGGAGGCTAATCACGATATCCATATGCTGGAGGTTGGGCCTTATCCGTATGTATTAAAACGCAGAGTCATGGGAGATAAAGGACATCTTTCAAATGAGTTGACAGGGCGGCTTCTTTGTGATATCTTGCATGATGATCTTCAATATGTGATACTGGGACATCTGAGCAAAGAAAATAATTACGAAGAGCTGGCATATGAAACGGTAAAACTGGAAGTCAGCATCGGAGACAACCCTTACAAAGGCGAAGATATTCCTATGATGGTAGCGCAAAGAGATCGTGTTTCAGAGATTATTACTTTGTAAAACATGAAGAAAGGATATTTATATGGGTAAGATAGCAATCGTAACTGACAGTAACAGTGGGATTACACAGATGGAAGCTGAAAAGCTGGGAATCCGTGTCGTGCCTATGCCGTTTTATATTAATGGGGAATTATATTATGAAGACATCACTCTGACGCAGGAGGAGTTCTATAGAAGTCTCAGCGAAGATGCGGACATATCTACTTCCCAGCCCTCACCGGGTGATGTTATGGAACTGTGGGAAGAACTTCTGAATGAATATGACGAGATTGTCCACATACCGATGTCCAGTGGCCTGAGCAGCACCTGTGAGACAGCAATCGTTCTGGCAAAGGAATTTGACGGAAAGGTGCATGTGGTGGACAACCAGAGAATCTCCGTAACCCAGAGACAGTCTGTCATGGATGCCATCTGGATGCGGGATCAGGGGATGTCGGCCGGGCAGATTGTGGAAGTTCTTATGCGTGAAAAGATGGAATCCAGTATTTACATTACAGTAGATACTTTAAAATATCTGAAAAAGGGCGGAAGAATTACACCTACTGCCGCGGCTCTTGGAACTGTTCTGAATTTGAAGCCGGTCCTGCAGATTCAGGGGGCAAAATTGGATGCGTTTGCCAAGGTGCGTGGATGGAAGGCTGCCAAGAAGACGATGCTGGATGCAATTGAAAAAGATATAAAAGAACGGTTTTCCGGAAAAGAAATCCATCTTGAAATAGCATATACCTGTACAGAAGAGGCCGCTGAGGAGTGGAAAAAAGAAGTGTCGGAAAGACTTCCGGGGTATGAGATCCACATGGATAAATTATCCTTGAGTGTTGCCTGTCATATCGGTGCAGGTTCCATGGCAGTTGCCTGCAGTAAAAAAATAGAAGTCTAAAAAATCCCGGGGATCACGGACAGGATCCCTGGGATTTTTTTCTGTAAGATCAGACACGTTTGATCTGTTGCTGGTACTCGCTTATAAACGGCATTTTAAATTTATCGGTAAGCACGCTTTCATAAAGATCAGCCGCGAATATATCCTGTTCCAGCATCCGCAGCGCAGCATCCGAAAGAGAATCTGTCTGTGTGATTTTAGTGAGCAGAGGAATGGATGAAGAACGTTTTATCTGTGACATAAGTCTGACGCTGTTTTTTTGAAATCCCAATACACGTGCATACTGACAGCGTCCGTCTGCTTCATACTGCTGAAGATCTGCAGTTCGGATATTCAGCAGTATGTGGAACAGGCATCTGCAGATTCTGGAATACGTCATATCTTTCGTTTTGAGCAGGTCACAGAATTGTTCGAATGTAATATAATCGTTCAGATGATTCATGATCCGGTTTGCAAGTTCTTCCGTGACGTCCATGTATTTTACCAAAGACTCCCGGGATTCTGTCATAAGTTTGTATTTTACAGGAAGAGAAAAGTCATTGGAATATACCGGATACCGGACGCGGTGCGTTTCTTCCAGCAGACGGATGCAGGAAGGAGGCACCTGGCTTTCCAGGCGTGTCAGGACTTCAGACAAGCCTGGTTCGTCAAACACACCTTCCTTCTCCAGGCGGACTGCATTGCCGGTATAAGCCAGGAGTTTACGGATTGCAGAAGCAGAACTGTAAGTATCTGTAAGCTCTTGGTCGTGATAACTGGAATCCTTTCTGCGTATGGTGTAGATTCCCATAGGACTTTTGCGCAGATACAGCGCTTTTATATATTCAATTCCCAGAATGTTATTTGGCTGTTCCAGAATATTTTCTATGGATGGATCCTTAAAAAAAGCTTTCAAGGCCATCTGGCGGGCTCGTGGAAAAGAATTGCCCTGCCGGAGCGCTTCCTGTAAAGAGAAACGGTATTCTTCCGGTTCATCAGCTACCACTTTAGCAATGCTGTGTAAAAGATGATAATCGCCGCATTCACTGCCAAAACAGATGGAGTCAACGCAGCCCAGGTTTTCAAGAAGGGAGACGGCGCCGGCCGCAAAATATTCGGCGCTTCCCGTTGCATAACAGACCGGCAGTTCAATGATCAGGGATGCCCCTGCTTTTAGTGCAACTTCCGCGCGAAGGTGCTTTGGCATAATGGCAGGCGCCCCTCTTTGCACATAATTACCGCTCATCACAACGATAGCTGCATCTGCATTAGATACTTCTTTTGCTTTCTGTATGTGATAAAGATGTCCGTTGTGAAATGGGTTGTATTCCGCAATCAGTCCGACGATTTTCATGAGATTCTCCTTGTATATCTTTTTGAAATTGATTATACTATAGAAAGATTGGGCGTGCAAGAAGCCGGGAGGGAGGTTGTTTTCATGAGCGTGAGCGGATTGGAAGAGGAATCCAGAGAGAATGATTCTTCTAATACTCCTGTAGACGAAGAATCAGAACGGGATTATCTGGAAGAGCGGGAAGAACTGACAGAAGAACGGATCCTGGACATGCTGGAAAACCGCTGTTATAAGGAATTAAAAGAAGAACTGGAAAACAACATGTACCCGGTTGATCTGGCCGATATTCTTGAAGAATTTGACCAGAAGCATCTTGTCATGGTATTTAGGCTTCTGGCGAAAGAAGAAGCCGCAGAAACATTTACTTATATGAACAGTGATCTTCGGGAACTTCTGATTAACGCACTGACAGACTCCGAGCTGGAAGAAGTCATGGAAGAGATGTACCTGGACGATACGGTGGATGTGCTGGAGGAGATGCCGGCTAATGTGGTAGACCGTCTGTTGATGGTAACCGATGAAGAGACAAGGGTGCAGATCAACCAGCTTCTCCAATACCCGGAAGACAGTGCCGGAAGTGTCATGAACGTGGATTATATTGCGGTTCGGAAAGAAATGACTGTGGCTGAATCCATCTTGAAGATCCGACAGGTAGGACTGAATAAGGAGACCATTTATACTATATATGTTACAGAAAAACGGAAGCTGATCGGCTATGTCGATGTTAAAGAACTGTTGACGACCAGTGAATCGAAAACCATAGAGGAGATTATGGAAACGAATATTCTCTATGCACACACGACGGATGATCAGGAGGATGTGGCGAAAACGATCAATAAGTACGGCTTGATCGCGCTTCCTATTCTGGATCACGAAAACTGCATGGTAGGTATTGTAACCGTTGATGACGCGATGGCTGTTCTGCAGGAAGAGACAACAGAGGATATCAGTATTATGGCCGGTGTCAGCCCCAATGAAGATTCTTATTTTGGCACCACCGTATTGGAACATGTAAAAAACAGGATCCCCTGGCTTATGTTTCTGATGTTGTCCGCTACAATTACACAGATGATCATGAACAGTTATGAAGAGGCATTGGCAGTCATGCCACAGCTGGCCGGTTTTATCCCTATGCTGACCGGTACGGGAGGAAACTGCGGTTCTCAGAGTTCCACGCTGGTAATCCGCGGACTTGCGGTAGAAGAGATTGAGTTCAGTGATCTGTTGAAGGTAATCTGGAAAGAAGTCCGTATCGCCGTGTGTATCAGTATTATACTGGCCGTTGTCAACGGAATCCGTATTATTTTGATGGGACAGGGGAATGGACTGATGGCGGTGACTATCGGACTGACGATGGCGTGCACGGTAGTGATCGCAAAAATTGTCGGATGTTCGCTTCCGTTGCTTGCTAAGCGGATAGGGCTGGATCCTGCAATCATGGCCACTCCGCTGATCTCTACATTGGTGGATATCAGTACAATCAGCGTATATTTTGCGATTGTAAGTACTGTGTTCCGCTTGTAGAAATATGTATGAAGCATTGTACACAAAAATAGACATAAGAAACCAAGAAGAGACCTTGTCCGCAAGGTCTCTTTGTATTATAATAAAAATTACTGAGAATATATGGAAAGGAGTCTATTTATCATGGGATTTATAGATGAAATCAAAGCAAAAGCAAAAACCTGCAAAAAGACCATTGTGCTTCCCGAGACGGAAGATATCAGAACCTACGAGGCTGCAGAAGCAGTTTTGAAGGAAGGAACGGCGAATCTGATTCTGGTGGGAAGTGAAGAAGAGATTGCAAAGAACAAAGGCGATTTTGATATCAGCGGCGCGAAAATCGTAGATCCGGCTACTTACGAGAAGACGGAAGAATATATCGCCAAACTGGTGGAATTAAGACAGAAAAAAGGGATGACAGAAGAACAGGCAAGAGAACTGCTTCTTACAAACTATCTGTATTACGGTGTTATGATGGTTAAGATGAAAGATGCTGATGGAATGGTATCTGGTGCATGTCATTCTACAGCAGACACCTTGAGACCGTGCCTGCAGATTCTGAAAACAAAACCGGGCACAAAGCTTGTTTCAGCATTTTTTGTAATGGTTGTTCCGGATTGTGACATGGGAGCAGACGGAACCTTTATCTTCGCGGATTCTGGACTGGAGCAGAATCCGGATCCGGAAAAACTGGCTGCCATCGCTCTTTCTTCCGCAGAATCTTTTGAACTGTTAACAGGGAAAGAACCAGTTGTTGCATTCCTTTCTCATTCTACCAAAGGAAGTGCAAAACATCCGGATGTAGATAAGGTTTTGGAAGCTACACGAATTGCAAAAGAAAACGCACCTGAGGGACTTCTGATTGACGGAGAATTCCAGCTGGATGCCGCAATTGTTCCTGAAGTGGGCGCATCAAAGGCTCCGGGAAGCCCAGTGGCAGGAAAAGCAAACGTATTGGTATTCCCGGATCTGGATGCCGGAAATATCGGATATAAGCTGGTGCAAAGACTGGGCAAGGCGGAAGCCTACGGACCGCTGACACAGGGAATCGCAGCTCCTGTTAACGATCTGTCCCGGGGATGCAGCGCAAAGGATATTGAAGGAGTTGTCGCAATCACAGCAGTTCAGGCTATGGCAGAAAAGTAAGATTAGAATCCAGATAAAGAGAGGTATCTATTATGAATGTATTAGTTATTAACTGTGGAAGTTCATCCTTAAAATTCCAGCTGATTAATTCAGAGTCAGAAAAAGTTCTGGCTAAGGGTCTCTGTGAGCGTATTGGTATCGACGGGAGCCTTACCTATCAGCCGGAAGGCGGAGAGAAGGTAAAATCTGACAAAGCTATGCCGACACACACAGAAGCGATTCAGTTTGTAATCGATGCACTGACGGACGAAATGACTGGAGTTGTTAAGAGCCTGAATGAGATCGGCGCAGTCGGACACCGTGTCGTACATGGTGGAGAAAAATTCGCGAATTCAGTTGTGATCACAGATGAAGTTATCAAAGCGATTGAAGAATGCAATGATCTTGCTCCGCTTCATAATCCGGCGAACCTGATCGGAATCCGCGCATGTCAGAAATTGATGCCGGGGACGCCTATGGTCGCAGTGTTTGACACGGCATTTCATCAGACTATGCCGGAAAAGGCTTATATGTATGGCCTCCCTTATGAATATTATGAGAAATACAAAGTAAGACGATATGGATTCCACGGAACCAGTCACAGCTTTGTTTCAAAAAGAGCGGCAGAGCTTGCTGGAAAACCATATGAATCTCTGAAAACAATCGTATGCCATCTCGGGAACGGGGCAAGTATCTGTGCGGTTGAAAACGGGAAATCCGTAGATACCTCCATGGGGCTTACTCCTCTGGAGGGGCTGGTTATGGGAACAAGATCCGGAGATATTGATCCTGCCATCCTGGAATTTATTGCCAAGAAAGAAGATCTGGATATTGCAGGTCTTATGAATATGCTGAATAAAAAATCAGGCGTATACGGTCTTTCCAACTATCTGTCAAGCGATTTCCGGGATCTTTCGGCAGGGGCTGAAAGCGGAAACAAGCCGGCCGAGATTGCGCTTGATGTGTTCTG
Source organism: uncultured Lachnospiraceae bacterium (assembly GCA_949287925.1). Taxonomy (GTDB): domain Bacteria; phylum Bacillota; class Clostridia; order Lachnospirales; family Lachnospiraceae; genus Merdimonas. Next base: position 21,822 of record CASEIR010000006.1, read on the forward strand.
CTATCGTGTTGCAAAATATGTTGGAGCTTATGCGGCGGCAATGAACGGAGTGGATGTTATTGCATTCACTGCAGGTATCGGAGAGAATTCCGATATTGTACGTGAAAAAGTAATCGATTGTCTTGGATATCTTGGAATTACGCTGGATAAAGAAGCAAATTCCAAACGTGGAGAGGAAGTCCTTATCTCAACTCCGGAATCTAAGGTACAGGTATTTATAATTCCAACAAACGAAGAACTTGCGATTGCAAGAGAAACTGTTGCATTAGTTTAGAAGATTTGGGTTGACAAACGTTATTTACATGATATAATAGTCTAGGTGTGAATAGGAGTATTAATTATGATATTAGACCTATCCTGCGTTTTGTCTGAGCAGCATACACCGATTGACACAAATCTTCCGGTTGAAATGGAAGTTTTTCATTATGACCAGCGGAACTACAGGATCACAGAAAAGAGTAGCATGCACCTGCGGATTGTATATGCCGAGAATAAGCGGCTGACGATCAGCGGCAGTTGTGATGTTGCGGTGATTATCCCCTGTGACCGTTGTCTGGAGGATGTAGAAGTGAAGATTCCTTTGGATTTTCACAAAAAAATCAGTGTGGATCCGGCGCATGCAGATCAGTCAGACGAATTAGACGAAACCAATTTTATTGACGGATATAACTTGGATGTGGAGCAGTTGTTCTGCAATGAGTTATTAGTAGGGTGGCCGACAAAGATTCTGTGCAGAGATGACTGTAAAGGGATTTGCAGCGTTTGTGGTCAAAACCTGAATGAAGGCACCTGTGATTGTGAAGATACAGGCCTTGACCCTAGAATGTCAGTTATCCGTGATGTCTTTAAGAATTTTAAGGAGGTGTAACCCATGTCAATCTGTCCAAAGAATAAATCTTCTAAAGCAAGAAGGGACAAAAGAAGAGCAAATTGGAAGATGAGCGCGCCAAATCTGGTGAAATGCAGCAAGTGCGGCGAATTAATGATGCCTCACAGAGTTTGCAAGGCTTGCGGCTCTTATAACAAAAAAGAAATTATTGCTCAGGATTAATTATGAACAACGACAGCCCCGGAGTTTCAGACTCCGGGGTTTTTCTTTTTATATTTTATAGAAATGCAGGTTTCATCACAGAAATCATTGATTTTTGTACCAAGGTTTAGTAGAATTAATCCTAGCAAGTCTAGGAGGAAGACAGATGTCAGAGATTACAAGTATAGCTTTAGATGTAATGGGCGGAGACAATGCCCCTGTAGAGATGATCAAAGGCGCATTGGAGGCCATAAAAACAGAGCCATCAATGAAGGTGTTTCTTGTAGGCAAAGAAGAGGTCATCACGAAAGAACTGGCGAATTATCAATATAACAACGAGCAGATTCAGATCGTTCCTGCCTCAGAAGTGATAGAGACTGCAGAGCCTCCGGTAAATGCAATTCGTAAAAAGAAGGATTCTTCGATTGTCGTTGGTATGAAGATGGTAAAAGAAGGAGCGGCGGATGCATTTGTATCAGCCGGAAGTTCCGGGGCAATTCTGGTAGGCGGACAGGTGATTGTCGGCAGGATCAAAGGAGTAGAGCGGCCGCCGCTTGCACCGTTGATCCCTACTGAAAAGGGAGTAACCCTTCTGATTGACTGCGGGGCCAACGTGGACGCCAGACCATCCCATCTTGTACAGTTTGCAAAGATGGGGGCCATATATATGGAGCATGTTGTGGGAATTCAGAATCCGAAAGTGGGTATTGTAAATATCGGGGCAGAGGAAGAGAAGGGGAATGCCCTTGTGAAAGAAACATTTCCGCTTTTGAAGGCAGAAAAAGACATTCATTTTATTGGAAGTGTCGAGGCTCGCGAAATACCTCACGGCCAGGCGGATGTGGTTGTCTGTGAAGCTTTTGCCGGCAATATCATTCTGAAACTTTACGAAGGAGTAGGGGCCGTGCTGATTGACAAGATCAAAGAAGGGATGCTGTCCACTTTGCGCAGCAAGATTGGAGCCTTTCTTGTAAAACCGGCTTTGAAGGCGACGCTGAAAACATTCGACGCAAGTGAATATGGCGGCGCGCCGCTTCTTGGACTGAACGGGCTTGTAGTGAAGACCCATGGAAGTTCCAAGGCAAAAGAAGTGCGTAATACGCTTTTGCAGTGCGTTACATTTAAAAAGCAGAAAATAAATGATAAAATCAGAGAAAGTATTCAGAGAGATTCAATGTCCTCTGAATCATATAAATAATCCGAAAGCAGAAGGAGAATGATGTAATATGGAATTTGAAAAATTAAAAGAAATTATTGCCGATGTATTGAATGTGGACATGAGCGAGATTACAGAAGATTCGAAGTTTATCGATGATCTTGGAGCAGATTCTCTTGATATTTTCCAGATTATAATGGGGATCGAGGAAACTTTTGATATCGAAATTGATAATGATGATGCGGAAAGTATCGTAACTGTCGCAGACGCAGTCGAACAGATTAAAAAAGCAACAAATGACTAGGCAAACGATGGAGAGAAAAAGCCCGGCAGGGCTTTTTCTTTTATGAGGTGACCATGAATCAGAGTATCCAATCATTAGAAAAGAAGATTAACTATCACTTTCAAAATACAAAGTTATTGAAACAGGCGATGATACACAGCTCTTATGCGAACGAAAAACATCTGCCTAAATATGAATGTAATGAGCGGCTTGAATTTCTAGGGGACGCGGTTCTGGAACTGGTATCCAGCGAGTTTTTATTCTATGCGCACACAAAAATGCCGGAGGGTGAGCTGACTAAAACCAGAGCGAGCATCGTGTGTGAACCAGCACTTGCTTTTTGCGCACGGGAACTGCAGTTAGGAGAGTATCTTTTGCTGGGAAAAGGAGAAGATGCAACCGGCGGACGGAAACGGGAATCTATTACTTCCGATGCCCTGGAAGCATTGATCGGCGCAATCTATCTGGACGGTGGTTTTGCTAATGCAAAAGAGTTCATTCACCGGTTTGTATTAAACGATCTGGAAAACAGAAAACTCTTTTTTGATAGCAAGACTATCCTGCAAGAGATCGTGCAGGCACATTTTAAAGATCCGGTTCATTACGAACTAACGGGCGAGAAAGGACCGGATCATGACAAAATTTTTGAGGTCTCGGTTTTTATTGGCCAGAAAGAATGGGGATGCGGCTCGGGAAGAACAAAAAAAGCGGCGGAACAGGAAGCGGCATATCAGAGCATACTGAAGCTTCATCAGAATAATATAAAGTAGGTGAAACATGTATTTAAAAAGCATCGAGGTACAGGGATTCAAATCTTTTGCACATAAAATCAAATTTGAGTTTCATAATGGTATTACCGGTATTGTGGGACCCAACGGAAGTGGAAAAAGCAATGTTGCAGATGCCGTGCGCTGGGTCCTTGGAGAGCAACGTGTAAAGCAATTGCGCGGCGGGAGTATGCAAGATGTGATTTTCTCAGGAACAGAAAACCGTAAGCCGCTGAGTTATGCATCTGTTTCCATTACACTGGACAACTCGGATCATCAGTTGCCGATTGATTTCGAAGAAGTAACGGTGGCAAGAAAACTATACCGGTCCGGTGAAAGTGAATACCTGATCAACGGAAGCGCCTGTCGGCTGAAAGATGTTAACGAGCTCTTTTATGATACCGATATCGGTAAAGAGGGATATTCCATTATAGGGCAGGGACAGATTGAGCGGATCTTAAGTGGAAAACCAGAGGAGAAGAGAGAATTATTTGATGAAGCTGCCGGAATCGTAAAGTTTAAGCGGAGAAAAACGATGTCCCTGAAGAAGCTGGAAGAAGAACGGCAGAATTTGCTCCGGGTAAATGACATTCTTTCAGAATTGGAAAAACAGGTCGGTCCGCTTTCCAGGCAGGCAGAGACAGCAAAAGAATATCTGAAGAAAAAAGAAGAGTTAAAAACGTATGATATCAATATGTTTCTGCTGGAAACAGAGCGGATTCAGGAACAGATCCGGCTTCTTACACAAAAGCTGGACGGGACAAAAGAAGAATTAGACCAGGCCGGTAAACAGTATGAAGATATGAAATCGGAATACGAAGCGGTTGAAGAGCAGGCAGACGCCATTGATGATGCGGTGGAAAAGGCTAAAAATCAGCTGAATGAGACGAATCTTCTGAAACAGCAGCTGGAAAATCAGATTGAATTGTTAAAAGAGCAGATTCACAGCGTACACATGAATGACGCACATTATACACAGCGTGAAGAGATAATATGCCAGGAAATAAAAAAACGCGAAGAGCAGATGCATACATTGCAGGGAGAACAAACAGAGATCAAGGAACAGCTGGACAAGGTTTCCGCTGCCGAAACCTCTGTCAGAGAAAAACTGATCGATGTACAGTCTCAGATAGCAGCAGTTTCTTCTATGACAGAAACTTATCAGAATGATATCATTGAGGTTTTGAATAATCGTGCATCCACGAAAGCCAAAATTCAGAAATATGATACCATGCTGGAACAAATACAGGTTCAAAAAGCCAGATCGCATCAGCAGATCATTGAAACAGAGAGCGAGATTTTTGAACAAAACGAGCTTTTTAAAACATATCAAAGGGAGTTAAAAGAAATATCTTCTCATATTCTTGATTTGACAGAACAGTCAAAACAATGTGAACAGGCAATTCAGGATTTGCAGGTCAAAATCGGAAAACAGAATGAACAGCACCGTATCGGGCAAACCGCATATCACCGGGAACAGTCCCGGCTGGAATCCTTGAAAAATCTTACGGAGCGCTATGACGGATATGGGAACAGTATCCGGAAGGTAATGGATTGCAAGGAGCGGGAACAGGGACTTCTCGGGGTGGTGGCGGATCTTATAAAAGTAGATAAGGAATATGAGATTGCAATAGAAACAGCGCTTGGCGGAAGTATACAGAATATTGTGACGGAGGATGAAGCAACTGCCAAACGTATGATACAATATCTGAAGAAAAACCGGTTTGGAAGAGCAACCTTTCTTCCGCTTACCAGCATACGGTCTAATAGCGGGATCTCCCATACGGAAGCGTTGCGGGAAGAAGGCGTTGTGGGAAGGGCAGATGCGCTGGTGAAGGTGCCAGAAAAATATAAAACGCTTGCACAATATCTGCTGGGCAGAACATTGGTGGCCGACCATATTGATCATGCGGCAGAGATTGCAAAGAAATATAAGCAGTCCATCCGGATCGTTACCCTGGAAGGCGAACTGATCAATCCCGGAGGATCTATGACGGGAGGCGCTTTTAAAAACACTAGTAATCTGCTGAGCAGAAGACGGGAAATCGAAGAATTCGAAAAGACGGTTTTACAGTTAAAACGGGAACTGGAAGAACTGGAAAAGGAAGCGGAAGGTCTCCGGAAAGAGCGCGCAGGACATTATGAAAAGCTGGATGAAATTGGAGAACAGCTCCGAAAAGCGTATGTGGTACAGAATACAGCGAAGATGAATTCGGATCAGGCATCAGCCCGGATTAAAAATGCGCAGGAACAGTCAGATGCAGCCAGAAAGGAAGCAGAAGAACTGGATGCACAGATTACGCAGATTGTGGATAATCAGGAATCTATCAGTGTGGAATTGGACACATCAGAAAATCTGGAAAAACAGATTACGGAAGAACTGGAGCTTCGTCAGTTGGAACTGGAACAGCTTCACAAAGAAGAGGAGCATCTTCAGCGCAGGACAGAAACAATTCATTTGGAATATGCCGGCCTGGAACAGAAGTACAATTTTTCGGAAGAAAATATTATCCGGATCCGGGACGAAATACAAAAATTTCAGGAAGAACAGACACAGATTCAAGAACAAAAGGGCGGCACTTCAACAGAAATCCGCGAAAAAGAGGAACAGATCAGTGAATTGCAGCGAACGATCGAGAATTCTGCTGAATTATTTGTGGAGATTGAAAATAATATTGCGCATTTAAAAGAAGAAAGAGAAACATTGAATCTCCGGCACAAATCATTTCTGCAAAAGCGGGAAGAATTGTCACGGCATATGGCTGATCTTGATAAAGAGGTGTTCCGTCTTGACAGCCAGAAGGAAAGCCTGGAGGCATCCTCAGAAAAACAGATTAATTATATGTGGGAAGAGTATGAAATCACATATAACAGAGCGAAAGAACTCCGGGATCATCAATTAACGGATCTGGCCCGGATGAAAAAAAGAATTCAGGAACTGAAGGGCGAGATACGCGGATTGGGCAATGTAAACGTAAATGCCATTGAAGAATACAAAAGTGTATCTGAACGGTATGAATTCTTGAAAGCCCAGCATGACGATTTGGTGGAGGCAGAAGCGACACTGGAAAAAATCATTGAAGAACTGGATAGCGCTATGCGAAGGCAGTTTCGGGAACAATTTGCCCGGATCGCAACGGAATTTGACAAAGTATTCAAAGAATTATTCGGCGGAGGAAAAGGAACCCTGGAGTTGATGGACGATGAAGATATTCTGGAGGCAGGAATCAGGATTATTGCTCAGCCGCCTGGCAAAAAATTGCAGAATATGATGCAGCTGTCTGGAGGAGAGAAAGCATTGACCGCTATTTCTTTGCTGTTTGCGATTCAGAATCTGAAACCGTCTCCTTTCTGTCTTCTGGACGAGATTGAAGCGGCTCTGGATGATAATAATGTTGACCGGTTTGCGCAATATCTGCATAAATTAACGAAACATACGCAGTTTATTGTAATTACGCACCGAAGAGGAACGATGACGGCTGCCGACCGGCTTTATGGTATCACTATGCAGGAGAAAGGAATCTCTACACAGGTGTCGGTAAGTTTATTAGAAGGACAGTTGGAACAATAGGAGGTTTGATATGGCTGAAGAACAGAAGGAATCAATGGGGTTTTTTAAGCGTCTGGTGTCCGGACTCAGTAAAACCAGAGAAAATATTGTGTCAGGAATGGACAGTATTTTTCATGGATTTTCACGGATAGACGATGATTTTTATGAGGAACTGGAAGAAGTTCTGATCATGGGAGATCTGGGAGTACAGGCAACTTATGATATCCTTGACAATTTGAAACAAAGAGTAAAAGAACAACATCTGAAAGAACCGATGGAATGCCGGCAGATCCTGATTGAGAGCATCCGTGAACAGATGAACGTAGGGGAAACGGCTTATGATTTTGAAAATCAGACCTCTGTTATTATGGTGATTGGTGTAAATGGAGTCGGAAAGACTACTACCATAGGTAAACTGGCTGGGAAGCTGCGTTCTCAGGGGAAGAAAGTGGTGCTTGCAGCGGCTGACACTTTCCGTGCCGCCGCAGGCGAACAGCTGAAAGAGTGGGCGAACCGCGCCCAGGCAGAATTGATTGGCGGTCAGGAAGGGTCTGATCCTGCTGCAGTTGTTTATGATGCTGTTGCGGCCGCTAAAGCAAGACACGCGGACATTCTCTTATGTGATACTGCCGGAAGACTGCATAATAAAAAGAATCTGATGGATGAACTGAAGAAAATGAACCGCATCATTGACCGGGAATATCCGGAAGCATACCGGGAGACGCTTGTGGTATTGGATGCCACAACTGGACAGAATGCTTTGCAGCAGGCAAAGGAATTCAATGAAGTCGCAGATATCACCGGCATTATTCTCACCAAGATGGACGGGACCGCAAAAGGCGGAATCGCAGTTGCTATCCAGGCGGAACTTGGAATACCGGTAAAATATATCGGCGTTGGAGAGCAGATAGAAGATCTTCAGAAGTTTGACCCGGACGCTTTTGTCAACGCTTTGTTTTCAACGGAACCTGATGATGAATAGGAGGAAAAATGATGCTTACATTAGAAAAATTTGAAGAAGCCAGTGAATTAGTAAAAAAGGTAACTAACCCTACGAAACTGATCTATAGCGAATATCTCAGCCAGCAGACCGGAGGCCGTGTTTATCTGAAGCCGGAAAATATGCAATATACGGGCGCATATAAGGTCCGGGGCGCTTATTATAAGATCAGTACACTTTCAGATGAAGAACGGGCGAAAGGGTTGATTGCGGCATCTGCCGGGAACCATGCACAAGGAGTTGCATATGCGGCACAGAAATTCGGGTGTAAAGCTACCATTGTGATGCCCACGGTTACGCCGCTGATCAAGGTAAACCGGACAAAAAACTATGGAGCGGAAGTTGTTCTTTATGGGGACGTTTATGATGATGCATGTGCGTATGCAGAACAACTGGCTAAGGAGAAAGGATATACCTTTGTGCATCCTTTTGATGATCTGGATGTTGCCACCGGACAGGGAACAATTGCAATGGAAATTGTCCAGGAACTGCCGACGGTAGACTATATTCTGGTTCCTATCGGCGGCGGCGGACTGGCAACCGGCGTCTCTACCTTGGCAAAGATGCTGAATCCCAAGATTCAGGTCATTGGTGTGGAGCCTGCATCTGCGGCAAGTATGACCGCGGCATTGCAAAACGGAGAGCCTGTCACACTGGAAAGCGCGGACACCATTGCCGACGGTACAGCTGTAAAACGTGTCGGTGAAAAGATATTCCCTTACGTGCAGGAAAATCTGGACAAAGTTCTGCTCGTAGAAGACGGGGAATTAATTGGCGCTTTCCTGGATATGGTGGAAAATCATAAAATGATCGTTGAAAACTCGGGACTTCTGACTGTAGCTGCTCTGCGTCAGCTGGATTTGAAAGGGAAAAAAGCCGTTTCTATTCTCAGCGGAGGAAATATGGATGTCATTACCATGTCTTCCATTGTACAGCATGGCCTAATTCAAAGAGACCGGATTTTCTCAGTATCTGTACTTCTTCCAGACAAGCCTGGAGAATTGGTGGAAGTTGCGAAAACAATCGCAGACGCGCAAGGGAACGTAATTAAACTGGATCATAATCAGTTTGTCAGCATCAACCGGAATGCTGCTGTAGAACTAAGGATCACGATGGAGGCCTTTGGCACCGAACATAAAAATGAGATTATGAAAGCATTGGAAGATAAAGGATTTTCTCCAAGAGAAGTCAGCGCAAAACTTTATTAGCGGATATTGTAAAAATACAGCTTTATTCTTGTAAAAGAAAAGGCTGTATTTTTATATAATATTCTCTTGACACAAACTGTATAATTGTATACAATTATACAAAATTTGATATGTTTTTGTCATAGGAAAAAGGAGAGAGTAAGATGGAAAACAGAAAAGTATATCTGGACAAGCATTCAAACTTGCTACAGTTAGAAGAACATATGTATCCGCTGGTAGATGTGGATACACCCAATGTGTTCCGTAATCTGTTTCATTATGATGAGATTCCAAAGATCGCGTTTAACGATAGGATTGTTCCGCACAGTATGCCGGATGAAATCTGGATCACAGATACCACATTCCGCGATGGGCAACAGTCACGTGCACCATATAGTACGGAACAGATTGTTACTTTATTTGATTACTTTCATAAACTTGGCGGGCCTAATGGGAAAATACGCCAGAGTGAATTTTTCTTATACAGCAAAAAGGACAGAGATGCCGTATACAAATGCATGGAAAAAGGTTATCAGTTTCCGGAGGTAACAAGTTGGATCCGCGCTAACAAGAAGGATTTTGAATTGGTGAAAGATATCGGGATGAAGGAGACTGGCATTCTGGTCAGCTGTTCCGACTATCATATATTTTATAAAATGAAGATGAACCGCAGAGAATGTATGAATCATTATCTGTCCGTTGTCAGAGAATGCCTGGAAACAGGTATCAGCCCCAGATGTCATCTGGAAGATATCACGAGATCAGATATTTATGGCTTTGTAATTCCGTTCTGTCTGGAACTTATGAATCTAATGAAGGAATATCAAATTCCGGTAAAAATACGGGTATGTGATACCATGGGATATGGTGTGAATTATCCGGGAGCCGTGATCCCAAGATCAATTCCGGGAATTATCTATGGAATCCGTGTTCATGCTGGCGTCCCAAGCGAACTGATAGAGTTTCATGGACACAACGATTTTTACAAAGCAGTCAGCAACTCTACAACAGCATGGCTGTACGGCGCCTCCGGTGTAAACTGCTCGTTATTCGGAATCGGTGAACGGACCGGCAATACTCCCCTGGAAGCTATGGTGTTTGAATATGCACAGCTCAGAGGAACTCTGGATGGCATGGATACGACAGTTATTACAGATCTTGCAGAATATTATGAAAAGGAGATCGGATATACGCTTCCTTCCCGTACGCCTTTCGTTGGGAAAAACTTTAATGTGACAAGAGCAGGTATCCACGCAGACGGGCTTCTGAAAAATGAAGAGATATACAATGTGTTTGACACTGAAAAATTCCTGAAACGTCCGCCGCTGGTGGCGGTTTCAAATACTTCAGGTCTGGCCGGCATTGCTCATTGGATCAATACATATTTCCGGCTTTCAGAAGATCGTCAGGTTGATAAAAATTCGGAACTGGTTTCAATGGTGAAGGCCTGGGTCGATCAGGAGTATGAAGAGGGACGCGTAACGGTGCTTACGGATGAAGAATTATTAAAAGTCATTGACGATGCTTGTAATCAGTTAGGAATAAAGCTATCATAGTAACGGGTACAGGTTTTGGACAGGAATGCAAAGGGAGTGGAACAGTAAAATGGACGAGTATCAGGATCGTTCACTTCGCGGAAAAGTATTCCGCAGATTAAGAGAAGATATTTTATCCGGCGTCTATCAGGAGAATGATGAGTTGCGGGAAATCACTATCGGAGAGGAGCTGGGGGTGAGCAGAACCCCGGTACGTGAAGCGTTAAGGCAGCTTGAACTGGAAGGGCTGGTCCGCATTATTCCAAATAAGGGCGCTTATGTGACGGGAATATCATCGAAGGACGTTCACGACATTTACCGGGTGCGCTCCATGCTGGAGGGTATGTGTGCCAGATGGGCAACGGAGAATATTACGGACAGGCAGATTGAGGAGCTGGAAGAAATTATCCTGTTGTCAGAATTCCATCTGAGCAAAAAGGGCAGACAGACAGAACAGGTGGCAGAACTGGACGGTAAATTTCACAAAGTTCTGTATGAGGCGTCCAATAGCCGTATACTGGAACATGTGCTTACCGATTTTCACAAATATGTTCAGATGGCCAGAACCAAGTCTGTGGGCGCTAAAAACCGGGCGGAAAAATCTATCGCAGAACACCGCAGGATCCTGGAAGCCATCAAAAAGAAAGATGCAGCGCTGGCAGAAAAACTTGCAAATGAACATATCATGAATGTCATGGAAAATCTGCACATGGAAGATTCGTATGAAAATAATGAGTAAAGGAGAAATAGCATGGCAAAGATTAAGATGACTACGCCAATCGTTGAAATGGATGGAGACGAGATGACCAGAATTCTCTGGAAAATGATTAAGGAATATCTACTGGAACCTTTTATTGAACTGAATACAGAGTATTATGATCTGGGACTGGAACACAGAAACGAGACGAATGATCAGGTGACTATTGATTCCGCAATCGCCACAAAGAAGTATAAGGTTGCGGTTAAGTGTGCAACGATCACTCCCAATGCTGCACGTATGACAGAATATGATCTGAAAGAGATGTGGAAGAGTCCCAACGGTACGATTCGTGCTATTTTAGACGGAACGGTTTTCCGTGCGCCTATCGTTGTGAAGGGCATTGAACCTTGTGTGAAAAACTGGAAAAAACCGATTACGATTGCGCGTCATGCATATGGAGATGTGTATAAGGGATCCGAAATGAAAATACCGGAAGCTGGAAAAGTGGAACTGGTTTATACGGCGAAAGACGGACGTGAGACTAGAGAACTGGTACATGAATTCGACGGGGCCGGCATTGTGCAGGGAATGCATAATATTAATGCATCAATTGAAAGTTTTGCAAGAAGCTGCTTTACATATGCGCTGGATACGAAGCAAGATCTCTGGTTTGCGACAAAGGATACTATATCTAAAAAGTACGATCATACATTTAAGGATATATTTCAGGAAATCTACGAACAGGAATACCAAAAATCATTTGAGGAAGCCGGTATCACATATTTCTACACACTGATTGACGATGCTGTTGCACGAGTAATGAAATCTGAAGGAGGCTACATTTGGGCCTGCAAGAATTATGATGGGGACGTAATGAGCGATATGATCTCCTCTGCCTTTGGCTCGCTAGCTATGATGACATCGGTTCTGGTATCTCCGGACGGCTATTTTGAATATGAAGCAGCGCACGGAACAGTACAACGTCATTACTACAAGCATCTGAAGGGAGAAGAAACTTCCACCAATTCAGTGGCCACCATATTTGCATGGTCAGGAGCCTTGCGAAAACGCGGAGAACTAGACGGAAATACGGAATTGATGGAATTTGCAGACCGTCTGGAAAAGGCAACGATTGATACAATTGAAGAAGGAAAGATGACAAAAGATCTTGCGTTGATCACCACCATAGAAAACCCTGTGGTGCTGAACAGTGAGAATTTCATCAAAGAGATTGCACAGAAACTGTAATCAAAAAACCCCGGATCCATCTGGCAGGATTTCGGGGTTTTTCTCTTTGATTTACTCGGCAAGCGCTTCCCATTTTTCGTATAAGGTTTCCAATTCCTTGGCAATCTCACTTTTTTCAATGGCAAGCTCTTGGCACCGGACGGAATTGGTGAATATTTCTTCCTGAAGCATCAGTTGATCGATACTGGCATCTCGTTCTTCCAGACTGGCAATCCGTTCCTCCGTTTTTCTAAATTCGTTCTGGCGTTTCCGCTCTTTTGCCTGAGCTTCTTTTTGCTCTTTCCAGCTAAGCTTAGATTCAGATTCCGCAACGGGAGCGCCTGCGGTATCATAAGTTTTTTCGGCAGCGTATGCGGCTGTCAGTTCTTCTTTTTTTTCGAGATAGTAGTCATAGTTTCCGATATAATTCACAAAAGTATGATTTACAAGATCTAGAATTCTGGTTGCGGTCTGGTTAATGAAATACCGGTCATGCGAAACATAAAGAACCGTTCCCGTATAATCGTTCAGCGCTTTTTCCAGTATTTCCTTGGAGACAATATCCAGATGATTCGTCGGTTCGTCCAGAATCAGGAAGTTTGCTTCCGAAAGCATCAGTTTTGCAAGGGAAACCCTGCCTCTTTCACCGCCGCTTAGATCGCCGATCCGTTTGAAGACATCGTCGCCGGTAAACAAAAACGCGGCAAGAATATTTCGGATCCGGGTATTGGTAAGAGACGGGTAATCATCAGATATTTCATCAAATATGGTTTTATCCATATGAAGTACATGATGTTCCTGATCATAGTATCCGATTTCCACATTCGTCCCGAATGTGAAACTTCCACTGTCAGCATCTGCCACCTGATTCAGGATTTTTAACAAGGTTGTTTTCCCGGTTCCATTATCGCCGATTAAGGCAACATGTTCTCCCCGTTTTATTTCAAAGGAGACATCGCTAAACAGATCCTGCCCCGGAAACGACTTGCTAAGATGCTGTACGGACAAAACGTCTTGGCCGCTTGTTTTGGAAGGTTCCAGCTTGATTCGAAATTCCGTATTCTGTACGGTGGGTTTATCCAGGACGTTCATCTTTTCCAGCATCTTTTCCCGGCTTTCTGCCCGGCGAATGGATTTTTCCCTGTTAAATGACCGGAGTTTTTCAATTACAGCCTCCTGATGGCGGATTTCCTGCTGCTGATTCATATACTCTTTCAGCCTTGCTTCTCGGAGCTGTTGTTTTTTTGCCGCATAGTCTGTATAATTTCCAAGAAAACTCATCAGTTTTCCGGATTCAATCTCCAGAACTTTTGTCACCACACGATTCAGAAAGTACCGGTCATGGGAAACAATCAGTACGGCGCCCCGGTAATTTAGAAGATAAGTTTCCAGCCATGAGACGGAATTCAGATCCAGATGGTTCGTCGGCTCATCAAGCAACAGGATGTCCGGTTTTGTCAGAAGTAGTTTTCCCAGTGAAACACGGGTCTTCTGTCCTCCGGACAAAGTGTCTACCTTTTTGGAAAAATCAGATTCTTCAAACCCCAGTCCTTTTAAAACTCCTGTGAGTTCACTTTCATAAGCGTATCCGTCGGCGCGTTCAAACGCAGCAGTAAGACGGTTATAAGACTCCAGTCTGGAGGCGAGTTCTTCGCCTTCCAGATGCTTCATCTCCAATTCAATCCTGCGTATCTGGTTCTCCATTTCAATGAGATTTGCTTTCGCAAGTTTTACTTCATCGTAAATCGTATTGCCGCTCTGCATTTCCTGGTGCTGAGCCAGATAACCCAGTGTTTTGCCTTTAGTCAGAATCACGTCTCCGCTGTCGGAGGGAATCTCTCCTACGATCAGTTTGAGCAAGGTGGATTTCCCCGCCCCGTTCGTCCCTACAAGCGCCACTTTTTCATAGTCTTCTATATGGAAGGAACCATTCTCTATAATCACATTTTCCCCGAAAGATTTACTGATTCCATGACATGCTAATATCATAATATCCACTCCTTTAATATCCGCTTTCATTATAACGAAAATCAGATAAAATACAACTAAAAGTTTGACTTTGGTCTATGGATTCTATATAATATTTCTTAGATTAAGCATGGAAGGTGAAGACAAGTGGAAGATAGAGGGATTTCTCAGGCGGTAATCCGAAGACTGCCAAGGTATTACAGATATCTGGGTGAACTGCTAGAAAATGGCGTTGAGCGTATCTCCTCGAATGATTTAAGCAAGAGAATGAAAGTAACGGCGTCCCAGATTCGTCAGGATCTGAATAATTTCGGCGGATTTGGCCAGCAGGGATATGGTTATAATGTAAAGTATCTTTATACGGAGATTGGTAAGATTCTTGGTCTGGAAGAAGATCATAATATCATCATAATCGGAGCGGGTAATCTTGGACAGGCTCTTGCAAATTATGCTGCTTTTGAAAAGAGAGGATTTATTTTAAAGGGTATTTTTGATGTGAATCCCCGAATGGAGGGAGTCACGATACGAGGCGTACCGATTCGTATGATGGATGAATTGAAATCTTTTGTCCAGAATAACGAAGTAGAAATCGGAGTGCTTACGATACCGAAGGACAAAGCAATCGAAGTGGCGAATATGCTGGTGGAAAATGGAGTGCGTGCGATTTGGAATTTTGCCCATACCGATCTGAATCTGCCGGATAATATTATTGTAGAGAACGTACATTTATCGGAAAGCCTGATGCAGTTATCTTACAATATTAGCAGATATAACGAAGAACACAAATAATCAGAAATAGAACGTGTAAAGGCAGCCGCAATAATTAGGTCTGTCTTTACACGTTATTTTATATGCTGCCTTGTTTTTTAGACGGAGGTGATAAGAATGAAATATTTTCTGAACAGTCAGCAGATGAAATCCGCAGACCGGTACACGATCCAGGAAGAAGGGATCCCTGCGGTGGATCTGATGGAACGTGCGGCAGCCGGGTGTGTGATGGCGATGGAAGAGGAGGGGCTTGATCTGTCCAGCCCCTGCGTGGTATGCGGGTCCGGAAACAATGGCGGCGATGGTTTTGCCATCGCGCGAATGCTTGCAGCCAAGGGCTTGCCGGTCCAGGTCTTTTTCGTTGGAACCGAAGCGCACTGCACAGAAGAAAACCGTCATCAGATGCGTCTGCTGCGTGAAAAAGGAATTTCTGTGGGTAACGAATACATTCCGGGCGAATATAGTATCATAATAGACGCCATATTTGGCGTGGGTTTAAGCCGGGAAGTCATCGGGAGATACTATCAGATCATTAAGCAGATGAATCAGGCAAAGGCTGTTAGATTCGCAGTTGATATTCCTTCCGGTATTTCCGCCGATCAGGGAAGTGTCATGGGAATCGCGTTCCGGGCAGATTATACGGTTACGTTTCAGACAGAAAAACTTGGCCTGGCGCTCTGCCCGGGCAGAGAATATGCCGGAAAGGTCATTGTGGCAGATGTGGGAATCAATACGGGACATATAATCGAGGAAAATGATACGGCATTTTCTTTGGAACCGGCAGAATACAGAGAACTTTTGCCGGAACGTCCGGAGGATTCAAATAAAGGGAATTTTGGGAAACTGCTGATCATAGCCGGCAGCAAAGGCATGGCAGGAGCGGCTTATCTCAATGCTATGTCCGCTTATATGGCGGGCGCCGGATTGGTACAGATCTATACGCCCGAAGAGAACCGTATTGTACTGCAGAGCCTGCTTCCGGAGGCAATTATAACTACTTATGATCTCTATGACCAGGGGGAACTGATCCGTTTGCTGAAATGGGCAGATACGGTATGTATCGGTTCCGGTATTGGCAAAAGCGACCGGTCCAGAAAAATTCTGAGGACGACTCTGGAATATGTACAGGTTCCTTGTCTGATCGATGCAGATGGATTGAATCTGATTGCGGAACATCAGAAATATATGGATGAAACCATATTGGAAAACCTTGTGATCACGCCGCATATGAAAGAAATGTCCAGACTTCTGGGAACAGAAGTTGCGGAATTAAAATTGCGCCGGCTAGAGCTTATGAATCAGTTTGTGAGGCGATATCCTGTTACCTGTATTCTGAAAGACGCAAGGACGGTCATTGCTTCGCCCGGCAGCCCCGTATATATCAACCAGTCCGGCAATGCCGCCATGGCAAAAGCGGGATCCGGCGATGTTCTTGCAGGCATTATTTCCGGTTTGATGGCTCAGAGAATGGATTGCAGAAACGCTTCTATTCTTGGCACATATCTCCACGGCAGAGCCGGCGATCATGCCCGTGCCCAAAAAGGAGCTTATTCTGTTATGGCAAGAGATCTTATAGGATACCTGCCGGATGCATTTCTCGAACTGGAGGAGTAAGGAAATGAAAAAATACATGAGAGTATGTGCAAGAGTCAATCTGGATGCTGTTGCACAAAATATGGAAATGATGAAAAATAACATCAGTAAAGACACATTTATGCTGGCAGTCCTTAAATCAGACGGTTATGGACACGGCTCGGTTCCGATTGCGAAATTCCTGGAAAAGGAGCCCTATCTGTGGGGGATTGCAGTCGCTACTTTGGATGAAGCCTGCCTTCTTCGCAAACGCGGAATCCAGAAACCGATCCTTGTTCTGGGAGTTATTTTCCCGGATCAGTATGAAGCTATGATCGAACAGGATATCCGGATGACTGTCTATACACTGGAGATGGCGCAGGCAGTTTCGGATCTGGCGGTTAAGATGAACAAGGATGTCCGCATCCATATCAAACTTGACACGGGTATGTCCAGACTGGGATTTCTGATCCATGAGGAAAGTGTAAAAACAATCGCAAAAATCTGCCGTCTTCCGCATTTGATTCCTGAAGGAATGTTCACACATTTTTCCAAGGCGGATGAAGCCGACAAGGCTTTCACTAATGCACAGCTGGAAAAATATTTATGGATGAAAAAACGCCTTTTGGAAGAAAATATTACGTTTTCGTATTATCATTGTTCCAACAGCGCCGGCATCATTGATCTTAAAGAAGCAAACATGGATCTTGTGCGTGCAGGAATTTCTATGTATGGCCTGTATCCATCAGACGAGGTGAAAAAAGAACGGGTGCCGCTGATTCCTGCCTTAGAACTGATCAGCCATGTTTCGCATGTGAAATGGGTAGATGCGGGCACACCGGTAAGCTATGGCGGCACATTCATTACCCAGAGACGGACCAGGATTGCAACCATACCGGTAGGGTACGGGGATGGTTATCCGAGAAGTCTTTCCAATAAAGGATATGTTCTGATACACGGGAAAAAAGCGCCGATTCTCGGACGCATCTGCATGGATCAGTTTATGGTTGACGTTACAGAGATTGACGACGTGTCTTTCGGAACAAAAGCAACTCTGATTGGAAAAGACGGCGATGCTTTTTTGCCGGTTGAGACTCTCAGCGCGCTTTCAGGCCGGTTTAGCTATGAATTTGTCTGTGATTTGCACAAGAGGATTCCAAGAGAATATCTGAAAGACGGTAAAGTAATCGAACAGATTGATTATTTTTCATAAATTCAACATTGCTTAAAAGAATACTTCCGAAAAAGATGGAAATAATAATTTTATCTTATTAATCGGAGTGTGAACAGCGTGCAGGTAAAGCGTGGAGATATTTTTTATGCAGATTTAAGTCCGGTCGTAGGTTCGGAACAGGGAGGAATACGTCCGGTACTGATCATACAGAATAATGTTGGCAACAGACACAGTCCTACTGTGATCTGCGCGGCCATTACTTCACGTATGAATAAAGCAAAACTGCCTACTCATGTGGAACTGGATGCCGGCAGATATCAGATTGTTAAGAATTCGGTCGTTTTGCTGGAACAGATCCGGACCATCGATAAACAAAGACTCAAAGATATGGTATGCCACCTGGATAGTGAAATCATGAAAAAAATAGATGAGGCTTTATGCATTAGTCTGGAGCTTCATACATAGCAAAGGAGTTAAAAGGAACAGATTATGGAAGAGGGAAGTTTATTCCAGCGAATGAAAAATATCTTTCAGGCTGAGGATGAAAAAATGGATGAAGGAATGCAAAAGGAGGCGGCTGTCCTGATAAGGAACATTTTCCGGTATATGGATAAAGATGCAAAGGACATTATGACCCACCGGAAAAATATTGTGGCAATCAGTGGTGAAGAAACGTTAGAGAATGCGCTTCGCTTTATGCTGGATGAGAATTATTCAAGGTTCCCTGTTTATCAGGATGACATCGACGGTATTACAGGAATCATACACCTTCGGGAAGCAATCAGCTGTTATATGAGCGATTCCTTGCGCAAAAAGCATGTGAAAGAGTTAACCACATACATACGGCCGGCCGTTTTTGTGCCGGAGACTAAGAGTATTGATACCCTTTTTAAGGAAATGCAGGCGGAGAAAAATCATATGGTCATTGTTCTGGATGAATATGGGCAAACTTCCGGACTTGTTGCTATGGAAGATATTCTGGAAGAAATTGTCGGAAACATTCTGGATGAATATGATGAAGAGGAGTGCATGATTTCCAGAACCGCGGACGGATCTTATCTTGCGGACGGATTGATCGATCTGGAAGATCTGGAGGATCTGATCCCTGTAGCTTTTGAGAAAGACGAATATGAGACATTAAACGGTTTTCTTATCGACCAACTGGATCACATTCCTGGAGAAGAGGAGCAATGCCAGGTTGCGTATGAAGGATATCTGTTTACCGTTCTTTCTATGGATAATAATACGATCAAAAGAGTTAAGATTGAAAAACAGGAAAAAGAATGCTAGAATAAATAGCGTGTGAAAAGTAAGATACGAAGAGAGGAAGAACAGACATGTCAGGACATTCAAAATTTGCGAATATCAAGCATAAGAAGGAAAAGAATGATGCGGCAAAAGGAAAGATATTTACGAAGATCGGGAAAGAACTTGCCGTTGCCGTTAAAGAAGGAGGAAGCTCCGATCCGGCGAACAACAGCAGGCTGCGGGATGTGATCGCAAAGGCAAAAGCAAATAATATGCCGAACGATACGATTGAAAGAAATATCAAGCGCGCTGACAGTGATGCCAATGCCGCCAATTATGAATATATTACCTATGAAGGATACGGCCCGAACGGGACGGCCATTATTGTCGAGACACTTACCGACAACAAGAATCGTACCGCTTCTAATGTCAAGAATGCATTTACTAAAGGAAATGGTAATGTGGGAACACCTGGCTGCGTTTCGTTTATGTTTGACAAAAAGGGCCAGATTGTTGTTGATAAAGAAGAGTATGACGGCGATCCGGATGAACTTATGATGCAGGTTCTGGACGCCGGAGCAGAGGATTTTATCGAAGAAGAAGACAGTTATGAAATTCTGACTTCACCGGAAGATTTCAGCGCTGTAAGACTTGCTATGGAAGAAGCAGATATTCCAATGGCCGCGGCCGAAGTGACTATGATTCCGCAGACTTATGTAGAGCTTACCGAGGAGAAAGATATTGCCGGCATCCAGAAAACATTGGATATGCTGGATGATGATGACGACGTTCAGAATGTATATCACAACTGGGATGAATAAGGAGGTAATCTACTAATGAGCAATTATAAAATCGAAACCAAATGTGTGCAGTCCGGTTATCAGCCGGGAAATGGGGAGCCGCGTGTTCTGCCGATTTATCAGAGTACGACATTTAAATATAACAGCAGCGAGCAGATGGGCAAGCTGTTCGATCTGGAAGAATCCGGATATTTTTACACTCGTTTACAGAATCCGACAAATGATGCGGTGGCGGCAAAGATATGCGATATGGAAGGCGGATACGCCGCAATGCTGACTTCATCCGGACAGGCGGCAAGTTTTTATGCGATTATGAACATCGCAGAGGCAGGAGATCATATCGTATGTGCTTCCGCGCTTTACGGCGGCACATATAATCTGTATGCACATACGATCAGAAAAATGGGAATTGACGCGACATTTGTGGATCCTGACTGCACACCGGAAGAATTGGATGCGGCTTTCTGTGACCGTACGAAGGCGGTCTTTGGCGAGACGATCGCGAATCCGGCTCTGGTAGTCCTTGATTTTGAAAAATTTGCCGATGCTGCACATAAACATGGCGTTCCGTTTATTGTAGATAATACGTTCGCCACGCCGGTCAACTGCCGTCCGTTTGAATGGGGGGCTGACATCGTGACACATTCAACCACCAAATATATGGACGGACATGCGTCCTGCGTGGGCGGAGCCATTGTGGACAGCGGCAACTTTGACTGGGAAGCTCATGCGGATAAATTCCCGGGGCTGACTACGCCAGATGAAACCTATCACGGAATCGTTTATACAAAAAAATTCGGAAAAGGAGCATACATAACCAAGGCAACCGCGCAGCTGATGCGTGATCTTGGATCGATTCAGTCGCCACAGAATGCATTTTTGCTCAATATTGGCCTGGAAACGCTTCATCTGCGGATGCCAAGACATTGCGAGAACGCAATAGCAGCCGCAGAGTATCTGAAAGGTCATGAAAAGGTTGCATGGGTCAGATGCCCGTCCCTGCCAGGAGATCGCTATTATGATCTTGCGCAGAAATATATGCCAGAAGGCACCTGCGGCGTGTTGACTTTTGGATTAAAAGGAGGAAGAGATGCTGCGGTACGTATGATGGATGCGTTGAAAATGATTGCGATTGTGACGCACGTTGCCGATGCAAGAAGCTGCGTGCTTCATCCGGCAAGCCATACACACCGTCAGATGAATGACCAGGAGCTTATGGAAGCTGGCGTGCAGCCGGACCTGATCCGTTTCAGTGTGGGCATTGAAAATATTGACGACATAATTGCAGATCTGGAACAGGCCCTTCAGGCAGTATAAAATGAACAGAACACCTTCATACTATCTTTGTATGGAGGTGTTTTATTTATGAAATCAGGAAACAATGCCGAGGAGATCCGCAATACCGGAAGCGCGGATCTGAATGAAAACGAGCAGAAAAGATGTATAAAACTACTGACGATCATTGGAGAAATTGAAGGACATGAAGCTGTGTCCGGGAATACAAAAGCAACAAAATATGAACATTTGCTTCCTATGCTTGCCGAAATTGAGGACAGTCAGGAAGTAGACGGGGTTCTGATCTTATTAAATACATTGGGGGGAGACGTGGAGGCCGGCCTTTCTATAGCTGAAATGATTGCATCGCTCAGTAAACCGACGGTTTCTCTTGTGCTGGGCGGAAGCCATTCGATTGGAGGGCCTCTTGCTGTCGCCGCAAAATATTCTTTTATTGTTCCAAGCGGGACAATGATTATTCATCCAGTCCGCTCTAACGGAATCTTTATTGGAACGGAGCAGAGCCTGCGCAATATGATCCGCACCCAGGACCGCATCACACGATTTTTGTCAGAACATTCTAAAATATCCCGTCAACGGATTGAAGAATTGATGCTGAATCCCACGGAATTGGTGAAAGATGTGGGAACACTGCTGGAAGGAAGGGATGCCGTAAAGGAAGGGCTGATTGATGAAGTCGGAGGGATGAGTGACGCATTGCATAAATTGCACGAAATGATAGACCAATACCATGACAAAAAGTGTGAAATTATGTAATGACAGCCTTTTTTTTAAATGCTATAATTATATATAGTATGCCAATATAAGGGGGAACGTATATGGCTGCAAAGTCTAAAGGGCGAGGAAAACGGACACGAAACAAAAAGAAACAGACCGAGCAGAACGTATTATATACAGAGATTATTATTTGGATCTCACTTGCTGTCAGTATATTAATGATTGTCAGCATTTTTGGATTCGGCGGGTTTATCGGCGGATTCATTGCGGATGCATTATTCTTACTGTTTGGAATTCTGGCGTATGTAATCCCGTTTATCCTATTTGGGGGAATTGCATTTCTGCTATCTAACCGTGAGAATCGACAGGCTTATATTAAATTAGCTGCTGGAATTGTTATTCTGGTATCTGCTTGTATTTTCCTTCATCTGCTTAACCATAAAGGGGGAATTGTGGGAAAAGTATTCGCCGGCGTCCTGACGCCTGCCATTGGAGTGGCAGGTACATATACGCTGATATTCATATGTACGATTATCAGTTTTGTGATCATTACTGGGAAATCCCTTCTGGGCGGTATGAAACAGCAGAGCAGCAAGGCATATGAAAAAGCCCGGCAGGATGCCGCGAGGAGAAAAAAGATCCAGCAGGAACGATTAAAAGAAAGAGAGAATGACCGGAGCAAAAAGCCGGCGAAGGAAAACAGCCGCAGAAGAGACCGTCATGTGGAGGGCGTCTCCTTTGATACAACATTATCCGGGAAATCTCCGGATGTACGGGAACTGTCAGTTGATCCGCCTGGGTCTGCCGGAGATTCTGAAGAATCCCGTCAGTTCGTCATACACAGGAGCGAGCCGGTTCCGGAAGATTCCGCTGTAGAAGAGGTTGCGAACCCGGATCCGGACATTTTGACAGAGGCATCGCAGCCATTGCGCAGGAAGAACGAAAAAGCGGCAGTGGAAACTGCGGCCGTACAAGCTGCGGTGGATGCGGATTCTAAAAAACAAAAGAAAATGTATGTGTTCCCTCCCATATCATTATTGAAACGCGGAACAAAACACAGCGGTGAATCGGACGCCTCCCTGCGTGAGACAGCCATGAAGCTTCAGCAGACCCTACAGAATTTCGGAGTTCATGTTACAATTACAAATGTTAGCTGCGGTCCGTCAGTCACCCGCTATGAATTACAGCCGGAAATGGGCGTCAAAGTCAGCAAGATCGTTGGCCTGGCCGATGATATTAAACTGAATCTTGCAGCTGCTGATATTCGGATAGAAGCGCCCATACCAGGGAAAGCAGCAGTAGGGATTGAAGTGCCGAACAAGGAGAATTCCGCCGTCATGCTGAGGGAATTACTGGAATCATCTGAATTTAAAAACAGCAGTTCCAAAATATCTTTTGCGGTCGGAAAAGACATCGGCGGGAAAGTTGTTGTCGCTGATATCGGTAAAATGCCGCATCTGCTGATTGCAGGAGCTACCGGATCCGGAAAATCTGTTTGTATCAATACGTTGATTATGAGCATTATTTATAAGGCATCGCCGGAGGAAGTCAAACTTATCATGATCGATCCGAAGGTTGTGGAGCTCAGTGTATATAATGGGATTCCACATTTGCTGATCCCGGTAGTAACGGACCCCAAGAAAGCCGCCGGAGCCTTGAACTGGGGCGTCGCAGAAATGACGCGCAGATATCAGGCTTTTGCGGAATTGAATGTCCGTGATATGAAGGGATATAATGAAAAGATCAAAAACTTACCTCCGGATGACGGCGTCAAGAAAGAGCCTATGCCTCAGATTGTCATCATCGTTGATGAGCTTGCCGATCTGATGATGGTAGCCCCCGGAGATGTGGAAGAGGCAATTTGCCGTCTGGCACAGTTGGCAAGAGCCGCCGGGATACATCTGGTTTTGGCAACTCAGCGTCCATCTGTAAACGTGATTACGGGTCTGATCAAAGCCAATATGCCTTCCCGAATCGCGTTTTCAGTATCATCCGGCGTAGATTCCAGAACGATCATTGATATGAACGGAGCAGAGAAGCTTCTAGGTAAAGGAGATATGCTGTTCTATCCGTCCGGGTATCAGAAACCCGCAAGGGTTCAGGGGTCGTTTGTGACAGATAAAGAAGTGCAGAATGTTGTAGATTATCTGAAAACTCACAGCGGAGAGGTTTTCTATGATGAAGAAATTACGAATCAGGTGAACACATCTTCTGTTGGCGGAACTTCCGGATTTTCAGCTGAAGAATCCGACGATAGAGATGTACATTTTATCGAAGCAGGAAAACTGATCATCGATAAAGAGAAAGCTTCCATCGGAATGCTCCAACGGGCGTTTAAAATCGGCTTTAACCGTGCGGCTCGTATTATGGATCAGTTGGCGGAAGCAGGGGTTGTGGGACCGGAAGAAGGGACCAAGCCCCGGAAAGTATTAATGACTGCAGAAGAATTTGAAAAATACATTACGGAA
Source organism: uncultured Lachnospiraceae bacterium (assembly GCA_949287925.1). Taxonomy (GTDB): domain Bacteria; phylum Bacillota; class Clostridia; order Lachnospirales; family Lachnospiraceae; genus Merdimonas. The sequence goes on from CASEIR010000006.1 coordinate 46,268, forward strand.
TGTATGTAAATAAAAACAGAAGGGAATGGATAAAAATGAAAACAGATATTCAGATCGCGCAGGAAGCCAGTTTGTCACATATCAAGGACGTTGCCGCTTCGATTGGCATAGAAGAAGATGAATTGGAATTTTATGGGAAATACAAGGCAAAACTCTCGGATAATATCTGGGAAAAAGTAAAGGACCGTCCGGATGGCAGGCTGGTTCTTGTAACAGCTATCAATCCCACACCAGCAGGCGAGGGCAAAACTACGACAACAGTTGGATTGGGACAGGCGTTCGCCAAGCTGGATAAAAAGGCAATCATTGCGTTAAGAGAGCCTTCTTTAGGACCATGCTTCGGGATTAAAGGTGGAGCGGCTGGCGGTGGCTATGCGCAGGTTGTACCGATGGAGGATCTGAACCTACATTTTACCGGAGATTTTCATGCTATTACTTCAGCCAACAATCTTCTTGCAGCCATGCTGGATAATCACATCCAACAGGGGAATGCCCTTCAGATCGATCCCAGGCAAGTCATCTGGAAACGATGCCTGGATATGAATGACCGTGCTCTGCGTAATATCGTAATCGGTCTTGGAAATAAAATGGACGGTATGGTGCGGGAGGATCATTTCGTAATTACCGTCGCGTCTGAGATCATGGCTATTTTATGTCTTGCAGATGATATACAAGACCTGAAACGCCGGCTTGGCCGAATTATTGTTGCGTATAATTTCAGCGGTCAGCCCGTTACAGCGGATGATCTTCAGGCAACCGGTGCAATGACGGCTCTTTTGAAGGATGCCATCAAACCGAACCTGATCCAGACGCTGGAGCATACGCCGGCGCTGGTACACGGGGGCCCATTTGCGAATATTGCGCATGGATGTAACAGCGTAATTGCAACAAAGATGGCTCTTAAGCTGGCTGATATCGCCATTACCGAAGCTGGATTTGGCGCCGATCTTGGAGCGGAAAAATTTTTCGATATTAAATGCCGCAAGGCGGGATTAAAACCAGATGCAGTTGTACTGGTCGCCACTGTCAGAGCGCTGAAATACAATGGAGGAGCAGCAAAAGAGAATCTTGGAAAAGAAGATCTGGAGGCGTTGAAAAAGGGAATCGTCAATCTGGAAAAACATATAGAGAATATTCAGAAATATGACGTTCCTGTTGTTGTAACGTTGAATTCTTTCGTTACAGATACAGACGCTGAAAACGAATACATCCGCAAATTCTGTGAAGAAAGAGGATGCGAATTCGCCCTTTCCCAAGTATGGGAAAAGGGCGGCGAAGGCGGTATTGCTCTGGCCCGGAAAGTTTTGGAAACACTGGACCGTCAAGAAAGTCATTTCCATCCGTTGTATGAAGATGATCTGACATTAAAAGAAAAGATTGAAAAGATTGCCACAGAGATTTATGGCGCCAGTCATGTTATATATGAACCGGCTGCACAGAAACAGCTTGCTAAGATCGAGGAAATGGGATTTAGCCGTTTACCTGTATGCATGGCTAAAAATCAGTATTCACTGTCAGACGATGCAAAAAAACTAGGACGGCCTCATGATTTTGATATTCACATCCGTGAAGTTTATGTCAGTGCCGGAGCCGGTTTTGTAGTTGCTCTTACTGGTGCGATCATGACAATGCCTGGTCTTCCAAAAGTGCCTGCAGCAAATGGAATTGATGTATCTGAAGAAGGGGTAATTACCGGGCTGTTCTAGGAGAAGCCTGTAAAATATAAAGGGGAGTATTGTATCAGATATTCCATTTATACAGAATAATCCGATACAGATAAATAGGAGGATATAAAGCATGAGATGCAGGTATTGCGGATATGAAATACCGGACGGTGAAATGTATTGCAGAAAATGTGGAAGAGAACTGCGGATTGTACCTGATTATAATCCGCTGGACGATATGCTGACAGAACAGATCAAAGTTTCTATCAACAATGAAGAAGATGAATATGACGATTTTTATGATACGGGGACGGTAAAAGGTCCGAAAAACCGGAAGCCGTCCGGAAGACAGACAAACGGGCGGAAGGTGTCTTCCGGACGCAGGCCGACAAATGGACGCAGACAGACTGTCAGAAGCGGACAGAACACTCCGTCAGATCGAGAACGCAGAAGAAGACAGGCTGAGAAGAAACGGGCATCCAAAAGAAGGAAACGGCGTCAGGTTCTTGCAGTAATGCTATTGTTTTTGATTCTTATTATTGTGGCTGTGTTTTTCATTTACCGCAGTTCTTATAATGGATTGGTCAGCAGAGGCAACAAAGCGCTTGCTGCGAAAGAGTATCCGGAAGCAGAAGAATTATTTAACAAAGCTATAAACAAGAAGCCCCAGAAAGCAGAAGCTTATACTGGTCTTTCAAAAGTCTACAGCGGAGAAGATAATATAGAAAAAGCAAAGGCTGTTTTTCTGACTGCAATCGACAGCCAGCCGGATAATTCCGATCTCTATGAGGCATGCATTCTGTTCTATCTGGATACAGAGCAACCGGAAGAGATTCCTTATCTTTTGGAGGATGCCGGCGACACAGTCCGGAAAGACTTGAACGGTTATATCGTAAAAGAACCGGAATTTAGTCTGGATGAGGAAAAAACTTATGACGATGTTCAGACCCTTACGCTTACTGCCGAAAAAGGGACGACGATTTATTATACAGACGATGGAACAGACCCATCGACAAAAAGCACAGTATTCGAAGATAATATCCAGATCAGCGAAGGATCCACAACCATTACGGCTATTGCCGTAAATGAAAAAGGAATTCCCAGTCTCCCTGCAAAAAAAGAGTTTACGGTTGAACTTCCGATTGTGGACGCACCGGCAGTTTCTCCGTCTACCGGCCAATATGATGAAGCAACAAAGATTGAGATTAAAGTGCCGGATGGATATGAAGCATATTATACGACAGATAAATCAGACCCTACAACGGCATCAAAAAAATACACCGGACCGATAGATATGCCGGAAGGTACGACAATCTTTAAGGCAATCCTTGTAAATTCCAAAGGAAGAACCAGTGGAATTACTACCCGGAACTACGAATTGGTATTGGAATAAAGAGATATAATTTTTTTATAGATTTTCCCATTTTTTCTATTGCGTTATTTATTTAACAGATTTATAATCCAGATAGAAACACATTTTAGAAAATAAAAAGGAGCGGATGAAAATGGGAAGATTTACATTACCAAGAGACATCTATCACGGAAAAGGAAGTCTGGAAGAGCTGAAGAATTTGAAAGGTAAGAAAGCGATCCTTGTTGTGGGCGGCGGTTCCATGAAACGTCAGGGGTTTCTTGACAAAGCGGTGAACTATCTGAAAGAAGCAGGTATGGAAGTGGAATTGTTTGAAGGCGTAGAGCCGGATCCGTCTGTTGAGACTGTTAGGCGCGGAGCAGAAGCCATGCGTAAGTTTGAACCGGACTGGATTGTGGCCATGGGTGGCGGTTCTCCAATTGATGCTGCCAAAGCAATGTGGGCATTTTATGAGTATCCGGAAACAACATTTGAGGATTTGATCACACCTTTTAACTTTCCGGAGCTGAGAACCAAAGCAAAATTTGCCGCAATTCCTTCAACTTCCGGAACTGCAACAGAAGTAACAGCGTTCTCAGTTATTACAGATTATGAGAAAGGAATCAAATATCCGTTGGCAGATTTCAACATCACACCGGATGTTGCAATTGTTGATTCTGAACTTGTAGAAGGTCTTCCGGCCCATCAGGTCGCATATACCGGAATGGACGCCCTGACACATGCCATAGAGGCATATGTGTCAACATTGAATTGCGTATATACCGATCCTCTTGCGATAAAAGCAATCGAAATGGTATTTGATTATCTGCCAGCATCATTCAAAGGCAATATGGACGCAAGAGCGCAGATGCATGACGCTCAGTGCCTTGCAGGGATGGCATTCTCTAATGCACTGCTTGGTATCGTACATTCTATGGCGCACAAGACAGGCGCAGCATTCTCTACCGGACATATCACACATGGTCTTGCAAACGCTATGTATCTGCCATATGTAATTAAATACAATGCAAAAGATCCGGTTGCTGCAAAACGATATGCTGAGATTGCGCGTATGACAGGACTGGAAGGCGCTTCTGAGAAAGCATTGATTAACAGCCTTTGCAAGAAGATTGACGAATTCAATGTGATTCTTGGAATTCCTGCCACATTAAAAGAGTTCGGTATTAAAGAAGACGAATTCAAAGAAAAGATTGCTGTAATATCAGAAAATGCAGTCGGAGACGCATGTACTGGATCTAATCCAAGAGCTATTGATCCTGCAACAATGGAAAAACTCTTCACCTGTATTTATTATGGAAAAGAAGTGGATTTTTAGCACGGCGGCAATATATTGGTACAAGTTTAACAAAAGCAGATGCATTTTTGCATCTGCTTTTTGTTAAAAACCTTGATATTTTATAATGGATACATTATTATGAAAGAAGCATAAAGTTGATAGGAGGAAACAAAATGTATAAGATATTGAAAGCCGAAAAACTGGCTGACATGATCTATCTTATGGATGTGGAAGCTCCGCGTGTAGCCAGACATTGCGAACCCGGACAATTCGTCATCGTAAAGATGGATGAAAAAGGAGAACGGATTCCATTAACGATCTGTGATTTTGACAGAGAAGCAGGAACCATTACGATCGTATTTCAGACAGTAGGCGCATCCACTCATAAGATGGCTGAATTGAAAGCAGGAGATTCCTTCCGCGACTTTACCGGTCCTTTGGGCTGTCCGTCTGAATTCGTAGAAGAAGACCTGGAATCTCTGAAAAAGAAAAAGATGCTGTTCGTTGCGGGTGGAGTCGGAGCTGCTCCTGTTTATCCACAGGTAAAGTGGCTGAAAGAACGCGGTATTGATGTTGATGTTATCGTTGGATCTAAAACAAAAGATATGCTGATCCTGGAAGAAGAGATGCGTTCAGTTGCCGGTAATTATTATCCATGTACCGACGATGGCAGCTACGGGCATGCGGGAATGGTGACAACAAAGATCGAAAAGCTGGTCGAAGAAGGACACAAGTATGACGTTTGCGTCGCAATCGGTCCTATGATTATGATGAAGTTTGTCTGCCTGTTGACGAAAAAGCTTGGCATACCAACGATTGTCAGCATGAATCCGATTATGGTAGACGGAACTGGAATGTGCGGAGCCTGTCGTCTTCATGTGGGAGATGAAATCAAGTTTGCATGTGTAGACGGACCTGAATTTGACGGGCATCTTGTGAATTTCGATGAGGCGATGAAGAGACAGCAGATGTACAAAACCGCTGAGGGACGTGCAATGCTGAAATTACAGGAAGGCGATACCCACCATGGTGGATGTGGCCACTGCGGAGGTGACGACTAATGGCTGATATGTTAAAAAGAGTTCCTGTCAGAGAACAGGATGCAAAAGTAAGAGCGACCAATTTCGAAGAAGTCTGCTATGGCTATAACAAAGAAGAGGCAATGGAGGAGGCGGCACGCTGCCTCAACTGCAAGAATGCCAAGTGTATTCAGGGATGCCCTGTTTCCATCAATATCCCGGGATTCATTTCAAAAGTAAAAGACGGAGATATCGAAGGCGCTTACAAAGTGATCGGAGAATCCTCTGCGCTGCCGGCAATTTGCGGACGTGTCTGCCCTCAGGAATCCCAGTGTGAATGCAAATGTATCCGCGGCATTAAAGGTGAACCGGTATCTATTGGGAAACTGGAGCGGTTTGTTGCAGATTATGCGTTGGAGCATGATATCAAACCGGCCAAAGCTGAGAAAATGAATGGTCATAAAGTAGCTGTGATCGGATCCGGACCTTCCGGTCTTACCTGTGCCGGAGATCTGGCCAAGCTTGGATATGAAGTTACGGTATTTGAAGCGCTTCATGAATTGGGCGGCGTACTGGTATATGGTATTCCTGAGTTCCGTCTTCCGAAGGAAAAGGTTGTAAAGAAAGAGATTGAAAAAGTCAAAGAATTGGGCGTAAAATTCGAAACCAACGTGGTGATCGGAAAATCTACAACAATTGATCAGCTGATGGAAGATGAGAAATTTGAAGCTGTATTTATCGGTTCCGGAGCAGGTCTTCCGATGTTTATGGGACTCCCGGGAGAGACTGCTAACGGAGTATTCTCCGCAAACGAATATCTGACCAGAAGTAATCTGATGAAGGCATTTGACGATTCCTATGACACACCGATCGCGGCGGGTAAAAAAGTGGCCGTCGTAGGCGGAGGTAACGTAGCAATGGATGCTGCAAGAACTGCTCTCAGACTGGGGGCCGAAGTACATATTGTATACCGCCGCAGTGAGGCTGAACTGCCAGCCAGAGTGGAAGAAGTTCATCATGCAAAAGAAGAAGGCGTGATTTTTGATCTTCTGACTAACCCGAAAGAAATCCTTGTGGATGACAACGGATGGGTAAAGGGAATGAAAGTAATCAAGATGGAGCTTGGCGAACCGGATGCGTCCGGAAGAAGACGGCCGGTAGAAATTCCCGGATCAGAATATGAGATTGAAGTAGACACGGTTATTATGTCCCTTGGAACATCTCCAAATCCATTGATTGCATCCACGACAAAGGGATTAGAGACCAACAAGAGAAAATGTATCGTGGCAGAAGAGGAGAACGGACAGACCTCCAAAGCCTGTGTATTCGCAGGCGGAGATGCCGTGACAGGCGCTGCTACGGTAATACTTGCAATGGGAGCGGGAAAAGCAGGTGCGAAAGGAATTCACGAATTACTATCTGCAAAATAACGAATGGAGGGCGCAGGCTTAAAAAAAGTCTGCGCCTTCTGGTACTTCCGGCGATTTATGATTGTCAGGATAGGAGAGTTGAAAATGCGTAAAAAAATTTATACGGCCGACGAAGAATTTGGCAGTGTTTATTTATTCCTGTGCAGGGAAGGATCGTTAATGTGGTTCGCGAATATTATGACGAATATACCAGCCGCCGGCGCCAGCGCAGTATCTATTATTTCCTGATTGTTGAAATCATCGATCCGGAAACCGGAGTTGTTAACCGGTGAAACAAAGCCGGACAGAACCGGATATCCCTCTGGAGAATTCGAATGTTTATCTGAAAGATTTTAATGAGCCGACGGTTTTCTTCAAAATCATTACCGTACTGTTTCTGATTTTCTTTGCGATCCAGGTTTTGGGAATTTTTAAGTGATCATCCAAAATGTAAACTTGTAAATCTATAAAGGTTGACAAGTTTACATTTTTTGCATATACTGGACAGGAATAGCAATGGGAGGATCATGATTATGAGAAAATCAAAATTGTCAGTTCAAGATATATGTATGATTGCATTTATGACGGCAGTCACCGCTGTTATGGCTCAGATCTCCATACCGATGCCTTTTGGAGTTCCCATGACGATGCAGACCTTCGCCATTACTCTGGCGGGTGTGATCCTTGGTTCCAAAAAAGGCGGGATTTCTATTCTGATCTACGTTCTGATCGGACTGGCAGGCATTCCGGTGTTTGCAAATTTCTCAGGAGGAATCCAATGTCTGGCCGGACCGACGGGAGGTTTTCTGATTTCCTTCCCGATCATGGCTTTTCTGATCGGGCTGGGTGCGGATTCCAGGAATAAGTGGATCTTCCTTCTGTTTGTCACCCTGGGAACGCTTGCGAATTATGTGATCGGTCTTGCTTTTTTCTGTCTCGTCATGCAAAGTTCTTTAGCGGCAGGACTGGCTGCCTGCGTGATTCCGTTTCTTCCTACAGCGGTGATAAAAGCAGTAACGGCTTCCCTCCTTGGGATACAGATTCAGAAGCGTCTGAACAGGGTACTTCAATTTGACTGATTAAAGCAACAGAATGAGGCATCGGATTTTCTGTCCGGTGTCTCATAAATTTTTGTAGCTATCTGGCTGAGAATGGAATATAATACAGAAGTATTACAAAAAAGGAGATTTTACATATGCAGTTGGCATTTATTACCGCGCTGGGAGTCGGAGGCGCGACAATCATTGGAGTGATCCTTGGATTCCTGTTTCAGAAAATACCACATGAATTCAACGATGTGGTACTGGGATACGCGTCGGGTATCATGCTTGCAGCGGCCGTGATCGGACTGATTCTGCCATCTATGGATAACGGAAATATATGGATTACCATGGCTGGGATTCTTGCCGGAGCCATCTTTCTGAACATGCTTGACTTTGTGACCCCTCATCTTCATCATATAACGGGTATGGATCAGGAGGCTCATTCGGACAGACAGAGTCAGCTGAACAAAGTTCTGTTGTTTGTCATGGCAATCGCCATCCATAATCTTCCGGAAGGAATTGCTGCCGGCGTTGGGTTTGGTACGGAAAACATTGGCAATGCAATTACAGTAGCAACGGGAATTGCCCTTCAGAATATTCCGGAAGGAATGGTGATCGTATCTCCGCTGATTCTGGCCGGCATTCCAAAGTTCCGTGTTTTTCTGATTGCATGTTTTACCGGCCTGATCGAAATAGCCGGTACCATGATCGGCTTCGGAGCCGTTTCGATCGCTGCGGCGATCCTGCCGTTCGCCCTGGCTTTTGCCGGAGGGACCATGCTATATGTGGTCAGTGATGAGATGATACCGGAAACCCATAGCCACGGCTATGAGCGTCCCGCAACCTATGCGTTGATTCTGGGATTCATGACTATGCTGGTGATGGATCACTATATCGGATAGAAAGGCAGTATTATGAAGATTACGATCATTACAGTGGGAAAACTGAAAGAAAAATACTGGAAAGACGCTGTTGCGGAATATCAGAAAAGGCTGAGCCGTTATTGTAAGCTGGAACTGTTAGAAGTGCAGGATGAAAAGACGCCGGAACAGGCAGGTCTTGCTGCCGAAGACGGTATCCGCTCAAAAGAAGGAGAGCGGATCTTGAAGCTGATCCGTCCGGATTCTTTTGTGATTACGCTGGAGATTCAAGGGAAGATGTTAAGTTCGGAAGAACTGGCAGACAGAATCGAGTCACTTGGTATACAGGGACAAAGCCATCTGACTTTCGTGATCGGAGGATCGATCGGACTTGGCAGAGAGGTGCAGAAACGTTCCGATTTCGCGCTCAGTTTTTCCAGAATGACATATCCACACCAGCTGATGCGTGTTATTTTGCTGGAACAAATTTACAGAAGTTATCGGATTATCGCCGGAGAACCATATCATAAATAATAGTTGTTTACGATTGACAAATTTATGTTTATCTTATATAGTTATCTTTGATAATTACTTAAAGTAATTATTTTGAGTAATTATAAAACAGAAACAGATGGAGTGTGTAATATGGATGTTCGACATTTAAGGCAATTAATAGACGCCTGTTTTATGGCAAAGAGGATCGTGGAAACACTTCCGGCTATTCCAGATGGCATGAAACCAAGGCATTTTCACGTGATGGATGCAATCCGCAACATTTCCTACATGCAGGATGGATGCCGGGTAAGCGACGTCAGTACATATCTGAACACCACAACCCCCAGCATCTCCAGGCTGATCCGGGAGCTGGAGGAGAAGCGTTATGTTGAGAAATATGCCGATGAACATGATGGACGGGTTACGTATGTAAGGCTTACGGTTGACGGCCAGGCCTGTGTGAGGAAATATGTGACGGAATTTTATGCAGCCTGGGCAAAACAATTGAAAGATATCAGTAATAAACAGGCGGAAGAGACGGTTCTTACCATTAGCCGTCTGAAGGACAGTATGCCGGGAGAGGAGAGATAATATGACACAAAAGAAAGAATTATCGTTTACCAGCGGGCCAGTATTCCTATCGCTGGTCCTTTTTGCGGTTCCCGTTCTGGGAGCCTTGATCCTGCAGGCAGCCTATGGCGCTGTAGACCTGCTGGTAGTGGGACGCTTTGGCGATGCAGCCAGTATCTCCGCCGTGGGAACCGGAAGTTCATTTATGCAGATGGTCACATTCATTATTACAAGTCTGGCAATGGGCGTAACGGTGGTAATCGGTCACCATATCGGAGATCAGAAACCGGAACAGGCAGGAAAACGATTGGCACCGCTGTTCTTATATTTCTGATCTTCGGGATCTTTCTGACAGTAGTCCTTGAACTGTTTGCCGGCAATATCGCAGATTTATTGCAGGTGCCGTCAGAATCTAGAGGGAAAGCGATAGAATACCTCCGGATCTGTTCCGGCGGCATCATCGTCATCATCGCATATAATGTAATCAGCGCCATTATGCGTGGAATCGGCAATGCCAATCTGCCGTTGCTTTTTGTGGGGATCGCCTGTGTTTTTAACGTTCTTGGAGACTTACTGTTGACCGGCCTTCTGGGTATGGATGTGGCCGGTGTCGCGATCGCAACCGTAGGAACCCAGCTGATTTCTGTAGTCATATCGATACTGGTGCTGTTGAGGCAGGAACTTCCGTTTACCTTTTCAAAAAAATATCTGAGAATTGACCGGACAGAACTAAAAATGATACTTCGGATCGGTATTCCCATCGCTATTCAGGAAACCATGGTGCAGATTTCTTTCCTGGTAATCAATTCCATTGTAAATCAGATGGGACTGCTCCCATCAGCAGGCTATGGCGTGGCTCAGAAAATTGTATCTTTTATCATGCTGGTGCCGTCTTCTGTTATGCAGAGCGTATCCGCATTTGTAGCGCAAAATGTAGGAGCCGGACAAAAAGACCGGGCCAAAAAAGGACTGGTTACCGCCATCATCTCCGGATGTACACTGGGAATTTTTATCTTCTGTGCGGGATTTTTCGGCGGCTCATTTTTATCTTCATTTTTCACGGAATCTGCAGAAGTTATTGCTCAAAGCGCTGACTATCTGAAGGGATTTTCGCCGGAATGTATTCTGACCTGTATTTTGTTCAGCTGCATCGGATACTTTAACGGAAACGGTAACAGTCTGCCTGTTATGATACAGGGTGTTACTTCCGCGCTGCTGATTCGTATTCCTCTATGTATTTTTGCGGCTGGACTTCCGAACACTTCTCTGATGATTATCGGTTTTTGTACACCTGTTACCACGATTTATGGTATTATCTTTTTTGTAATCTGTTTCCGGCGGATGCAAAAAAAGAAATCCGCGTAACAATCAAACCATTACCCCGGAGGATACCACCCTATGTTTGGATATGTGAAGATCTTAGATTCTGAATTAAAAGTCAAGGATTATAAAAGATACCGTGCGTTTTACTGCGGTCTTTGCAAAGAATTAAGAGAAAAGTACGGCCATTCCGGCCAGATGACACTTACCTATGATATGACGTTTGCGGTTATTTTACTGACCTCCCTGTATGAAAAGGAGATCCGGCATGAAAAATGTCGTTGTAAAATGCATCCGTTAAAGCGTCAGGATATCCTGAGGTCCGAATTCACCACTTATGCAGCTGACATGAATGTTCTTCTTGCATATTACCATTTCCGGGACGACTGGTCTGATGAAAAGAAAATCGGTGGTCTGGCCGGAACGCTTGCTTTCCGTAGAAAAGCAAAAAAGATTATACAAAAATATCCCGGTCAGGCTGCCGTTATACGAAAGGAACTCCAGGAGCTTTCCCGGCTGGAAGCATCCCGTGTGACCGAGATTGATCTGCCTGCCGGCTGTTTTGGCCGGCTGATGTCCGGCCTGTTTCGTTATAAGAAAGATCAATGGGCGGAAACATTGGGACGGATGGGGTTCTATCTGGGGAAATTCATTTACATCATGGACGCCTATGACGATCTGGAAAAAGACCGGAAATCTGGCAGTTATAATCCCTTGCTTTTCTTAAATGATGATCTGGATTTTGAGCAGAAATGCCGGGACATGCTCTGTATGATGATCGCAGAATGCTGCGGAGAATTTGAAAAGCTTCCCTGTATACTGGATATAGACATTTTGAGAAATATATTATATGATGGTATTTGGAGCATTTATCGAAAGAAACAACAGATGAAAGGTGAGGATATATCAGATGAACAAAAATCCCTATGATGTACTGGGCGTATCTCCCAATGCATCAGATGACGAAATAAAGAAAGCCTACCGTGAGCTTTCCAGAAAATACCATCCGGACGCAAATACCAATAACCCGCTGGCGGATCTTGCAGAAGAGAAATTCAAAGAGATTCAGGAAGCATATGATATGATCATGAAAGAACGTCAGAATGGGGGCGGTTATCATTACGGATATGGCAGCAATCAGAGCGGAAATTACCAGCGCCAGTCCTACGGAGGTTCCCAGAATGTAGAAATGCAGGCCGTATATAATTTTATCAATAACCGGCGTTATCAGGAAGCGGTCAATCTATTAAACCGTATGCCGGACCGCTCGGCGGAGTGGTATTATTTAAGCGGTGCAGCCAACGCCGGACTTGGCAACAATATTATTGCCAGAGACCATGCAGCCACGGCTGTAAATATGGATCCTGGCAACCCGCAGTATCGTCAGCTGCTGAATCAGCTGGAATGGAACAGCCAGCGTTACCAGCACAGTCCTTACGGCGGCGGATACGGAACCGGAGGATCTTCCTGCGGGACCGGCAATTTTTGCTGTGATCTCTGGCTGGCAGATACTTTGTGTGAGTGTATGGGAGGAGATCTTTGTTCATGCATGTAAAGGCAAAAAAAGTTGCATTCAGCGGTCTTGGAATCGCTGCATCCATTGTATGTATGATGTTAGGCGGAATCATAGAGACGAATACTGTGTTTTTCCTTGCCGCAGCATCTTATCTCCAGGGTATTATCATTCGGGAGACCGGATTCAGAAACGGAACTGCCTATTATCTGGCGGCTGTAATCTTAGGATTTCTTCTGGTGCCGGATAAGCTTTATGTGGTTTCTTACAGCGCTATGGCTCTGTATATTCTGATTATAGAATGGATTTGGATCAGAATAGGGGTGTTTCCACTGCGTTACAGAAAAAGAAGTGTATTTTGGATCTGTAAATATACTGTGTTCAATCTTATGTATATCCCTGCGTTGTTATGGGGACGGGAGGTTCTGTCCTTATCATCCCTGCCGTTTCCGGTTCTTGCCGCTCTGCTGCTGGCCGGTCAGGCCGGTCTTTTTCTCTATGATGCAGCTTATGAATATCTGCAGGCGAAGATATGGCCGAAGATCCGGAACCGTATTTTATAGAATAAATTTAGCCCTCAGGCGGACATCTATGCGGATGCCCGCCTGATACTTTCTTCAAGATTATGCATAATTTTCGGAAATACAATCATAGAGTATTATAAATTCCCGGAATGGAGCAGCAATGAATTACGGTAAAAATCAGGAAGAGCGGTATCATCTCAGAGAAAAACTGTCAGAAATTTCTGAGATACCTAAGGACGCCGCTCTTGGTTTTCCCATCCTGACGATGCTTGGCAAAAAAGAATTGTGTTTGGAAAATGACTGTGGAATTCTGGAATACACAGAGGAATGTATTCACATACAGACCAAAATCGGCCGGCTAATAGTAACCGGGCGTTGTTTGCAAGTGGACTACTATATAAACGATGAAATAAAAATAACCGGACATATTCAATCGATTGAATACCTGTAACAAGGAGGTTCTGTCATGCTGAAAAAAGCATTGAGATACGGGAAAGGTTATATATCTATCCATATATCCGGTTCATCTGCGGAAAGATTTTTAAATTCCTGCCGTTACCACGGTGTTCAGATATGGGGGCTGAAGCCCTGCAGAAATGGTTATTGTATGAATATTTTGCTCAGAGACTTTAAAATCATGAAACCGCTTGCCAGAAAAACCCATACAAGGATCCGAATTCTGAAAAAAACCGGAATCCCCTTTGTTCTGTATCATTACGGCCGAAGGAAACCGTTTCTGGCAGGTATTATACTCTGTGTGCTTCTTTTAACTTTCTTATCGCAGCGGGTATGGAACATCGAAATCAGCGGAAATTCAAAATACACCGAGGATATGTTGATGAAATTTCTTTTCTCTGAAAATGTGCGCAGCGGCATGGCCAGATCCGAGGTTGACTGCAGTTCCATTGTCAATGCACTTCGGAAACAATATGCGGATATTGTATGGGCATCCGCTTCTGTCAATGGAACTTTGCTGACGATCCACATTAAAGAAAACGAAGATTCAGAGGAAACAAAGCCGGCAGAAGCCTCAGATCTTCCAATGGATATTGTTGCTGATACGGATATTTCCATCGTTCGTATCATTACACGCAAAGGGATTGCAGCCGTATCGGCTGGCGCTCAGGTGAAGAAAGGCGACCTTCTGGTCTCCGGACAAATTCCCGTACTCAATGATCAGCAAGAAATTACCGCATATCGGCCGGAGCAGTCCGATGCCGATATTATTGGACAGAAATCCATTGATTATTCAGATGAACTCAGCTGGTATTATGAAAAAAAGCAATACAGACAATGGAGATATTCAGAAACACATCTGCAGATTGGCGGTGTCAGATTTACACTGGGAAAAATTCCTGACAATTCCAAGGCTTGTGCCATGTACGGAAAAGACACTCAGTTCCGGATAAACAAAAGTCTGTCACTTCCGGTATGGTACGGATTCCGTACAGCTGTTTTCTACAAAACCGTTCCGGAAAAATACACGGAATCAGAAGTCAGGAGTATACTATCTGTGAAATTTTGGAATTACTGCAATGATTTAGAAAAAAAAGGGGTAGAAATTATAGAGAATGATGTTAAAATATACACAGGGTCTGAAACCGTGTCGGCAAAGGGCTGTCTGACAATCCAGATGCCGGTCGGCGTCCTTAAAGCATCCGAGCCAAAGGACGTTCTGCCCCCGGAAGAAAATGAAGAACCAGGAGATTCTTAAATGGGACTGACAGAAACAATGATAGATATACCTGCCGGACATGTGAGTAATGTGTTCGGTCAATTTGATGCTTATATAAAAAAGATAGAACGTACTTTTCATGTGACGATCATTGCAAGAGGAGAGAATGTGAAGATTCTTGGAGAAAATCTCCATGTGGAAAAAGCGAAAAAAGTCCTGTCACAGCTGACGGAGCTTTCCATTCGGGGAAACGTAATTCAGGAACAGAATGTGGATTATACCATAGCGCTGGCAATGGAGGACAATGAAGAAGGCGTCCTGGAGATTGACAAAGATATTATCTGTCATACGCTTCAGGGCAAGCCGATTAAGCCGAAAACGTTAGGCCAGAAAAAATATGTGGATGCAATCCGGAACAAGATGATCGTTTTTGGACTTGGTCCGGCCGGAACCGGCAAGACCTATCTTGCTATGGCCATGGCGATCACCTCTTTTAAAAATAATGAGGTCGGACGTATCATTTTGACACGCCCTGCCATAGAAGCTGGAGAGAAGCTGGGATTTTTGCCAGGAGATCTTCAAAGTAAGATTGATCCCTATCTGCGTCCGCTTTATGATGCGTTGTATCAGATTATGGGCGCCGAGAGCTTCCTTAAGAATTCAGAAAAAGGTCTGATTGAAGTGGCGCCGCTGGCCTATATGCGCGGCCGTACACTGGATAATGCCTTCATCATTCTGGATGAAGCTCAGAATACCACTCCTGCTCAGATGAAGATGTTTCTGACAAGAATTGGATTCGGATCTAAGGTAGTTATTACCGGAGATGCATCTCAAAAAGATCTTCCTCAAGGCCAGCAGTCCGGATTGGATGTGGCTATATCTGTTGTGAAAAATATTGATGATATCTCTTTATGCAATCTTACAAGCAAAGATGTGGTAAGGCATCCGCTTGTACAGAAGATTGTGAAAGCATATGAAGAATACGAAAGCCGCAGTCGCAGACGCGGAAAAGAAAAGAGGCGCCGGTCATGACACTATATTACGAAGAAGAAGGGAATCTGAACCTCCCGGTGGAATGTGAGGAAATTGCAAAGCAGGTTATACCAGCTGCTTTGGATTATATTGGATGTCCATATGAAGCAGAAATAAATCTTCTGCTGACTATGGACGAACAGATTTGTGAGCTGAATACGCAGTTCAGAGGAATCGGACGGCCGACGGACGTCCTTTCTTTCCCAATGATTGATTTTGAAGTGCCCGGGAATTTTTCTTTTCTGGAGACGGCAGAAGAATACTTCAATCCCGAATCAGGAGAACTATGTCTGGGTGATATCGTAATATCTAAGGAGCGCGTAACAGCGCAGGCTGAAGAATATGGACATTCTGTTTTGCGGGAATATGCTTTCTTAATTGTTCATTCTGTGCTACACTTAGCAGGATACGATCATATAAATGATTCTGACCGTCTGGAAATGGAGCGGCTTCAGGAAGAAATAATGAGCTTAATAAACATTTTACGATAAGATGGGGTAATTTATGTCTGAACAGCAGAAAAGAATGGAAAAAAATTTCATGATACAGGGATCTATTCTGGCAATTGCCGGTGTGATCACAAAAATAATCGGAGCAGTATACCGTGTTCCTCTTGTCATGATCGTAGGCGAAGAAGGAATGGGCTACTATGGTGTCGCTTTTTCAATTTACGCGGTGGCTCTGATGCTTACGTCATACAGCCTTCCATTGGCAGTGTCCAAACTGGTATCTGCCAGAATCGCAACCGGGCAATATCGCAATGCTTACAGAGTTTTCAAAGGCGCGTTTACTTTTGCACTGGCGTCCGGCGGTTTTGCCGCCATTCTTATTTTCTTTGGGGCGGATTTTATTGCTTCAGACATTATGTCCATGCCAATGAGCGCATATGCGCTCCGTGTTCTCGCCCCCTGTATTCTGATCGTCGCGCTTCTTGGAGTTTTGCGTGGCTTTTTTCAGGGAAATGGAACGATGGTTCCTACTGCGATTTCTCAGGTTCTTGAACAGATCGTTAATGCAGTTGCTTCTGTAGCCGGCGCTTATTTTTTATTTCAGCTTGGGAGAAATATCGGGGAAACCCGCGGAGATCATTCTTATGGTCCTGCTTATGCGGCTGCTGGAGGAACGGTCGGAACTATTGCAGGCGCCTTTTTCGGCCTGCTATTTATTGTAATCATATTCTATGCGTACATGAAAATCTACCGCAGACGGATCCGCCGTGACCGCACCCGGAAAACTGAGCGTTATAAGAGGATTTATAAAATTTTATTTATAACGATTGCTCCGGTTATTTTAAGTGCAACCGTTTCCAATATCAGCGATTTTGTAGATAACGCAATGTTTTCTAACATCATGTCCGCCCAGGGCTATACAAATAAAGAGTATGCAAGTCTTCTGGGGACTTTAAGCGGACAATACGCAACCATGATCAACGTTCCGCTTTCTGTATCCACCGCTTTGGGAGCATCTTTGATTCCCAGTCTGGTAGCGACCGTTCAGACCGGAAATCGGAAACAGATTCATCAAAAGATCACTGCAGTAACAAGATTTAATATGATTATCGCAATTCCATGTGCAGTCGGATTCCTAGTGCTGGCCAAGCCGATCCTAGATTTAGTGTTTTTCACTCAGGATAATACGACGGCGGCGCTTATGCTTCAGCTTGGCGCACTTTCTGTCGTATTTTTCTGTCTTGCGGCAGTCAACACTTCTGTTTTACAGGGATTGGACGATATGATGACCCCGGTTAAAAACTCTGCGATTGCCCTTGTGATTCACATTGTATCGCTGTTTCTGATGCTGGTAGTCTTTGAATGGAATATCTATGCAGTGGTTTTGAGCAAAATTGTATTCGCGGGAGCTCTTTGTATACTGAATGCACATGCGCTTCGGGAACGGATCGGATATGTACAGGAACAGCGGAGAACTTTTGTAATTCCTGGTATTGCAGCAGTAATTATGGGCGTCGTCGCACTTGTGATACATCTTCTTTTTGAATTGTTTGCCGGCGAAAAAATCGCTGCTGTCGTTGCAATTCTCGCAGCAATCATTACCTACGGGGTGTCGTTGGTTCTGCTGGGCGGTATTACGGAAGACGAGATGCTGGATATTCCCAAAGGTAAAAAACTGGTATCTATTTGCAAAAAACTACACCTGATAAGAGGAGAATATAACTAATATGAAACCTTTGAAAAAAGCTGCCCTGCTGCACGATCTGTGCGGTATAGGGAAAGCCGCGCTTACGAATATGATGCCCATTCTCAGTGCGATGGGAGTTGAGGCATGTCCTATCCCGACTATGCTGCTGTCCACACATACCGGAGGTTACGGCAAACCCGCTGTGGAAGAGACCCGCGGCGAATATATCCGAGCCTGTGCTGACCATTACCGCAGCCAGGGCATTTCTTTTGATTTGATTTTTGTGGGATATCTTGGCAGACCGGAACTTGTAGAACCTGTATTATATTTTATCGAACAGTTCCCGGATACTCCCGTTATTTTTGACCCGATTATGGGTGACCATGGAAAATATTATACGAATTTTGATCATACATACGGACATGCCTTAAGGCAGATTCTCCCGAAAGCTCATATTATCCTCCCCAATCTTACAGAATGCTTTCTTCTGACAGAAAAAGAATACCGGATTACCGGAGATCACAGAAATGTTCTTGGATTGTGCAGAGATCTGAAGCAATTGGGGGCGTCCGACATGATCATTACAAGTGTGCCAAAAGATGATTGCCCAAAAGGGATTGTTCTGTATGAGAACGACGCGTTTCTTTATCTGGGTAACGGAGAAGTCCTGAATGATTTTCACGGCACCGGAGATGCTTTCGATGGAATGTTTATTGCTAAATATCTACAGGGATATACGCTCCTTGAAAGTGTACAGGCTTCGCACGCTTTTGTATGTGCCTGCATCCGGGAAAGCATGAAATATGAATATCCGGAGCGCGAAGGTTTGTTAATTGAAAAAACATTGCGCAAGCTGGTATAAATTGAAATAAAAACGGCCAATACTGTACAAAAAGGAGTTGTCCGAATGAACAAGAAGTATGGTATTGGTTTTTTTATTTCCGCCATTGCGGCAGTCATGATATTGTCGGGAGCATTTCAGCTCAGCTACTATAAAGCAAAACAGCAGGCGGAAATTTCTGATTCTACGAAAGAAAATAAGCAACAACAGGCGGACCGTTCAGAAGAAGATCTTGTTGCGGCGGAAGGCACGGCCCTGAAAGAGGATTGCTATTATCTGATGGAAGTGAATGGTTATATCGTAGTGTATCTAAGCGACAAGCAAACCCCGTACGAGTACACGGATATTCTCTATGATGAATTGCCCGCAGTGTTAAGAGAAGAAATCCGCAATGGAAAATACCTTGAAAATACAGAAGAGCTTTACGGATTTCTGGAAAATTACAGCAGCTGAACAGGAAAAAGTAGACTTTCAAGACCAGATAGTGTAAGATAAGTAGCGTGATTTTTCAATAAAAGCGAGGATGAAAACATGGATGAACAGAAGATTCAAAGAATCAACGAACTTTATCATAAATCAAAAGCGGAAGGGCTGACTGCGGAAGAAAGAAAAGAACAGCAGATTCTAAGACGAGAGTATGTTGAGGCTTTTAAACAGAATCTGCGCAGCCAGCTCAACCAGATTTCTATCCAGGAAGCGGATGGAAGTATTACTGATCTCGGAAAAAAATACGGCGGATCAGACTGCCAGTCATAAAAGGGGGACAGATCATTATGCAATCCGGGCTGCCAAAAGATCCATTTTTGCTGCTGAGTGTTGTAAATACAAAAATCAGGGATTATTACGCCACATTAGACAATTTATGCGAAGATATGTGCGTAGACAAAAATGACATTGTGAATGCATTGAAAGGAATTGATTATGAATATGATGAATCCAGACATCAGTTTGTCTGATGAAATACCCGCCGATGAAACACAGCGGCAGTATTATTACATAGAAAAAGCACGCATGTATGTACAGCGAGCATCCTTATCCGCAGGACGTCCGCTTACCTTTTGTGTGACGACATTTGGATGCCAGATGAATGCCAGAGATTCAGAAAAGCTGCGGGGCATTCTGCGTGAGATCGGATATATGGAAGCCTCGGAAGAACAGGCTGATTTTGTTATATTCAACACCTGTACCGTAAGAGAAAATGCGAACACACGTGTTTACGGCCGGCTGGGGCAGCTCAAGCCAAGAAAGAAGAAGAATCCTCATATGATGATCGGACTATGCGGCTGTATGATGCAGGAACCGGAAGTAGTAGAAAAACTAAAAAGAAGTTATGGGTTCGTAGATATTATCTTTGGCACTCATAATATATTCAAATTTGCCGAGCTGATTGCCATGCGTTATGAAACCGGACGCCGGGTGATCGATATTTGGAAGGATACAGACCAGATCGTAGAAAATCTCCCAAATCAAAGAAAATACAGCTTTAAATCCGGTGTAAATATCATGTTCGGCTGTAATAATTTCTGTAGCTACTGTATTGTTCCATATGTCAGAGGGAGAGAAAGAAGCCGGGAACCACAGGCAATTCTGGATGAAATAAAACGTCTGGCAAAGGATGGCGTGGTCGAGGTTATGCTTCTGGGACAGAATGTGAATTCTTATGGAAAAACACTGGAACATCCTATGACATTCGCACAGCTTCTTACAGAAATTGAATCGGTAGAAGGAATAGAGCGTATCCGGTTTATGACATCTCATCCAAAAGATCTTTCTGATGAACTGATAGAGGTCATGAGCCGTTCCCATAAAATCTGCAAGCACCTTCACCTTCCGGTGCAGTCAGGAAGCAGCCGTATTCTTCAGAAAATGAATCGGCATTACACGAAGGAGCAATATCTGGATCTGGTAAACAGAATCCGAAGCGCAGTTCCGGACATCTCTTTGACAACAGACATTATTGTAGGTTTCCCAGGCGAGACAGAAGAAGATTTTCAGGAAACCCTGGATATTGTAAGAAAAGTACAATATGACAGTGCTTTTACTTTCATATATTCCAAGCGCACGGGAACACCTGCGGCCGCAATGGAAAATCAGGTTCCAGAGGATGTTGTAAAAGACCGTTTTAACCGTCTCTTGAATGAAGTACAGACGATTGCAGCGAAAACCTGCGCTGTTCACCAGGATACCGTACAAACCGTACTGACGGAATCTGTCTGCGATCATGACGCATCTATGGTAACCGGCCGCCTTAGTAATAATCTTCTGGTTCATTTCCCGGGAAGCGCAGATCTCATCGGAAAGCTGGTTCCTGTATATCTTGCAGAATGTAAAGGCTTTTATTATCTTGGCCGGCTGGCTGAGTGATATGAAATATATACCATCCATAATTCTGAAAAAAACGTCTACACTAAGTATCAGGAATATTTAGCGAGGGCGTTTTTTTATGACTAAAATCAGCAATTATTTATTTTTATGGGCAACCGGCGGTTGCCTGTACTATACTTTTGAGGTTCTTTTCCGAGGATTTTCACATTGGTCCATGTTTCTGCTTGGAGGAATCTGTATGGTATTCTGTACCTGGCAGGGCCTCACGCTTCGATGGTCAGATCCGCTCTGGTTACAGATTCTCCGCTGCACAGTTTTTGTTACGTCTATGGAATTCATAACCGGTATTATTCTTAATAGATGGTGTGGATTCGAAATATGGAATTATGACAACCAGCCATTCCAGCTTTTTGGCCAGATCTGCCTCCCGTTCATGATTATCTTTTCAGGTCTGTGCTGCTTTGCAATTATATTGGGTGGCTATCTTTCCTTCTGGCTGTATGGAGCAGAAAAGCCCTGGTTTCATTTCCTTTAAAAACCAAAATTTTGTCTTTTATATTTTATCCTAAAATGCTATAATGAAATGTAAAAATGCAGGCAGAAGAGGAGAAACGACGTGGCTGAACTAACACCAATGATGCAGCAGTATATGGAGACAAAGAAGGAATATCCGGACTGTATCTTATTCTATAGACTGGGTGATTTTTATGAAATGTTTTTTGAGGATGCCCTGACGGCATCCCGGGAACTTGAGATTACTCTGACAGGTAAAAATTGCGGACTGGAGGAACGGGCTCCCATGTGCGGTGTCCCGTTTCATGCTGTGGACGGATATTTGAACCGTCTTGTTTCAAAGGGTTATAAAGTTGCCATCTGTGAACAGATGGAAGACCCCGCCACTGCAAAGGGACTTGTAAAAAGAGAGGTCGTGCGTATTGTAACGCCAGGTACGAATCTGGACACACAGGCAATCGATGAAACGAAAAATCAATATATTATGTGTGTCGTATACATAGCCGACCGCTTTGGACTTTCCGTTGCGGATATTACCACTGGCGATTATTTTATGAGCGAATTTGGAGACAGCGGACGGTTATTTGATGAGATATTTAAGTACATGCCTTCTGAGCTGATCTGTAATGAAGCGTTTTATATGAGCGGAATGGATCTGGATATCCTGAAAGAAAAGCTCGGCATTACAATCTATGCTCTGGACGCCTGGTATTTTGACGATGCGGTATGTCAGAACGCCTTGAAAGATCAGTTTCACGTATCGTCGCTGGACGGCCTGGGCCTGAAGGATTATGATTGCGGGATTATTGCGTCCGGAGCACTTCTCCGGTATCTGCTGGAAACGCAGAAGAGGGATCTCTCCCATATTACGAAACTATCGGTATATTCCAGCGGGAAATATATGTTGCTGGATAGTTCCACACGCCGGAACCTTGAGCTGTGCGAGACACTAAGAGAAAAGCAGAAGAGAGGTTCTTTGCTCTGGGTACTGGACAAGACCAAAACCGCCATGGGAGCCCGGACTCTCCGGAAATTTATTGAACAGCCGCTGATTGTGAAAACAGAGATTGAACAGCGTCTGGATGCTGTAGCAGAACTGAAAGAACAGGCAATATCCAGAGAAGAGATCCGGGAATACCTCTCTTCGGTTTATGATTTGGAACGGCTGCTCTGTAAAATTACATACCAGTCTGCCAATCCCAGAGATATGATCGCTTTTCAGAGTTCTCTGTCCATGCTTCCTCACATAAAATGTATTCTGCAGGATATGAAATCTCCGCTTCTTCGAGAATTATACGAACAGCTGGATCCGCTGGAAGAACTTCACAGCTGCATAGCTTCCGCCATATGTGAGGATCCGCCGATCGCCATGAAAGAAGGCGGAATCATCCGCGACGGATACAGTGAAGAAGTGGACAGGCTGCGCCATGCTAAGTCCGACGGCAAAGAATGGCTGGCAAAGCTGGAGGAAGAAGAACGGGAAAAAACAGGAATTAAAAACCTGCGGATCCGCTACAATAAAGTGTTTGGCTATTATCTGGAGGTTACCAATTCTTTCAAAAACCTTGTGCCAGATTATTATACACGCAAACAAACCCTTGCCAATGCGGAGCGGTACATTATTCCAAAGCTGAAAGAATTAGAGGATACGATCCTTGGCGCGGAAGACAAATTATATGCGCTGGAATATCAGATTTTCTGCCAGATAAGGGACCGGGTTGCGGCAGAGATCCTTCGAATTCAGACTACCGCAAAGACAATTGCTCAGATTGATGCTCTTGCTTCACTGGCGCTGGTAGCTGAACGTAACCACTATGTACGCCCAAAGATAAATGAGAAGGGTATAATCGATATCAAGGATGGACGGCACCCTGTCGTGGAAAAAATGATTCCTTCGGATATGTTTGTTGCCAATGATACTTATCTAAATGATAAGAAGAACCGGATTTCTATTATCACAGGCCCTAACATGGCCGGAAAATCGACTTATATGCGGCAGACCGCTCTGATTGTACTGATGGCACAGACCGGATCTTTTGTACCTGCTTCCAGCGCGGATATCGGACTGGTTGACCGGATATTTACGAGAGTTGGAGCCTCTGACGATCTGGCCAGCGGCCAGAGTACTTTTATGGTAGAAATGACAGAAGTGGCGAATATTCTGCGGAATGCCACTTCAAAAAGCCTTCTGATCCTGGATGAAATCGGCCGGGGGACCAGTACCTTTGACGGCCTTAGCATTGCTTGGGCTGTAATCGAGCATATTAGCAACAGCCGGCTTCTCGGCGCAAAAACATTATTCGCAACCCATTATCATGAATTAACAGAGCTGGAGGGCAAGATTAATAATGTAAATAACTACTGCATTGCCGTGAAGGAAAAGGGAGACGATATTATCTTCCTGAGAAAAATTGTACGAGGCGGCGCAGATAAAAGTTATGGTATCCAGGTAGCCCGGCTTGCCGGCGTACCAGAAATTGTTACTAACCGTGCCAAAGAAATCGTAGAAGAACTGGTGCAGGCTGACATCACTACCCGAATCAAGAATATCGCTGTTCAAGGACATGAACGTCCTAAGGTGAAAACCCGGCATTATGACGAGGTTGATCTGGCACAGATGTCTTTGTTCGATACAGTGAAGGATGACGATGTAATTCAAGAAATCCAGCAGCTGGATCTTGCCAACCTCACACCGATTGATGCGCTGAATACGTTATATCAATTGCAGAACAAGCTGAAAAACAGGTGGTAAAAATGAGTAAAATACAAGTGCTTGACCCTGTGACCATCGATATGATCGCCGCCGGAGAAGTGATCGAACGGCCGGCTTCTATTGTAAAAGAATTAACCGAAAACGCGATGGACGCAGGAGCGACCGCAATCATCATAGAAATCGAAGAAGGGGGAATCTCCTATATCCGGATTGCCGACAATGGATGCGGAATCTCTCCATCAGAAGTACGCACGGCCTTTTTGCGCCATTCGACCAGTAAGATCCGCTCAGCGGAAGATCTGCTTCATATCCATTCCCTGGGATTCCGTGGAGAAGCTCTCTCCAGCATCGCGGCGGTATCCCAGGTTGAGATGATCACCAAAACAAAAGAGCAGGATTATGGAATCCGTTACCGGATAGCCGGCGGAACGGAAGAGGGGATGGAAGAAATCGGCGCCAGGAATGGCACAACTTTCATCATACGCCAGCTTTTTTATAATACACCTGCCAGGCGTAAATTTTTAAAAACTCCCATGACGGAAGCCAGTCATATCAGCGATATCCTGACTCGAATGGCGCTTTCTCACCCAGAGATATCCATACAATTTATTAACAACGGGCAGACCCGGATACATACGTCAGGGAACGGGAGCCTTAAGGATGTGATCTATCACCTGTACGGCCGTGATATCACTTCTAATCTCCTGGAAATCAACTCTAAAACAGACGATGCCGCTGTACAGGGATATATCGGGAAACCGCTTGTTTCCAGAGGAAACCGTAACTTTGAACATTATTATATAAACGGTCGTTATGTAAAGAGCCAGATTCTTTCAAAAGCGATTGAAGACGCCTACAAAGATTACACCATGCAGCATAAATATCCATTTACAGCTCTTATGATTTCCATACCTGGAGACAGAGTGGATGTCAACGTCCATCCTGCGAAAATGGAAGTCCGCTTTCAGAAACAGCAGGAAGTCTATGAACTGGTTTATGAAGCGGTCCGTTTCGGCCTTAAGGAGAAAGAATTGATTCCGCAGGTAGAACTGGAGGAGCCTCGCGAAATAATTTCCAAACCGGCAGAAAAGATTAAAACAGATTTCGAAGCTGCTCATTCATATGCGCCAGATTCTGAAAAGTCTGTAGAAAAAATGCAGATACCGCAAAAAGAGGAGCGGGATCTGAATTATTTCATGGGGAAAATGAGAGAACGGGTAGCCGCCTACCACAACCGGAATTCATCGGCTGAGGTTGCAGAAAAGAGTCAGATCTTTAAACCGGAAACACAGACTCCCCGGATTCGGGAAGCGGCAGCTTCGCCGGCGAAACAACTGGATCTTTTTGAAGAAAAATTACTGGACCGGGAAATAAAAGCGGAATACAGACTGATCGGGCAAGTATTTGACACTTATTGGATGGTGGAATTTCATGAAAATCTATACATCATTGATCAGCACGCTGCCCATGAAAGAGTCCTGTACGAGCGGACTCTGCGGGAAATGAAGCATCATGATTTCACTTCCCAGTACATCAGTCCGCCCATTATACTGAATCTGAATATGCAGGAGGCTCATCTTCTGCGACAGTATATAGACCAGTTCACCAGAATTGGATTTGAGTTTGAAGATTTTGGCCAGGATTCTTTTGCTGTCAGAGCTGTTCCGGGAAATTTATTCGGAATTGCAAAAAAAGAATTGCTGATGCAGATGATTGACGGACTGACCGAGGACTGGAGCCGCAGTCTGACTCCGGAACTTATTGATGAAAAAATCGCATCCATGTCCTGCAAGGCTGCTGTAAAAGGCAATATGAAACTGTCCGCAGCCGAGGTAGACGCCTTGATCAGCGAACTCCTTCTCTTGGAAAACCCTTATCACTGCCCCCATGGAAGACCTACGATCATTGCCATGAGCCGCAGAGAACTGGAAAAGAAATTTAAAAGGATTGTATAATTATGAAAAAACCACTGGTGGTCCTGACCGGGCCTACTGCCGTCGGAAAAACACAGCTATCCATCGGCCTTGCAAAAGCACTGGGCGGAGAAATCATCTCTGCAGACTCCATGCAGATCTATCGGCATATGGATATTGGATCTGCAAAGATCCGTCCGGAAGAGATGCAGGGCGTCCGGCATTATCTCATTGACGAGTTGGAGCCGTCTGAGGAATTTCATGTGCTTCGTTTTCAGCAGATGGCGAAAGATGCTCTTCATAAAATCTACGAAAACGGACATCTTCCCATCCTTGTGGGGGGAACCGGATTTTATATCCAGGCGGTTCTCTACGATATCGATTTCACGGCAGAAAACAATGATATGCATTATCGCAGAAAACTGGAACAATATGCGAAAGAAAACGGGGAAAAAGCCCTGCATGAATGCCTGAAAGCCGTTGATCCAAAATCGGCGGAACAAATTCATGCAAACAATAGAAAACGAGTAATCCGCGCCCTGGAATACTATCATCTTACCGGCAGGCGCATCTCTGAACATAACGAGCAGGAACGGCAAAAAGAAAGCCCTTATGAATTTTGTTATTTTGTGCTGAATGATCAGAGAGAACGGCTTTATGAAAAAATAAACTTAAGAGTCGAACAAATGATAAAAGAAGGGCTTGTGGAAGAAGTAAGAGCGCTGAAAGAGGCTGGTTATGATAAAAATATGGTATCTATGCAAGGACTGGGATATAAAGAAATCCTGGATTATCTTGACGGGAACACAAGCCTGGAAAACGCGGTCTACAGAATCAAACGAGATACCAGACATTTTGCCAAAAGACAGATCACATGGTTTAAAAGAGAACGAAACGTTGTCTGGGTACAAAAAGATAAATTTCAATATGATGAAGAAAAAATACTGCAATATCTGATAAACCATGTTCAAAATATGGAGGGAATACAATGTTTCGGAGACTGTTTGGAAAATCAAAATTTTTAAAACATCTGAATACACTGATGGAAGTATATAGCTGCAGCCATAATGCGCAAAGCACTTATCAGGAATTAAAAAAGCTGAAGCCTTTGGCACGTACAGACGGAGAAAAAGCACTATATGAATTAAACCGCGCGGCATTGCTTTACGATATGAAAAAATACAAAGAAGCTGCCGACGTAATCGTCGAAATCCCGTCTTTAAACCCGGAGTTTGACGCAAGCTGCGCCGATGTAAAAACAAAAATAATGAATGCATTATAAGACAGAAACGAGGACAGAGTATTATGGAAAATATAGACGTAATTTATCAGAAAATGGGCATCCGTAAAAGTGTAACTGATTTTGGAGCCAGAATCGCAGATTCTTTACAAGAGCGTTTTCACGCCATTGACGACGTTTCGGAGTACAACCAACTGAAAGTGATACATGCTATGCAGAAGAACCGCGTAAATGACGCCTGTTTCCAGTATGCCAGCGGATACGGATACGATGACCTTGGCAGAGATACATTGGAAAAAGTATATGCCGATGTTTTTCATACGGAAGATGCTCTGGTACGTCCTCAGGTCACCTGCGGCACCCATGCGCTGTCACTGGCGCTTGGCGCTAATTTAAGACCGGGAGATGAGCTGCTTTCCCCTGTGGGAAAACCTTATGACACGTTAGAAGAGGTCATTGGAATCCGTCCTTCCAAAGGATCCCTTGCCGAATACGGTATCACCTATTCACAGGTGGATTTGCTTCCGGACGGCAGCTTTGACTATGAAAACATAAAAAAATCCATTCATGAAAAGACCCGTCTGATCACGATCCAGCGTTCGAAAGGCTATCAGACCAGACCCAGCTTTTCTGTGGCACAGATTGGTGAATTGATTCGTTTTGTAAAAAAAATCAAACCTGATGTCATCTGTATGGTTGATAACTGTTACGGAGAGTTTGTAGAAACGATAGAGCCCAGCGATGTGGGCGCAGACATGGTGGTGGGGTCGCTCATCAAAAACCCGGGAGGCGGGCTGGCGCCCATCGGCGGCTATATCGCCGGCCGTAAGGATCTTATTGAAAATTGCGGATACCGACTGACTTCCCCAGGACTCGGCAAAGAAGTCGGCGCCTCTCTCGGCGTAATGCAATCCTTTTACCAGGGGCTGTTTCTTGCTCCGGTCGTTACAGCATCTGCATTAAAAGGGGCAATTCTTGCGGCAAATATTTATGAAAATCTGGGATATCATGTTGTTCCAAACGGAAAAGAAAGCCGTCACGACATCATCCAGGCGGTTACATTTGGAATTCCAGAAGCCGTAATTGCTTTTTGTAAAGGAATTCAAGCAGCCGCTCCTGTCGATTCCTATGTTACGCCAGAGCCCTGGGCAATGCCTGGATATGACAGCGACGTCATTATGGCTGCCGGCGCTTTTGTACAGGGATCATCGATTGAACTAAGCGCGGACGGACCGATTAAGCCGCCTTATGCCGTGTATTTCCAGGGCGGGCTCACCTGGCCGCACGCGAAACTGGGAATTCTGATGTCTCTGGAATATCTGGTACGCGAAGGAATTGTTTCATTATAGGAGAGGAGAGCATGCTTCATATTGCAGTTGTAGGCGGAGGTGCATCCGGACTTGCCGCCGCAGTTTCGGCGGCATACCATAATCCGAATGTGCGGATCGTCATCTATGAACAGAAAGATAAGATCGGGAAAAAAATACTGGCTACCGGAAACGGCCGGTGTAATCTGACAAACCGGTTTATAGATGGTTCCTGTTATTACAGTGATGACAGACAGATTATAGACGCAGTATTATCCAGATTTGGTTATGAAGAAACAGTTGACTTTTTCAGACATCTCGGTCTGATTACCAAAAACAGAGGAGACTATGTATATCCCAGGTCTGGGCAGGCCATATCTGTGCTACAGGCATTATACCGCGGCCTTTCCAGATATAATATTGAAATACGGACTGACACCGCGGTGAAGAATATTCAAAAAACAAAAAACGGATATCGTCTCATTGCCGGCTGTCAGACTTATTATGCTGATAAAGTGATTCTTGCCTGCGGCGGCAAAGCATCTTCCGCACTGGGATCTGACGGAAGCGGCTATACTCTTGCCGGATTCTTTGGACATACCTTGGTTCCTCCTGTCCCAGCCCTGGTTCAGTTAAAGGTAAAACGTCATCCATTTCAAAAAGCTGCAGGGGTCAGAACATCTGCCAGGGTAACTGCCTTTGTTTCGGGACAGGAGATTGCTTCCGATGAAGGAGAACTGCAGATTACGGATTATGGAATATCCGGCATTCCGGTTTTTCAAATCAGCCGTTTTCTTTCCAGAGCCGTCTCACAGCGCCAGACAGCGGCCGTGTCTGTTGATTTTGCGCCGGAATTTAGTATGGATGAGCTGACGGCTTTACTCTATGAGCTGAAAGCAGGCGGCAGTATTCAGACAACGGCAGATCTTCTGGGCAGTCTGTTCCCGGAAAAGCTGGTCCCCTGTCTGTTAAAGCAGGCGGATGTGCCGTTCAGAACTTCTGTGTCCGCTATTTCGGGACCTCAGATGAACGCAATAACTTGTCTGTGTAAATCGAACCGGCTTATGATATCCGCTACAACTGGATTTGAGAATGCGCAGGTATGTGCCGGCGGAGTCCGGACTTCCCAGGTCAATCCGTATACTATGGAATCTATCTACGCCGGTGGACTGTATATCACAGGAGAGCTGCTTGACGTTGACGGTATCTGCGGAGGCTATAATCTTCAGTGGGCCTGGGCAACCGGATATATCGCCGGAGCAGCGGCCTCTACCAAATAAGAACTAGGGCAAAGGAGTATCTCTATGGTTCGAATCCAACAACTGAAATTAAAATATGATCATTCCCTTATAGATCTGAAGGCCAGCCTTCTAAAACAGCTTCGTATCAGGGAAGACCAGCTGCTGGACTATAAAATAGTAAAGCAATCTCTGGATGCCAGAAAGAAACCGGAGTTGTATTATGTATATACCGTTGACGTAAATGTAAAAAACGAATCCCTTATTCGGCGGCTTCGGTCTGATAAAGTCAGACGGATTGATAAAACAAAAGACTATCATCCCGTTTCTTCAGGCAAAACCAGACTTCAACATCGTCCGGTGATCGCCGGAACCGGCCCCTCCGGATTATTCTGCGGATATCTCCTGGCTCTTTTGGGCTACCGTCCCATACTTCTGGAAAGAGGCGACGCAATGGAAGAACGCACGGAACAGGTAAAGAAATTCTGGTCCGGCGGTCCGCTGAATCCTGAATCCAACGTACAATTTGGAGAAGGGGGGGCGGGAACTTTTTCTGACGGAAAGTTAAACACCCTGGTTCATGACACCTCCGGCCGGAATACATATGTACTGCAGACCTTTGTCGATCACGGCGCGCCCCCCGAAATTCTGTATCAGAACAAGCCACATATCGGTACAGATATATTATCGGATGTGATCATAAACATGCGCCGTTCAATCCTGGCTCATGGCGGTGAATTCCGGTT
This sequence comes from uncultured Lachnospiraceae bacterium, assembly GCA_949287925.1. GTDB lineage: Bacteria > Bacillota > Clostridia > Lachnospirales > Lachnospiraceae > Merdimonas. Next base: position 77,012 of record CASEIR010000006.1, read on the forward strand.
TGGAAACTGTCTGAAAAAAATTTATACAGAAAAAACTGAACAGGAAACCGTGTGCAAATCCATCTATGTATATGACAGAAAAAATGACCGCTATTACAATCTGGAGACAGACCTGATTATACTGGCCCTTGGTCACAGCGCCCGCGACACCTTCCGGATGCTGGAAGAGAGTCAGGTGCCTATGGCGGCAAAAGCTTTTGCGGTTGGAGTACGCATCGAACATCCCCAGGACATGATCGACCGGTCACAATACGGACGTCAAAGAGACGGTTTTCTTCCAGCAGCTTCCTATAAACTGACCGCTAACCTGGAAAATGGAAGAGGAGTGTATACGTTTTGCATGTGTCCGGGCGGATATGTCGTAAATGCTTCTTCCGAACCAGAAAAGCTTGCAGTAAATGGAATGAGTTATCACGACCGGGCAGGAAGCAACGCAAATAGCGCTGTCATTGTTACCGTAACGCCAGATGATTTTGGAAACGACGGTCCTCTTAGCGGAATGTATTTTCAGCAAAGGCTTGAACAGGCCGCTTACCTGGCCGGAAAAGGGAAAATCCCGGTACAGAGATTCGGTGATTTCTGCAAACACAGTCCTTCATCAGGTCCGGGGAAAATTCTGCCTCAGATGAAAGGCGGTTATACATGGACGGATCTTCATTCCATTTTCCCGGAATTTCTTACCGAAAGCCTGAAAAACGGAATTTTTGAATTTGACAGAAAAATAAACGGATATGCCGATCCCGACGCTGTTTTATCAGCGTTGGAAAGCCGGACTTCATCGCCTGTGCGGATTCTCCGGGATGAAACGTTCCAGAGTGATATCCGGGGAATTTATCCCTGCGGCGAGGGCGCCGGATACGCGGGAGGTATCATGTCTGCCGCAATGGACGGATTGAAAGTCGCAGAAAAAATTGCAGAAAAATATGCTTCTTTCGACAGCGGGGAAAAGGGATTAAGAAATATTTAATGGGTTAACTCTATACACTTTTTCTGAAATATGATAAAATGTATTGAGTTTTCAGATGAGAAAACATTTTTGAGGAGGAGTACATATATGAAGGGAACAGGAAGTAAAAACGCCTGGGCTTTATTTTTGATGCTGTTGGCCGGTATTGTGCTTGGCGGATTTATCGGGATGCTTTCACAGAATATCCCGGCTCTGAGCTGGCTTGCATACGGTCAGTCTTTCGGACTGGACGAACCGATTGTATTAAATCTGGGAGTACTGATCCTGACATTCGGACTTTCGATTAAAATAACGATTGCAAGTATTATTGGCGTGGTTCTTTCTATCATTATCTATCGTTTCTTATAAGTTCTATTAGAAATATCGTGCGAATCTAAAGATAAAAATGAATCAGTCATATACAATGAAAGAGATCCCCGAATCAGAGCGACCTTATGAAAAATGCAGATTATGTGGAGCCGGAAAACTGACGGACGCTGAACTGCTTGCCGTACTGCTGCGGACAGGGACCCGGGGCGAAAACGCACTGGATCTTGCCCGCAGAATTCTTTACCACACCGGGACGGAGGGAATTCTTGGTATCCATCAGTTCAGTATGGAGCGGCTGTGTAAAATCAAGGGGATCGGAACCGTGAAGGCAGTTCAGATATCCTGTATATCGGAACTTGCAAAACGGCTTGCAAAAGCATCTTACAGTGATACCTTATGTTTTTCATGTCCCTCTACTGTAGCCAGTTACTATATGGAAGATATGCGGCACGAAAAACAGGAGGTCATGAAACTTTTAATGTTAAATTCAAAAGCGAAGCTGATCGGGGAAACGGATATCTCCAAAGGTACTGTAAATGCTTCGCTGATCACTCCCCGGGAGCTTTTTATAGAAGCGCTTATGAAAAACGCAGTATCCATCGTTCTGATGCACAATCATCCGAGCGGTGATCCGACTCCCAGCCGTGAAGATATGCTGACAACAAAAAGAATTCTGGACGCTGGAGCATTAATCGGCATAGAATTGTTAGATCATATCGTTATTGGCAATAATTGTTATATCAGTTTTCGGGAGGAGGGCATATTGTAGAAAGGGTTCTGACAAATGGCTAGAAATGTATACGGTCTGGATCTTGGTTCCTACGAAATCAAGGTCTACGATAAGAAAAAAGATACCATCTGGAAAGAGAAGGATGTTCTTGCCCGTAAAGAAATCAATGAACTGTTTGCGGTGGGAGATGAAGCATATGAAATGTTCGGAAAATCGCCTTCAAATATTGAAGTGGTTTTCCCCATGAAAGAAGGCGTCATCTCCAGATTTCATGATATGCAGTTTTTGCTTGCTGCATTACTGAAAAAAGACCGGCAGTTTGTCCGTGGGGCGGAGTATGTAATTGCGGTCCCCACCGATGTAACCGAAGTAGAAAAGAAAGCTTTCTTCGACCTGGTAATCCATTCCAGCGCAAAGGCAAAGGAAGTAAATATTGTAGAACGTTCTATTGCGGATGCCGTGGGCCTTAACCTGGACGTCCAGAATACGAAAGGACTGTTTATCGCGAATTTTGGCGGAGAAACCACAGAGCTTTCCATTATCGCCGGCGGCGGAATGGTTATGAACCGTCTCCTTAAGACTGGCGGAAAGACTTTCGACGAATCGATTATTAATATGATACGACACAGTCATGATTTCCTGATCGGCAGACAGACAGCCGAACATCTGCGGAAAAGTTTCGGCGTTTTTACCAGCGAAGCAGATGAGATGCTCCCGGCTGCAGGCCGTGATCTCATTACCCGTGTACCTATGCAGAAGATGATATCGATTAATCTTGTCCGGTCTGCCATGAAAGAACCGCTGCTGGAATGTATCCGATCCATACAGTCCTTACTGGACAGGACACCTCCGGAGGTTCGTAAAGCAATCAAAGAAAACGGAATCTTTCTGACCGGTGGAGTTGCCCACACGGCGGGCCTGGAAACGTATATAGAAGAGATGATCGGTATCCGCACGCGTACCGCCATTGATCCTGATATCTGCGCAGTTTCCGGCCTGAAAAAGATCATACGGTCGAAAGAACTAAGAAAGCTTGCATATTCCATGTTGGAAGAGAATTATAGGTGGATGAAATAAAATGAAAGTAAAAAATCAAACCGCTGTTTCGAGCAAATATATATTAATTATTCTGATTGTCATCTGCGGACTGCTTCTTTGTATTGAAAGGTTTGCAGACGGCGGCGGCCCTTTGAGAATCGTCGCAAATTATACTGTTATCCCCATGCAGAAGGGAATCAGTTATGTAGGAAGATATATGAGCGATCTATCCGACAATTTTCAGACATTGGAAGAGATGAAAAAAAATAATGAAGAACTGCAGTCCCGGGTGGATGAACTGACGATTGACAATACCCGTCTTAGGCAGGAACAATATGAGCTGGAACGGCTCCGTGAACTCTTTAAACTGGATGAAAATTATTCAGATTATGAAAAAATAGGCGCGCATGTAATTGCAAACAACGGCACCAACTGGTTTAATGACTTTACCATCGACAAGGGCAGCAATGACGGCGTGCAGGTGGATTCCAACGTGCTGGCCGGAAGCGGACTTGTAGGCATCGTTACGGAAGTGGGGCCGGATTATGCGAGGGTTCGTTCAATTATCGATGATTCCAGCAACATCAGCGCTATGGTTCTGTCCACTTCCGACACTTGTATTGTCCGGGGAGATCTGCAGCTGGCCGTTGACGGCAAGCTGCGCTTCGAAAAACTGGCCAATAACGACAATGAGATTGAAGTCGGCGAACAGGTAGTGACCTCACACGTCAGCAATCGTTTCGTCCAGGGCCTTTTCATCGGCTATATCAGCGAAATTGAAGTTGACTCGAATAATCTGACCAGATCCGGGTATATTACACCGGCCGTGGATTTCAGCAATATCCAGGAAGTGCTGGTCATTACAACTACGAAACAGGATATGATAGATGCAGAAGAATCAGGTGAGTAATCTATGAAAAGAAAAATCATAACTATCCTTATGATCTTAGTCTGTTTTTTACTTGAGAGCATGCTGTTTGGGCATATCTCGTTTGCTTCCATAAAACCAAATCTGCTGATCGTGCTGACCTCTTCGTTTGGATTCATGCGCGGGAAAAAAGAAGGAATGTTTGTCGGTTTTATCTGCGGTTTATTGACCGATATGTTCTGGGGCAGTCTTTTAGGTTTTTATATACTGATTTATACGGTGATCGGATATGTGAACGGCTCTTTCCAGCGATTGTTTTTTGATGATGACATTAAACTCCCGCTTGGGCTGATTGGAATAAGCGAGATGGTATATGGCCTGGTTACGTATATCTGTATGCATATGCTCAAGGGAGATTTTGATTTTGCAGGCTATCTGATGCAGATCATACTTCCTGAACTGGTTTATACCATACTGGTTACTTTGCTGCTGTATCAGCTGGTTTTACATGTTAACAAAAAATTAGAGGCAGAAGAACAAAGGAGTGCAAGCAGATTTGTATAATTTATGGGATAAAATCCGATACGGGATCTCCGAGATTATTAAATCCCGTACATTTGTGGCAATCATCGTTTTTTGCATCATGTCATCCATACTGGTGCAGCGGGTCTTCTATCTTCAGATTGTAAAAGGGCAGGAGTATGCCGATGATTATAAACTTCAGATTCAGAAAACTAAAGATATCGAAGGCACCAGAGGAAATATATATGACCGCAACGGGAATCTGATCGCATATAACGAACTGGCCTATTCTGTGACAATCGAAGATAACGGGGAATATGATACTCTGAAAGAGAAAAATAAAGAGTTGAATAAAATCATCTCAACCGTCATTGACATCGTGGAAAAGAACGGGGATACGGTAATCAATGATTTTGGAATCGTTCTGGACAATAATGACGAATATGTCTATATTGCCAGCAGCGATACACAAAGACTCCGTTTTATCGCCGATGTTTATGGAGAAAAGACAATTGATAAGTTATCGGAAAAACAGAAAAACATTTCTGCTGAAGATCTGATTAAGTATTTGTGTACCGATGACCGCTATGGATACGGAATTAATCCGGATAAATTAACCCGCTCCGAGGTACTGAAACTCATTAATATCCGTTATGCAATTTCTTTAAATAGTTATCAGAAATATATTTCTACTACAATTGCAGAAGATGTGAGCGAAGAAACTGTTGCCGATATTATGGAGAATCTGGACACGCTTCAGGGTGTCAACATCGAAGAAGAATCGCTCCGCCGGTATGCAGACAGTAAATGCTTTGCAAACATAATCGGATATACCGGCCAGATCTCCCAGGAAGAATACGATGCCCTGAGTGAAGAAGACCAGGAAAAGTATTCCCTGACAGACACTGTTGGAAAATCTGGACTGGAACAGGTGATGGACAGCTACCTGCAGGGGGAAAAGGGAAATGTCAAGCTTTACGTCAACAGCGTCGGCAAAGTAATTGAAACTGTAAAAGGAGAAGATCCGGAAGCTGGCAATGATCTGTATCTGACTATTGACGCGAATCTTCAGAAAGCCGCCTACAATATCATCGAACAGGAGCTGGCCGGAATCCTTCTTGCAAAAATTCAAAATACTTTGAATTATGACAGGAACAGCGTGGAAGACGGCAGTGATGTCATTATTCCGATCGGCGATGTTTACAATGCTTTTATTGACAATGAAATGATTGATATGAAACATCTGGAATCCGAAGATGCAAAAACAGCGGAGAAAGAAGTTTACGCCGCTTTCTTAGCCCGCAAGGAACAGGTGCTCGGTGAAATTCGGGCTTTATTGTCCGATCCAAACGCAAACGCTTATAAAGACTGCAGTAAAGAATCACAGGCATATCAGAGCTACATTGTAAATACGGTTCTGAATGAAGCGACCGGCGTATTGATGTCCGGTGTCATTGATACGGAAGACGCCACTTATCAGGCATGGCGGAAGGATGAAACTATTAATATCTATACGTTCCTGAACTATGCGATTTCTAAGAACTGGATCGATACCTCTTTGTTAAAAGACTATGTGGCATCAGAGGGTGATTATTCCGATTCTTCAGAAACCTATCAGGCGCTGATCGAGTTTGTTCTGGAATACATCGACAGCAACAGCGGATTCCACAAACTCATTTATCAGTATATGATCAAAACCGGAAGTGTGACCGGAAGGCAGCTTTGCATGATCCTTTACGAACAGGGGATACTGAACTGGGACGAGTCTCTTTACAACGCCTTAAATTCCGGGCAGATGACCGCCTATGATTTTACAAGATCAAAGATACAATCTCTGGAAATCACGCCGGGGCAGTTGGGACTGGAACCTTGCACCGGATCTATGGTCATGACAGATCCAAACAGCGGAGAAGTTCTGGCCTGCGTTTCCTATCCGGGATATGACAATAACCGGCTGGCAAACACGATGGATTCCAGCTATTATAATAAACTGGTCAACGATAATTCCAGCCCGCTTTATAATAACGCGACGCAGGAAAAAACAGCGCCCGGATCCACCTACAAACCTATGGTATCTATCGCTGCTTTGACTGAAGGAACTATCACAACCGGATCCACGTTTTCATGCCGCGGTGTGTTTGATAAAGTACAGCCAAACCCGAAATGCTGGATCTATCCGAATGCCCACGGTACTTTGAATGTAGAGGGCGCGATCCAGAATTCCTGCAACTGTTTCTTCTATAATGTTGGATATCAGATGAGTCTGAAACAAGATGAGAGCGGAGATCCGTCATTTTCAAGCACTCTTGGTACGGATACCTTAAAAAAATATGCTGTGCTTTTTGGACTTGGAGACACCTCCGGACTGGAGATCCCGGAATCAAAGCCTCAGATTTCTGATGAAACTTCCGTCCTTTCCGCTATCGGCCAGGGCAATAACAACTATACTACCAGTCAGCTGGCCAGATATATTACTGCCATTGCAAATAAAGGCACCGTATACAATCTGAGTCTTCTGGACAAAGTGGTATCTGTAGACGGGGAAACAGTCGTTGATTTTACACCAGAAGTGAAGAATACCATAGATGACGTTGCCACATCCAGCTGGAACGCCGTACACAATGGAATGCGGAAGGTCATTTCCGTAGCGCAGGCAAAACTTTTTTCAAAACTGGACTCCAGCAATATTCTGGTATCCGGGAAGACCGGTACAGCGCAGCAGAGTTCCACACACCCGGATCATGGTTTATTTGTAGGTTTTGCTGAGAGTGACAATCCGGAAGTCGCATTTGCAATCCGGATCGCAAATGGTTACAGCTCCACTTATGCGGCCGAGATCGGCAGCAAAGTGATGCAATACTATTATCAGGTAACCCCGGAAGAAGAGCTGATTACCGGAACTGCGGCCGAAATTGCCGCCAATACCGGAGGGGATTAAGAGAAAGGATGATTCTATGTGAAAGACGCTCTGCTCATTAAGAGCAACCCTTATGGCATTACCATTCAGTTCCATCCTGACATGGATTTTGAAAGCCTGATTGCTGAAGCAAAAAACAAATTCCAGGCTTCTGCACATTTCTTCAATCATGCGGATGTGGCGGTGGCTTATGAGGGCCGTACTTTCACGAAAGAGGAAGAGGTCAGAATGACCGAAACAATACAGGAGGCAGCCAGGATAAGAATTCTTTGCATACTGGACCGGGATAAGGACACAAAACAGTTCTTAAGACGTACAGCAGGCGATTGCCTTAATGTTATTTCGGAACATGAAGGGCTGTTTTACAGAGGTACATTAAAAAGACGAGAATTACTGGAAACAGAAACCAGTGTCATTATCATAGGCGATGTTGAAACGGATGCGGCCGTTATCTCGAAGGGCAATGTAATTGTTACCGGCACCATCTACGGATCTGTTACGGCAGGGGCCGCCGGAAGGATGGATGTCCAGATCGGAGCCTTCCGGATGCAGCCTCAGAAGCTCCGGATTGGCAGCATCGAAGTGAAACCAAGTATAGGAGGAAGTTATTCATGGGCGAAGTTATTGTAATTACCTCAGGAAAAGGCGGTGTCGGCAAGACAACGACAACCGCAAATATTGGCGCAGGATTATCAAAACTGGACAAAAAAGTGGTTGTCATCGATACAGATCTTGGACTGAGAAATCTGGATGTTGTGATGGGACTTGAGAATCTGATCGTATATAATCTGGTAGATGTGATTGAGGGCACCTGTCGATTAAAGCAGGCCCTGATTCATGATAAGCGTTATGAGAACCTGTATCTGCTCCCATCTGCACAGACAAAAGATAAATCCGCGATTTCCCCCGGACAGATGAAAAAGCTTACATCTGAATTAAAGGAAGAATTTGATTACATACTTCTGGACTGTCCAGCCGGTATTGAACAGGGCTTTCAAAATGCGATTGCCGGAGCGGACCGGGCAATTGTAATTACAACACCGGAAGTATCTTCCATCCGCGATGCAGACCGCATCATCGGACTGCTGGAAAACAATCAGATCCGGCAGATCAGTCTGATCATAAACCGGATACGAATGGATATGGTCAAACGCGGCGATATGATGTCCGTGGACGATGTAACAGAGATTCTGTCTGTTCCTCTCATCGGGGCACTGCCGGATGATGAGAAAGTCGTTATCGGAACCAACCAGGGCGAACCAGTAATCGGCATCGGCGGGGACGCCGCAAAAGCGTATATGAATATCTGTAAACGTATTCTGGGAATCGAAGTTCCTTATCTGGATCTGAATTCCGGGAAAAATATGATTTCCAGGCTCTCTGGCCTGTTCAGAAAGGGTTAGGAGGGATATTCATGCTGAAAAATTCATCGGTTTCCATTGCGAAAAACAGACTGCGGATGCTGATCACCTCTGACCGGGTGCACTGTATTCCCACCGCATATGATGATATTCGCAGAGAGTTGTTCCTGACATTATCCAAATACATGGAAATTACAGAAGATGATTTTCAGGTTGAAATCAACCGGACACAAGTAATCATATCATTCTTAGGAGAAGAGATTTGAAATTATTTAAATTTACAAAACCATACCATTTAAAAAACTATAAATTTAATCTGATTCTGTCTGTAGTCGCGCTTTCTATTCTGGGAATTCTTGTGATTGGAAGCGCACAGGCTTCCAGTCAGCCAAAACAAATCGCCGGTCTGGGAATCGGGCTAGTTATTATGTTGATCATTTCTCTGATCGACTATGAATGGATCTTGAATTTTTATTGGCTGATCTATGGTTTTGCAATCATTATCTTAGGTGCCGTATTAGTGATCGGCACGAAAGTAAACGGTGCGCGGCGATGGATTGATCTGGGATTTACTACATTCCAGCCTTCAGAACTGGCCAAAATACTTTTGATTCTGTTCTTTGCGAAATTTATTATGGAGCATGAAGAAGATATCAATGATAAATTCACATTACTGAAATATGCGGTTTTAAGTGCAATTCCATTGGGACTGATTCTCAGTGAACCAAACCTGTCTACGACTCTGTGTACAGCTATGGTTCTGTGTCTCCTGATTTATATCGGCGGGCTCAGCTATAAATTCATTGGTACTGTGCTTATCATTCTGATACCGTTGACGATTATTTTCCTCAGTATTGTGGTGCAGCCGGACCAGAAAATCCTTAAGGACTACCAGCAGGATCGTATTCTTTCCTTCCTTGAGCCAGAAAAATATGCCAGCGATGGCGCCTACCAGCAGAAAAATTCTGTAATGGCGATCGGTTCCGGGCAGTTGACCGGAAAAGGGCTGAATAATAATACAACAACTTCTGTGAAAAATGGTAATTTTATCTTAGAGCCTGAAACCGATTTCATTTTTGCAATTGTCGGAGAAGAACTTGGATTTGTTGGCAGTTGCATTGTTATTGCGTTATTACTGTTAATTGTGATACAATGTATTATAATTGGTACCCGATCTCAGAACCTATCAGGCCGTATCATCTGCTGCGGAGTAGGAGGTCTGATAGGGATCCAAAGCTTTATTAATATCGGAGTAGCCACACAGTTGCTCCCGAATACGGGAGTTCCGCTGCCGTTTGTAAGTTATGGCCTTACTTCACTGGTAAGCCTTTATATCGGTATCGGATTCGTTCTGAATGTAGGATTACAACCGAAAAAATATCAATAAGGAGTGAAAAACCATGAATATAGGGCTGATCGCACATGATTCCAAAAAAACGCTGATGCAGAATTTCTGTATCGCATACAGAGGAATCCTGAGTAAACACAATCTATATGCAACCGGTACAACCGGCCGGTTAATAGAAGAGGTTACAAACCTGAATATACACAAATATCTGGCAGGGCCTTTGGGCGGGAAACAACAACTCGGTGCGCAGATTGCCCAGAACGATATGGACGCGCTCATATTTCTTCGGGAGCCAAACAACCCCAAGCCGCATGAACCGGATGTCAATGATGTAATCCGCCTGTGCGATATGTATAATATTCCCATGGCAACCAATCTTGCCACGGCTGAACTGATTATTCTAGCAATAGACAGAGGAGATCTTGACTGGCGTGAAATGTATCGATAAAAAAATCAAAATTATAATAATCAGTATCTGTTGCTGTCTTTGTATGACAGGATGCTCTTTCTTTAAAGCAGAAGATATTGTTACTCCTTATGAAATCAAAACATATAACAAAGAGTTGTACCGTGATACTTTGTATGCAGAAAACCTGTGTGTATCCGAAGAGCCGGTTTCCATGGAAGGCGCGCCGGATACTTCAGGATTTCACGCCGCAGGACTTTTTGATGTGAATGAAAATAAAGTCGATTTTTCCTATCAGGTTTATGACCGTCTGTATCCTGCAAGTACTACCAAGATTATGACTGCATTGCTGGCCATAGAAAATTGTGACCTGAATGATAAGGTTATTGTATCTAAAAACGCAGCCGCTTCCAGCTTTGCCTCGGATGAATCTGTATGTGAGATTGAAGAGGGAGATGAGCTGACCGTGAATGATCTGTTATATGGACTGCTTCTTTGTTCCGGTAACGATGCCGCGGTTGCCCTCGCAGAACATGTCAGCGGTAGTGTCGAATCTTTTGTAACACTGATGAACCAAAGAGCCGCCGAATTAATGGCTACACAGACTCATTTCGTAAATCCTCATGGTCTTCATGACGATAATCATTACACAACGGCATATGATCTATACTTGATTTTTAACGAATGTATCAAGAATTCTGAATTTGTAGATGTAATCAGCGCCTCCGCTTATACCGCCAATATACAGGGGGCTGACGGTACGATTCGCAGTCTGGAATGGAAGCCCACTAACTATTATGCCGCTGGAATGGCTCAGGCTCCTGACGGGGTTTCTGTAATCGGCGGTAAAACCGGGACCACCAGCCTTGCCGGGAACTGCTTGATTCTGTTGGAAAAAGATGCTTCAGATAACCCATATATATCCGTAATCATGGGCGCCAGCTCTAAACCGCTGCTTTATCAGGATATGACGCAGATGATCAGCAGTATTTCAACCAATAGTGACCAATAGACGATAAAGGGGCATCTCTTATACGGGATACCCCTTTCCTTTATGAAGAACTGCTGATTCTTCCATACAAACTTATAAGGTAGAGTCCGCATAATCCAACGAGTGTATAGACAATGCGGGACAGCCAGGAGAGGTTGCCAAACAAAAAGGCTACAAGGTCGAACCGGAAAACTCCGACAAGAAGCCAGTTGACTGCGCCTACGATTACAAGTGTCAGCGCAGTATTATCGAACCATTTCATATAATTTCCTCCTTCTTTTCATACTACAGTGTTAGTATGCCTGAAGCTTTTTATTTTATTCGTTTTGAAAGGATGTTTATAGTATGAAAAACTATCAGCCTTATTTTCCATATTCTGAATATCTGAAAAAAAAATATGGAGAAAAGGTATATAAGCTGCCGGTCAATCTTCCTGTGACATGTCCGAACCGGATCCATGGCCGCGGCTGCACTTTCTGTTCAGAACTGGGAACCGGTTTTGAATCCATGCGTTCCGATGCTTCTGTGAAAGAACAGCTGACGGCAGCAAGACAAAAGATTGAAAAAAAGTATCATGCCAGCAAATTCATTGCATATTTTCAAAACTATACCAACACTTTTCTGCCTGTTTCCATGCTGGAGTCCTGCCTGCGTGAAGCTTGTAAAACCGAAGATATTGTGGAAATTGCCATCTCCACACGTCCTGACTGTATTTCCGAACCTTATCTGCAAATGATCGCAGAACTCCAGGCAGAATACTCTGTACAAGTTACGATAGAACTAGGCCTTCAGACGGTAAACTACCATACTCTCGAAAGAATCAACCGAGGACATTCATTGGCTGAATTCATTGATGCGGTGATGCAGATCCGGAACTACCGATTTGATCTTTGCACACATATTATACTGAATCTGCCATGGGATGATGATTGTGATGCGGTTGAGACCGCAAAAGTATTGTCTTCCCTTCGTATAGAAGCAGTAAAAGTACATTCTCTTTATATCGCCAAAAATACACAGTTGTGTCATGAATATGAAAATGGTACAATAGCCATATGTTCAAAAGAAGAATACCTGCATCGGCTGTGTCTTTTTCTGGATTATCTTTCTCCGGAAACCGCTGTGGAACGTCTGTTCAGCAGGATCCCGGAAAAAGACGCTGTATTCTGTAACTGGAACTGCAGCTGGTGGAAACTAAAAGATGAGCTTCATACGATGATGCAGACAGAAGGACATTATCAGGGCAGATGTTTTCATTATCTCAATGGAGCCGCATTGAATAAGCTGAATGCAGTCAGCTCTTTGAAGGAGGAACTTGACCGTGGCGAATAAAAACCTGACTAATATTCAGGTATATCGAAAAAAATGGCATTTTAATATAGGACTGGTTCTTTTCGGAGTTATTTTTATCTATCTTATAGTAACAATCCTTTTATATCTGACCAGAAGTCATGTTTCTGTTTATGAAGTCCGTGAAGGATCCATTCTAAAAGATACCGCTTACACCGGATTTATACTGAGAGATGAATCGGTCGTGTATTCGGACCGTGATGGATATATCAATTATTTTACGCTCGAAGGCAGCAAGGTGGGCGTCAAGACAAGAGTCTGTTCCATATCAGACGATGAACTCCAGTTTCATGACGAAACTCCGGACCAGCAGTCTGAAGCGTTGACTTCGGAGGAGCAGGCATCCATCCAATTAAAAACAAAAACATTCAGCGAAAGTTTTAATGAAAATCGTTTCGGCGACGTCTATACACTGAAGGATAATATTTCCACACTTCTTGACAGTAAATCTAACCAGAGCCGTCAGGCACAGCTGGATGCCATGATTGTGGAAGGAGTGCAGAATCTACAGATTTTCCAGGCTTTTACCGATGGAATCATTTCGTATTCCTGTGATGGCTATGAGGGTGTGTCATTTAGTGATGTGACAGAAGATATGATCCGGAAAACAGATTATAAAAAAACAGCATTTTATAACAATATGAAGGTAAAGTCCGGAGATCCTATTTACAAACTCATCCGCAGCGATTCCTGGACCGTTGTGATCCTGCTGGATGATGATACCGCTCAGGAATTAGCCGACACCAGCATTGTCAAAGTTAAGTTTTCTAAAGACGGTGAGACTGCAAGAGCCGGTTTTCAGATATATAATACAGAAGATGCCAATATGGGGTTCTTATCCTTTGACACTTCTATGATCCGATATGTAGAAGACCGTTATATTGATCTGGAACTTATACTGGAAGACGAATCTGGTTTGAAGATTCCCAAGTCTTCCGTAATATCAAAAGAATTTTATACGGTTCCGCAGGACTATCTTACACAGGGAGGCAACACCAATGCTACCGGAGTACTGATAGATAACGGAAGCGATACTCCCGAATTCCAACAGGTGGACGTATATTACAGAAACAGCGAAAATGATATGGTTTACCTCAGCACAGATGATTTTGAAGCGGAATCCATTCTTCGAAAAGAGGATTCTGGCGACACATATGAATTGTCAGAAACAGAAAAATTAAAGGGCGTATATAATATTAACAAAGGTTACGCCGTCTTTAAACCGGTTACGGTTCTTTGCGAAAGCGATGAATACTACATTGTTGAAGAAGGAAATTCATATGGCCTGTCTAACTATGACCATATCGCTCTTTATGGTGACAGTATTCATGAAAATGATGTAATCATATAAATAAAGGAGTTGTTAATATGATCCAGGATAATCTGGCTAAAGTAGAAGAACGAATTACAAAGGCCTGTATACGTGCCGGAAGGAAAAGAGAAGATGTGACACTGATTTCGGTCAGCAAGACCAAACCAGTGGAAGTGTTAAAAGAAGCTTATGATCTTGGCGTCCGGTGTTTTGGTGAAAATAAAGTGCAGGAACTCTGCGAGAAATACGAAACACTGCCAAAGGACATCCACTGGCATATGATCGGCCATCTTCAGCGCAACAAGATAAAATACATCATTGATAAAGCAGAACTGATTCATTCAGTTGATTCGCTCAGACTTGCGGAAGCTATTGATAAAGAAGCCGGCAAACGGAACATAACCTGTAATATCCTCATTGAAGTGAATGTGGCGGGAGAAGAGACCAAATTTGGGGTGACTCCGGAGGAACTTCCGGACCTCGTAGAAAAAATCAGCAAGTTCGAACACATTCGGGTTCGCGGCTTAATGACGATTGCTCCTTTTGTTGAAAATCCTGAAGAAAACCGCCCGATTTTCGCACGTTTGCGCAAATTATCTGTTGACATTGCCAGTAAAAACATTGATAATATTACTATGAGTGTTTTGTCTATGGGTATGACTAATGATTACGAAACAGCCATAGAAGAGGGCGCTACTATGATTCGAGTCGGAACCGGAATATTTGGCGCACGTAATTATACTCAAGTATGAAACATAAGATAGGAGAATTCATAATATGAAAGTATTAGATAAGTTTTTAAATATGATGAAACTGGACGACGGTGATGACTACGATGATGATTTCTTCGATGATGACGATTATGAAGATGATTATGAAGACGACAAGCCAAAAAGAAGTCTGTTCGGTGGACGGGCCAAAAGATATGACGATGAGGAAGAGGATGAATCTTATGATATAGCGCCAAGATCTTCTTCCCGTTCAGCAGCACATTCCAGCAGCAAGGTGACTCCTATGCGCCAGCCTGCAAGAAGAAACAATGTAAGCATGGAAGTCTGTGTCATTAAACCAACTTCAGTGGATGATGCCCGTGAAATTACAGAGACGCTTCTCAGCGGACGTACTGTAATCCTTAACCTTGAAGGACTGGATCTTGAGATCGCGCAGCGTATTATTGACTTTACATCGGGCGCTACTTTCGCAATCAGCGGTAATCTGCAGAAGATTTCTAATTATATTTTCCTGGTTACTCCTACAAATGTAGATATTTCCGGAGATCTGCAGGATCTGTTGAATACTTCCTTCGATGCTTCCTCTATGCGGACAAGATTCTAACCATGACAAAAGAAGAAGTATTATTACAGAAGCGTCTGGCTGAATTATCCAGAACCGCTTACACACGAGGAATCGTTACTTATTCGGATTTCCTGAATCTGAATGAACTGAATATTCTACATACCATGCCCAAAGATCTGTTATCTACAGAATATGAGACTTTTGGCGGATATGATTTTGCTGAGCGTCAGATGGCTGCATTTCTACCTGATGCTCTTTATTATGAGCATCAATATCCAATCTGCATCATTGAAATTGCTCCCGTCAATCTAAAATTTGCCGAACCACTGTCACATAGGGATTATTTGGGCGCCATTATGAACCTGGGAATTGATCGTTCAAAATTGGGAGATATTGTCGCGGACAATCAGCGGGCTTTGTTATATATCAAAGAAGAACTTGCAAACTATGTCGAAGAACAGCTTACTAGAGTACGGCATACGGTTGTAAAAACGAATCCTGTACCCCATATAGATATAACTGAATTGTCTCCCAGATACGAGAGCATAAAAGGGACCGTAGCTTCCATACGTCTGGATACAGTACTTTCCCTGGCATATCCGGTATCCCGAAGCAAAATGACCGGATTTATTGAGAACGGCAGTGTATTTGTAAACGGCAGACTGATCACCAGTAATGGCTACCGTCTTCAGGAGGGCGATATCATATCCGTGCGCAAAATGGGGAGAATCTGCTATGACGGCGTCATCTCAGAAACCAGAAAAGGCCGGTATATGATTTCTATCCGAAAATTTTGCTGAGAGGAGACAATTGATGACAACTTCGAATCACAGAATTCCACACTATATTGCGGCGCTTTTTTTTGCACTGATCCTGTTATTATTCGATCAGTTTACAAAACATATGGCCATTCTTCATCTGAAAGACCGGCCGGCATATTCCATAATTGACCACGTATTCCAATTGGAATATCTTGAAAATCATGGCGCGGCATTCGGCATGCTGCAGAACCAGCAATTATTTTTCCTGTTAAGTTCCATTGTGATCACCGTTGCAATTATCTGGTTTTATCACCGTGTTCCAATGGAAAAGCATTTCCTTGCATTGAGAATCTGTTCTGTGTTCATCCTTGCCGGAGCCTGGGGCAATGGAATCGACCGGCTCCGGCATGGCTATGTAGTAGATTTCTTTTATTTTATATGGATTGATTTTCCTGTATTTAATGTTGCAGATATTTATCTTACCGTATCTGTAGCCGCATTAATTCTTTTACTTCTCGTCTATTATAAGGAGGAAGACCTTGAAAGAATACTTCACAATTGAAAGTCAGGAAGGAGAACGAGTTGACCGTTATCTTTCAGAGGAGCTGGAAGACCGTTCCAGATCTTATATTCAGAAATTAATAAAAGAGAATCATGTCCTAGTAAACGGAAAGCCTGTAAAAGCTAATTACAGGCTTTCTTTGGGTGATAATATCAGTATCACACTGCCTGAGATTCAGGAACCGGATATTCCTGCTGAAAACATTCCCCTTGACATTCTTTATGAGGATGAAGATCTTCTGATTGTCAATAAACCAAAACAAATGGTTGTTCATCCGGCTCCCGGTCATTACAGCGGCACACTTGTAAATGCATTGATGTATTACTGCGGCAGCGAATTATCCGGTATTAATGGCTGTATACGTCCGGGGATCGTTCACCGCATCGATATGGATACTACAGGATCCCTGGTTATCTGTAAAAATGACATGGCTCATCAAAGTCTTTCCTTGCAGCTAAAAGATCATTCCATCCATCGCGTCTACGTTGCTATTGTCCATGGAAACATAAAGGAAGATGAAGGAAGTGTCAATGCACCGGTCGGCCGGCATCCAACAGACCGGAAGAAGATGAGTACACATGCAAAAAACGGCCGGCCGGCAGTTACACATTATCAGGTTTTAGAACGATTTGGTGATTATACTTATATCCGCTGTATTCTGGAAACCGGACGCACCCATCAGATTCGTGTTCATATGTCCAGTATCGGGCATCCCCTGCTGGGCGACCGTGTATACGGCCCGAAAAAGTGTCCGTTTCCGAAGCTCCAGGGTCAGACCCTGCATGCCATGACACTGGGATTTATTCATCCGAGAACCGGAATTTATCTGGAGGCTGAAGCCCCGCTTCCTGAATATTTTAAAGAATTACTGACTCTTTTGAGAAAGAATTGAAGAAAATTGTTTGATTATTCTATACTTTGCCCCAAAATTGATGTATAATAGATTATATACGATAAAGGAGCGTGATTAGCATGGCAAAAACCTCAACCATTATCACAATAGGAAGACAGTTTGGAAGCGCCGGCCGCGAAATCGGTTATCGGGTAGCAGATGAACTGGGCATCAAATTATATGACAAGGAAATGCTGAACCGTGCGGCAAAAGAAAGTGGGATCTGCAAAGAATTATTTGAAACTCACGATGAAAAGCCTACAAACAGCTTTCTTTATTCTCTGGTTATGGACACCTATTCGCTCGGATATTCCTCTGGAAGTTATACAGATATGCCCATAAACCATAAAGTATTTCTGGCACAGTTTGACGCTATCAAAAAGATTGCGGATGAAGGTCCCTGTATTCTGGTCGGAAGATGTGCTGATTATGCTCTGGAAGATTACAACAATGTTCTAAGCGTATTTATCCACGCAGACCTCGATGTAAGAATCCGAAGAATTGCTCGTATCTATGATCTTACCGATGCAAAAGCTAAGGATTTGATTTTAAAAACGGATAAAAAGAGAGCCAGCTATTATAATTATTACAGTAATAAGAAATGGGCTTCCGCAGAAAGCTATCATATGTGCCTGGACAGTTCTATTCTTGGAATCGAAGGAACGGCAGAAGCTATTATAAAACTGGTAGAATTAAAAGAACGCGATACGGATAAGAAATTATAAATTACCGGAAGTACCAAAAGACATATGAGAGGCAGCTTAATAGCTGCCTTTTCTGTCATCTTGTATGCAAAACACGGTCTGGCCACCCTTGGATATTGCCATTTAAAATAGCAGTAAACATTCTCTGGCGCACCCCCGGATTTTCCTGATTCAGCTGTCGGATCAGATCTTTAGCATATTGCCTCTTTGTATATCCGTCAATTGGGCATCTGCTGGTAACAACCGGAAGATCATATTTATTCCGGAAACCAATTACATCCGCTTCATCCACAAACATAATGGGACGGATGACTGTCAGATCCATCCGGTCAAGATAAGTTCTTGGTGAAAAAGAATAGAATCTTCCCTCATAAAAGAGGGAGAGCAGCATGGTTTCTATAATATCATCCTTATGATGAGCGTAAGCTACTTTATTGCAGCCCATTTTTTTCACTTCCTGGTTCAAAGCTCCTTTGCGCATCTTTGCACACAGAGAGCATGGATTCGTTTCTTGACGCTCCTCAAACAGAATATGTGCAATATCTGTCCGAACAATATGATATGGAACTTCTAATTCAGAACAAAGCCGGGATACCGGAGTAAAATCACATTCGGAATACCCAAGATCCACTGTTATAGCGCTCAATGTAAACTTTTTCGGATAAAATCTCTGTAATCCATGAAGGGCGTACAAAAGCGTCAGGCTGTCCTTGCCGCCGGAAATGCCGACGGCAATGTGATCCCCTTCTTCAATCATCTGGTATTCATCTACAGCTTTTCTTGTATAGCTCAGCAACTGCTGTAATTTCATAATTGTTATATTCCTTTCTGTTAATTTGATCCTCAAAAATTCTTAATCTTCTCTGAGTTTTACCGCTGAGGCAGCCCGTCTGCGCCGATCTTCATCTATCGCCGCATAATGTTTTTTTGTCGTATTTACATCTTTATGTCCGAGAACATCTGCAACAAGATAGATATCGCCAGTTTCTTTATACAAAGAAGTCCCGTAAGTACTCCGCAATTTATGCGGAGTGATTTTTTTATAAGGAGTCACCTGTCTTGCATACTTCTTAACCATGTTTTCAACTGCCTGGACCCCCATACGTTTCCTCTGGGTAGATAAAAACAACGCATCCTCATGCCCGGGCAGGGGAAAGGCCGCTTTTCGGTCGCCTTCCATATAGATATGCAAAGCTCTGGCAACCTCGTCTCCGAAATAGACAACCATTTGATTTCCGCCTTTCCTGGTAACAGTAATCCCGTTATTCTTAAAATCTACATGATTCAGATCAAGTCCAACGCATTCGGAAACACGGATTCCGGTTCCTAGAAGGAGCGTCAGAATGGCAAGATCGCGGTCTTTCGTTTTTCTATAATATGTCAAAGCCTGTCCGGTAAGATGATTCCCGGCTGTTTCTACATAATCCAGCAGCGAAGCTACCTCATCCGCATCCAGACGGATAATCGCTTTTTCATGCATCTTAGGCATATCTACCAATAAAGTAGGATTCTTGCTGATGATCTGGTGTTTAAAATAATAATTATAAAAGCTTCTGAGCGCTGACATCTTTCTGGCAAGACCTTTTTCCCCATTCGTAACCAGACCGTCATCACGCTTATAAACCTTCAGATATTCCATATATTCCTCAATATCTACCGGTTCTAGACGTTCAAGATCCTGAACCGTAAACTGATTCATGGAATAGTTTTTGTAAGCCGGATTATTTTCCATCAGAAAATGAAAAAAAACACGGATATCATAAGCGTAATTCATACGTGTTTTCGCAGAAGAACGCGGCTCGATAGCCCGGAAATAATCTTTTGCAAAATCCGGCAGTGTTTTTAGGATGTCACGCATTCTGAGTGTGTAATCAATCCGGACCTGTTCATGATATGACTTTTTTTCTGCCATAAAACGCCTCCAAATCCATAATACTAAATATCTGAAAATCCCGTTCATTATATCATACGTCATTCGGTTTGTCTATATCTTTTGGAAAAATCGGTATTTGACGTATAGATATATCTGTGAAGGAAAACCTACTTTAAAAAGCGACGGACCTTTCTGGCAATAATGAAGCAACCGTTCGAAAGCTTATCTGCTCCGGACGGTTGCTATAGGTGAGTATAATATATAAGATAACATTGTAATATCTTATATGCATAAATAATAAAACTGCTGCAATATATAATCTATAACTTCATCTACATTATATATTATATTTTAAAAGGCAAATACTAATTGGTATAATAAACAACCGTCAGATATTTTCCTTCCTGAATCTGATCGGTAGCCAGTCCGTTGATCTTCATCAGTTCTCCCACATAACGGCCGATATCCTGTGAAGTTCCATTGGTATATTCTGAAGCAATATCCCACAATGTATCACCGGACTGAATCTCAATACTCTTATAAAATCTCTGATTATCTGCACCGCTTCGAGAATCATCATGAGCGTCTACAAGACGTTTCCCAGTTATAATACTGAAACAAAAGACAAGAATAAACGTTGCCACCACAAAAGAAAGCTTCTTCAGGTAAACTTCTCTTCTTCTTTTACATGAATGGTGTAATCTTCTTGTATTCATATTCTCTTCCCCCCGCTCTGATTGATTCTACAGAACATTCGTTCGTTTTCTATGGTTATATTATATGTTTCGAACAAATGTTTGTCAATGCTTTTTGGCAAAATATCGAACATATTTTCTGAAAACATCTGTTTGCTTTTCAAAGTCTGTTATGTTAAAATAAATCATAAGCTTTTCGAACGAAAAAAACGATACATCTTATCTTTGGAGGTATACCTATGTCACAGGGAAAGATCAGCGCCAAGCAATTGGAGATTTTAGAATATATTAAATCACAGATTCTGGAGCGGGGATTCCCGCCTTCTGTCCGTGATATCTGTGAAGCGGTGCATTTAAAGTCCACTTCTTCGGTTCACTCTCATCTGGAGACGCTGGAGAAGAACGGCTATATCCGCCGGGATCCTACAAAGCCAAGAGCCATTGAGATTCTGGATGAATCCTTTAATTTCAACCGGCGCGAGATGGTCAACGTGCCCATGGTAGGCCGCGTTGCCGCCGGAGAACCCATCCTGGCGGAACAGAATATTGAAAACTACTTTCCCATCCCGATGGAATATATGCCGAACAATCAGACTTTCATGCTGAAGGTACGCGGAGAAAGTATGATCAATGCCGGTATCTTCGACGGCGATTATGTATTGGTGGAGCAGATGCAGACCGCCCGCAACGGCGACATGGTGGTAGCTCTGATTGAGGACGGCGCTACGGTAAAGACATTCTACCGGGAAGAAGGCGTGATCCGTCTCCAGCCGGAGAATGACGCCCTGGAGCCAATCATTGTAAAAGATGTACAGATTATGGGAAAGGTGATCGGTGTATTTCGTTTCTTATAAAAAAATGGACAGATTGTAAATCAGCACAATCTGTCCATCTTTGTTTTACAGTTCATATTAAGCAAGTTCTTCCGCAAGGACTCGTCTCCCGTCGCTCCAGATCCGTTCCAGATTATAAAAACTTCTTCCTTCTTTATCAAACACATGTACAATCACATCGCCATAATCCATCAGCACCCAGCTTCCGGAATTTCTTCCCTCCTGCTGCTTCAGCATATAGCCTTTCTCATGCATCTTTTCATCCACATTTTCTACCAGCGCCTGAATCTGGCTGTCGCTGGCGCCGGTGCAAATCACGAAATAATCTGCAATTACAGAAACCTGGGAAATGTCAATAACCGCAATATCTTCTCCCTTTTTGTCCTCCAAGGCGTGGAAAACAATTTCTGCCATTCTTTTTGCCTGCTCCATACTACTCCTCCTTTATTTATGTAATACTTCTTTATAATATTCATAAGCTTTTTGGGTCATCGGATCGATAGGTTTTCCTTTACTGTCCAGATACACCAGTGAATCCTTCAGGATCCGGTAAAGACACTCGTCAATATCTTCAAATGCCATCTTACGCACTTCTGCCATATTGGGCAGCTCCATCCTGCCTGGCTCGATATAATCCGCAATATAGATGATCTTCTCCAGAAGACTCATATGGGGTCTTCCGGTGGTATGACTGGCGATGGCATTGATGATCGCCTTGTCTTCCACGTGATACTTCTTTGCCGCCAGGAACGCACCCAGTTTGGCATGAAGCAGACTGGGGTTCTCACGCTCCACTTCCGTTACATTTAAGCGGTATTTTTCACACATCTTTATCTTGTTATCTGCGGAAATGCATTTAGCACAGTCATGCAGAAGTCCTGCCATCAGAGCCTGATCAATATCCTCGTCATAGCGCATCGCCATAGATGCCGCTGTATACATAACACCAAGTGTATGTTCATAACGTTCTTTATCCAGTTCTGTGATCAGTTTTCTGCGAATTTTAGTTATCTGAGGATTCATTCTTATACACATCCTAACGATATAAATTTTTATGAGTGATATATTCAAACACGGCTTTCGGAAGGAAGGAATCTATCTTCCTTCCTTCTTTGATCATACTGCGCAGCTCATGGGATGAGATCCGCAGTAGCGGCGTGACCAAAAGTCGTATATCTGCGTGAAAACGGTCTCTTAACTCCTCGATCCTGCTTTCCATCTTCTTTTTTGAATTCATCTCATCACGGTAAGTTGCCAGAACCGTACAGTTGGGAAATATCCGCTCCGGATGAATCCAGGAATCGATGGCAAACAGAGAATCGGCTCCGATAATAAAATAAAACCAATCTTCCGGACGTGTATTGTGAAAATGCTCCATCGTCTGGTAAGAACAGGATATTTCTTTGCGCTCTGCCTCATACAGCTCCTGCCGGAAATACGGTACTTCCCGGATCGCAAGATCAACCATGCGCACACGATCTTCCACATCCGCTTCGATAGTACTGCTTTTTTTGTGGGGCGGATTGCCGTTTGGCATAAACCATACCTCATCCAGATGAAAGGCCTCATATGCGGCATTCGCCAGCATCAGATGGCCGTTGTGTATCGGATCAAACGTTCCGCCCATGATTCCGATTTTCATAATTTCCCCTTTGTAATATACTATGGCAGCTGAATCTTCTTATTCTTATCTTTCCCTTCCTTGTACAGCACGATCTTTTTTCCAATCACCTGTACCACCTGGGATTTGGTCCGTTCTGCTAACATCTGTGCCAATTCTCTTGGATCATCCATACAGTTTTTCAATACACTGATCTTGATCAACTCCCGTGCATCTAGCGCTTCCTGAATCGCTTTTGTAAATTCAGGCGTCATACTGTTCTTTCCGATCTGAAAGATCGGGTCCATAGTCATGGCAAGACCTTTCAAGTATGCTCTTTGTTTAGTTGTCATAAGCTTTTTACTCCTTATTTATAATAATCAAATTGCAATCCGTACATCCGCACCGTATCACCCTCCTGGATTCCGGCCGCTTCCAGTTCTTCCAGAATTCCGGTATCCTTCAGGAATTTCTGGAAGAAAGCGAATCCTTTTTCAGAATCCAAATTAGTATAACCCAGCATTTTCTCGATTTTCGGTCCTTCCACTACATAGACATCATCTTCCTTCTCAACTGTATAAGGAAGATCTTTGTAGAGAAGTTCGTCCTCCGGGAAATATTCCTGTTCGAACACCACAGTTTTCTGATCCATGCCTGCAAGACGGTCAGAAACATAATACAGCAGTTCCTGGATTCCTTCCCCTGTCACACCGGAGATTGGAAATACCTTGTAACCTTCCGGTTCAAAAGTATTCCGCAGCCGCTGGATCGGGTCATCCTCTCCATATATCACATCGGTCTTGTTGGCCGCGATCACCTGGGGACGCTTTGCAATCTCCGGATTATAAGCTTCCAGCTCCGCGTTGATCTTGCGGATATCATCCACCGGATCCCGTCCTTCCGTGCCAGCCGCGTCCACCACATGAATCATCAGCTTAGTCCGCTCAATGTGACGTAAAAATTCATGTCCCAGGCCTACGCCTTCTGAAGCGCCTTCGATCAGTCCCGGAATATCCGCGATCACGAATCCTCTGCCGTCAGGGAGATCTACAACGCCCAGATTAGGGTTCAGAGTGGTAAAATGGTAATTTGCAATTTTCGGCTGTGCATTAGTCACCCGGGACAAGAACGTGGATTTGCCAACATTGGGGAAGCCGATCAGCCCCACGTCCGCGATCACCTTCAGCTCCAGATTGACCCAGAGTTCCTGCGACGGCTGTCCTGGCTGGGCATACTTGGGGATCTGCATAGTAGCTGTGGCAAAGTGCTGGTTTCCAAGTCCGCCCTTTCCTCCTTTTAAGATAACCTGACGGCGGTTATCGCCGGACATATCCGCAATCACCTTGCCGGATTCCGCTTCCTTGATCACCGTACCTTCCGGAACTTTCAGTATGATATCTTCTGCATCCGCACCGTGACAACGTCTCTTTCCGCCAGGTTCACCGTCTTTTGCCGCAAATTTCTTCCGGTGCCGGTAATCCTGCAGGGTATTCAGTCCTTCATCCACCTCGAAGATTACGTCGCCGCCCCGGCCGCCGTCACCGCCGTCCGGCCCGCCGTTTGGGACATACAGTTCCCGCCGGAAGCTGACATGACCGTCGCCGCCCTTTCCTGATCTGATAAATATTTTCGCTCTGTCTGCAAACATGGTAGATTCCTTTCTGTCTTAATCTGTACTTTCATCAGTATACCACATACGTCTTCATTTTACTACGAAATCACCGGAAGTCCCTAATGCACATTCCGGTAAATGCAAGCGGCCGCCATTGCAAAAAGGAGTGCTGCCCTACTGTGCAACACTCCCTGTCTTACTTCTTACTCTGCTACCGGATAGATAGAAACCTGTTTCTTATCTCTTCCTTTTCTCTCAAATCTGACAACGCCGTCCACCAGTGCGAACAAGGTATCGTCACCGCCGCGTCCCACATTGACACCCGGATGGATCTTCGTTCCACGCTGTCTGTAGAGGATGTTTCCAGCTTTTACGAACTGGCCGTCAGCTCTCTTAGCGCCAAGTCTCTTGGACTCGGAGTCTCTGCCGTTCTTTGTAGAACCAACACCCTTTTTATGAGCAAAAAACTGAAGGTTTAATTTCATCATGGTAGTTGCACCTCCTCGAATGTTAAATCAATATATTCCGCATAGTTCTCGTCATCTTCCATCTGTGTCAGACCCAAAACCAAGGTTTTCAACAACAGCTGCCCTTCTTTTGTCGGGCTGCTCTGCAGCATCACGTGAAGTTGTCCGGACGTTTCGTCCGAATCAGCCCGGAACCTGTCTTCCGTAAAAGCTTCCAGCGCATTCACCGTATTAATCATCAGAACGGATGCCGCGGCACACACGATATCGTCTCCGGCATCGGCATATCCCGCATGTCCCTCCGCTTCAAAACCAATATATCTCTTCTTTGAATCCTGATAGATGGTTACATGAATCATGGATACTCTCCAAATTAAGCGTTGATCTTGTTGATCTTAACAGCGGTGTACTGCTGTCTGTGACCGTTCTTCTTATGGTATCCAGTTTTTCTCTTATACTTGTAAACGATGACCTTTTTCGCCTTTCCGTTCTCTACTACAGAAGCTTCGACAGTTGCTCCTTCAACGGTCGGGTTACCGATCTTCATTCCGTTGTCACTTACTGCAAGCACTTGGTCAAATGTATAAGTCTCTCCGGCTTCTACACCAAGCTTTTCTACTTTAATGATATCGCCTTCGGCTACTTTGTACTGTTTACCACCTGTTGCTATAATCGCGTACATATGGCACCTCCTATTATCATTACTCGCCAACTACGGT
>CASEIR010000007.1 GCA_949287925.1 uncultured Lachnospiraceae bacterium
CCAAGCATGGCGGTAGCCATCCGGCCGGAGAAGATCAGTGTGCCGGAGCTGGAAGAACGGATGAGGCATCTGCCGGTTCCGGTGATACCAAGAACCGTCAATGATACGATCCTTCTGGATGTACGGACCATCGAGCAAAGATTTTTCAAAATCATCACGGATCAGTTAAAAGAACTGGACGTGCTGGAAGAAACCAGCCTGATCGCTGGGCGTTAGGAGCAGAGAATATGAAGAACATCATCATTGGAACGGCAGGACATATCGATCATGGAAAGACAACGCTGATTAAGGCGCTGACCGGCAGGAATACAGACAGATGGGAAGAAGAGCAGCGCAGGGGCATCACCATTGATCTGGGATTTACGTATTTTGACCTTCCGGACGGAGACCGGGCGGGAATTATCGACGTACCTGGTCATGAGAGATTTATCAACAATATGGTGGCCGGCGTTGTAGGAATGGATTTGGTGCTGCTGGTAATCGCCGCAGATGAAGGAATCATGCCGCAGACCCGGGAACATATGGATATCCTGGGACTTCTGGGAATTGAGAAGAGTATTATTGTACTGAACAAGTGTGATCTTGTGGATGAAGAGTGGCTGGAGCTGGTAGAAGAAGAGATCCGGGAGGAACTGGAAGGGACGTTCCTGGAACAGGCTCCTGTGGTGAAAGTATCGGCGGCCACCGGACAGGGGCTGGAGGAACTGATTGCGGTGATCGCCAGAACGGCCAGCGAAGAGGTGGTGGCGAAAGATACCCTGACAATCCCCAGACTTCCCATTGACCGGGCATTCACCCTGTCGGGATTTGGAACGATTATTACCGGAACATTGGTGTCGGGAACTATTCGTAAGGAAGATACGCTGGAGATGTATCCGATAGGAAAGGAGTGCAAGATCCGGAGTATCCAGGTTCATGGGACCGACCAGAAGGAATGTTATGCAGGCCAGCGTGTTGCCATCAACCTGTCGAATGTAAAGAAACATGAGATCCGGAGGGGATGTGTACTGGCGCCGCCGGACAGCATGAAGAATACCGATCTGCTCGATGTAAAACTGAATATACTGGAATCTTCCATGCGGGTGCTGACCAATCACACCCGGCTGCATTTTTTCACGGGAACCAGTGAGATTCTGTGCCGTGCCGTCCTGCTGGACAGGGACGAGATCGGACCGGGAGAGAGCGGATATGTACAGCTTAGATTGGAAGAAGAGATTGCGGTACGCCGGGGAGATAAGTTCATCGTACGGTTTTATTCCCCTATGGAGACCATCGGGGGAGGCGAGATTCTGGAGCCAAATCCAAGGATCAAGCGCCGTTTCCAGGAGGAGGCTATTGAAGAATTGAAGCAAAAGGAGTCTGGTTCCTCGGCAGATGTGATAGAGATGCATGTAAAGCAGCACGGAGATACACTGATCACACTGGCGGAGCTGGCCAGGCTGACTGCGCTTTCTGCGGAAGAAGTCCGGGAAGCGGCGGCAGAGTTGGAAAGCAAGGGTCTGGTGTA
Source organism: uncultured Lachnospiraceae bacterium (assembly GCA_949287925.1). Lineage (GTDB taxonomy): Bacteria > Bacillota > Clostridia > Lachnospirales > Lachnospiraceae > Merdimonas. The sequence continues at coordinate 1,508 of CASEIR010000007.1, forward strand.
TGTATTTCCGTTGCGAAAAGATACTTATGTATGGCATGCGGATTCAAAAAGAGGGGCGGAACAAGCGCTTCTTGACGCATTGCGGCAGTATGAGGAGAAGTATCCTTACCGGTACGGCATGAAAAAAGCGGAGATCCAGATGACTCATTTCCGGAAGATCAAGCCCAATGTATTCGACCGTATTATAGAATTGATGGATAATGACGGAGTTCTGAAAAGGGTGGATGAATTTTTATGCACGCCCGGATATCAGGTGCGCAAAGATGCAAAATATGAGAAGATCTCCGGCCGCCTTTTGCAGGCCTTTGAAAAAGCAGGATATGATTTCGTGCGGTATTCGGAGATTGATCTGCAGGGAGAGAACCGGGAAACGGCGGACGACATTCTGAATATCCTGCTTGTGGAACAGAAAATTGTGCGTGTGACAGAAGAGATGTACACGCTCTGGGATTATATGGAGACTGCAAAAGAAAAAATAAGGGCTCACCTTGCATCCGATCCTGTGATTACGATTGCGCAGGTGAGAGATATGTTTGAAACCAGCAGAAAGAGTGCAAAGCCCATCCTTGAGTATATGGATAACCTGAAAATTACGAAAAAAACAGGAGCAGAAAGTGAAAGGATAGCATACTAATGAATCTGAAACAATTAGAAGCGTTTGTCCAGGTGGCAGAGGGGGGGAGCTTTTCCAAAGCAGCCAAGGAGCTGTTCTTGACACAGCCCACTATAAGCGCCCATATAGCGTCCCTGGAAAAAGAACTGAATGTCAGACTGTTTATAAGGAATACCAAAGAAGTCAGCCTGTCGGACGACGGCAGAGAGCTTTATAAATATGCCAAGCCCATGATGGATCTGGAAAAGAAGATCGAAGAGAAATTCGGGAATCAGGAGGAATCCGGAAGACACTGTATTACCATTGCGGCATCGACTGTCCCTGCTCAGTATCTTCTTCCGCAGATACTTAAGAAATTCAATGAAAAATATCCGGAAGAACAGCTGAAGATTCTGGAAATGGACAGCGCCAAAGTGGTCCTGCGGGTCATCGACCACATGGTAGACGTGGGACTGACGGGAACAGCGCTGGAAAAAAAGCATTGTAAATATATACCGTTTTACAAGGACCAGCTTGCGATTATTGCGCCGAATACGGAGAAGTACCGGAAGATCCAGGAAACCTGCCGGGGAGATATCTCCTGGATACTGAAAGAATCTTTTATTATGAGAGAAGAAGGATCTGGAACCCGCAAGGAAGCGGAGAAACAGATCGGCCATGCGGGAATTTCCGCGGACAGACTGGAAGTGATCGCCAGTATTGAAAATCAGGAAACGATTAAAAAGTCGGTGATACAGGGCCTTGGAATTTCCGTTCTGTCCCGTCTGGCGGCAGAAGATGAGATCCAGGAAGGGCATATGCTGGCATTCCCCATACCAGGGGGAGATAAAGGGAGAAACATCAACCTGGTATACAATAAAAATTATCAGTTATCCAGGTCGGCAGAACGGTTTATTAAAGTGGTAAAAGAGGTTTACAGACTGGAAAAGTAATCATTGGAAGTTAGATCGTCACCGTTGTAAGAAAAGGTCAGTTATAGAAATAAACTATAACTGACCTTTTTATATAAGTGATTTCGATTAGACGAATCCGTTTATTACGAATATACTTAGAGATGGAAACGGGAAGTTTCTTGTCGGAAAGGATGGAAGAAAAATGATTTATTTGGACAATGCAGCTACAACCATGCGTAAACCGCAGGAAGTGATTGATGCAGTTGTAAAGGCCATGAGTTCTATGGGAAATGCGGGGCGAGGTGCAAATGAAGCGTCCTTAAGCGCATCGAGATTGATATATGATACCAGGGAGAAGTTGTGCAGGATGTTTGGCGCGGAAGACCCAAGACGGATTGTATTTACCTGTAATTCGACGGAAAGTCTGAATATAGCGGTGAAAGGGATCCTGAATCCTGGGGATCATGTGATTGCCACCATGCTGGAACATAATTCGGTTCTGCGGCCATTATATGAGATGGAGAAGCAGGGCGTCAGATTGACTATTATAAAAAGTGACAAAAAAGGCAGGTTTGACCTAAGAGATATGGAAGCGGCGATTGCGGCGGATACCAGGATGATCATCTGTACCAATGGTTCGAATCTTACGGGTAATTATATTGATCCGGCGCCTATCGGAGAGCTGGCCAGAAAACATGGGATTCTGTTTGTGGTAGACGCTTCGCAGACGGCGGGCGTATTTCCGATCGATGTACAGAAAATGAATATAGATGTCTTATGCTTTACCGGACATAAGGGAATGCTGGGACCTCAGGGAACCGGCGGCATGTATGTGCGGACGGGCGTTCCTGTCCGGCCGCTGAAGTCCGGAGGAAGCGGTGTACAGACTTATAGTAAAACACATCCGGTTGAGATGCCCACCGCCCTAGAGGCGGGCACATTAAACGGCCACGGGATCGCAGGCCTTCATGCGGCCGTGGAATACCTGGAGAAAACGGGTGTGGATGCAATCCGCGCCCGTGAACAGGAGTTGATGTGGAAGTTTTATGAAGGAGTGAAGGATATTCCAGGGGTAAAGATTTATGGCGATTTCAGTTCAAAGAAACGATGTGCGATCGTAACTCTGAATATCGGTGATTATGATTCTTCAGAAGTGAGCGACGAGCTTCTTACCGTATACGGAATTTCTACCAGGCCGGGGGGGCATTGTGCTCCGTTGATGCACGAGGCTTTGGGAACGGTAGAACAGGGAGCGGTCCGGTTCAGCTTCTCCCATTATAATACAGAAGAAGAGGTGGAGACTGCCATACGGGCAGTGCGGGAGCTTGCGGAAGAAGAATAAACTACTACAGAAGCAAGACACATAAGGAGGAGAGAGAGGATGAATTTATCTGATTCTAAGAAAAAACTGGCGCTGGCCGGCGTCGTATGCGGTGTGGTTGCGGCTATACTGGCATTTTTAGGTAATCCGGCCAACATGGCGTTTTGTATCGCCTGCTTTATCCGTGACACTGCCGGAGCGTTCGGTATGCACCAGGCTGAGGTGGTACAGTATGCAAGACCAGAAATCATCGGTCTGGTGCTGGGTGCATTTCTGATTTCTGTTGCGACAAAGGAATACCGGTCCACTGCCGGGTCTTCGCCGATGATCCGGTTCGTGCTGGGAATTATTATCATGATCGGAGCTTTGGTGTTCCTGGGATGTCCGCTGAGAATGGTGATCCGTATGTCTGCTGGAGACCTGAATGCATGGGTAGCCCTGATTGGATTCATTCTGGGTGTTGCAACCGGCGTATTTGCCCTGAAACAGGGATTTAGTCTTGGACGTGCCTATATCACCAATAAGGCAAGCGGAGCGGTTCTGCCGGTGATCGTACTGGGAATCCTGGCGCTGTCTTTGACAACGACACTGTTAAAGAGCAGCGAAACCGGACCGGGAAGTATGCATGCTCCGCTGATCGCAGCCCTGATTGGCGGACTGGTATTCGGCGCATTTGCGCAGAAATCCAGAATGTGTTTCGCGGGAAGTATCCGGGATATTATTCTGATGAAGAATTTTGACCTGTTCTGCGTAATCGCAGGATTGTTTGTAGTTATGCTGGTGTTTAATATTGCCACTGGAAGGTTTACGCTTGGTTTTGCTACGCCAGGAGTCATTGCTCATTCTGAGCATCTGTGGAATATCCTTGGCATGTATACTGTGGGATTTGCGGCAGTACTTGCAGGAGGATGTCCGCTGCGCCAGCTGATCCTGGCTGGACAGGGATCTTCCGATGCGGCAGTTACCGTTGTTGGAATGTTCGTAGGCGCGGCGCTTTGTCATAATCTGGGACTGGCGGCAAGCGGAACGGCGCTGGATGCTAAGACACAGGAAGTGGTGATGGGAGCGGTTCCGGTGAACGGCAAGGTGGCGTGCGTCATCTGCATCATCGTTTTGTTCGTCATTGCCTTTACGAATAAAAGAGAAGAGAAGTAAAGACACTTATGGTTGAAATTAACTGCGATACATAGTATTCTAGGAAAGAAGGTAACAATATATGAAGGAAGTAGATGCAAGAGGTTTATCCTGTCCGGAACCGTTAATGCTGACGGCTGCAGCGCTGAAAGACGCCGCTGGTCCGGTAAAGATCCTGGTGACAGAACCGCATCAGAAGATGAATGTGGAGAAATATGCCAAAGATCACGGAAAGAAATCAACAGCGACGGAGAAGGATGGATACTTCGAAGTGGTGATCGAGTAATATGAGAAAAAAAGAGTTAAAACTGGTCGTAACCTTTCATACGACTGCGGACGCCATGGCAATGGAAAAGGTCTGCAAGGAGCGGGAGGTACCGGGAAGAATCATTCCTGTGCCAAGAGCCATATCCGCAGGGTGCGGACTGGCTTGGTGCGCACAGTTGTCAGAACGGGAAGAGATTGAAGCAGTGATGCGTGAGACCGGAATCGAACAGGAAGACATGCATGAGTGCATGGTTTAAAAAGGACCGGACAGGCGGCGCAAGAGCCGTATGTCCGATCCTTTTTTTCATGCGTTCGAAGAGACCGTTCAGACATGCAAAACGACATTTCCGACAAAAATTATTGAATCATATAAAAAAAATTGTAAAATATAGACATAAATCAGATCGGATAATCTAAAAAGAAAAGAGGAATGAGAAGATGGAAAAAAAGAAAAAAATATCAATCTCCCTGACTACTCAGATTCTGATAGCAACTGTGGGCGGTATTGTGTTCGGGGCGTTGGTTGGTCCCTGGGCAGAGAATCTGAAATTTATCGGAGACATCTTTCTTAGACTGATCCAGATGTCGGTGGTACTTCTTGTTATGTCGTCCGTTGCGGCAGCAGTCGGCGGAGGAGACGGCAAGGATGTGGGAAAGATGGGAGTTCATACGATCAAATGGATCGTATTCTTCACGGCGATTGCCGCTGGCCTTGGAGTGCTTTTGTCTGTGCTGGTGAAGCCAGGTCTTGGAATTGATCTTTCCAGCGCAGAAGAGATTACGGAGACGACGGTGGCATCCTCCTCCCTGCAGGAGACGCTTCTGAATTTTGTGCCGACGAACGTAATTGAATCTATGGCCGACGGATCTATGGTCCCCTGTATTGTGTTTGCCATCTTTTTTGGAGTTGCCATGGGTGCCTATACCCGTCAGAGCGGGAATCGCAATATTGCAGACGGGATCATAGGTTTTAACAAGGTTATTACAAATATTATTAAAACAGTTATGTATATTGCGCCCATTGGAATTTTCTGCCTGCTTGCAGATGTGGCAGGTTCTACCGGATTTGCGGTGATTATCCCGATGGCAAAATTCCTGGGAGTCCTTCTGATCGGCGATGCCATTCAGTTCCTGATCTATGGTCCTATGACAGCGGCGCTTTGTAAGGTAAATCCGCTGAAAATGCCGAAAAAATTCGGAAAAATGTCTCTGATGGCGGTTACCACAACCTCCGGAGCAATCTGTCTGCAGACGAAAATGGAAGATGCGGTTACCAAATTTGGAGTCAGCCGTAAGGTCGCTGACTTTACAGGTCCCATTACTATGTCCATGAACAGCTGCGGCGCTGCAATGTGCTATGTAACGGCGATCTTCTTTATGGCACAGTCCACCGGAATCCAGATGACTGGTTATCAGATGGGTATGGCAATCCTGTTGTCATGTCTGATGTGCATGGGAACCATCTCTGTTCCCGGAGGATCTGTAATCGTATACACTTTCCTGGCGTCTTCTCTGGGCCTTCCGATGGACAGTATTGCGGTCCTGATCGGTATCGACTGGTTCGCAGGTATGTTCCGTACACTTATGAATGTGGATGTGGACGTTATGGTAGGAATGCTGGTGGCAAAGAAGCTGGGAGAACTGGATGTGGATGTTTATAACGAGAAGAAGCAGGTGGCTTACGAATAAATCAGACGCTTACCAACAAATCATACATAAACTTTGGCAGGATTCCGGCATCTTACACAGATGCCGGGATTCTGCTTTTTGTGACAGAATCGGATAATCTCCGGATATGGCCGGTATTTATGTATGGCGCAAGAGAGGAAGCCCTGCTAAAATAGAGGTAAAGAAAAAGAGGAGGGACGAAAGGTGCAAACAGACAGTCTGGCCTTTGAGCTGATCTTGAATATTGCGCTTCTGGTTCTGGTGGCAACGCTGCTTTCGAAGGTCCGGATTATTCAGGAGCTGATTCCTCAGGAAATCCGAAGCTGGAAAAGCCAGGTGTTTCTGTCCGGAATCTTTGGATTGGTGATTATCCTTTCGATCTATACCGGGATACAGATCGATTCCTATAATATGAATACCAGATTGATCGGAGCCATGGCGGCAGGGATTTTGGGAGGCCCCATTGTAGGCCTTTATGCCTCCCTGATCGGAGCGGTTTATGCATATTTTTTGTCTGGCCCGGCCGTTTTTTCTATGGCGATGGCCTTTTCTACCGTTTTGTTTGGTCTTCTTGGCGGTGGTTTCTATCCGTATTTTCAGCGTGGAAAATGGAAATACCGGGATCTGTTCGGTCTGGCCTGCTTTGCGGAAGTTTGTGATATGATCTGTATTCTGCGAATGGTCCGGCCGTTTGATCTGGCGCTTGGAACGGTGCTGGAATCAGGTCCGCTGATGATGGTTATGAACGCCGTGGGTATCCTGTTATTTATCTCCAGCTTTACCCATATTTTTATCCACCAGGATATTGAAAGCAGCCGTCAGCTGCAGATCGCCTCAGAATTGTCAAAGAAATGTCTGCCGCTTCTGGAAGATGGTTTGGGAAATCCTGAAAAAATGGAAGCGTTGGCTACGGTTATTCTGGAAGAAACTACCTGGTCGGGGGTAATTGTGACAGACCGGGATCATATTCTGGCCTGGAAGCAAGAAGAAAACGGGCAGCCGATACCAAATACAACCGGAATTCCGGATGTGGGCAAACAGACAATGAAAACCGGAGAGATTGCCGCGGTGTATCAGGTGTCGCGGAATAATTCCTGGTATGAATGGATGAAAGAGTACTCGCTGATCGCGGCTCCTCTGATGATTGAAAAACGCCCCATCGGTTCGCTGATCATCTGTGCGAAGAAACAGTGGGTGTTCCGGCAAAGCGAAGTGGAACTGTTGCAGAACCTGACAGCCATAGCCTCGGCGCAGTTTGCCATCTCTGAACTGGCCAGGCAGCGGTCGCTTCGTCAGCAGGCGGAACTGAAAGCGCTGCAGTTTCAGGTAAATCCACATTTTCTATTTAATGCGCTGAATACAATCTCTTATGTGTGCAGGGAAAATGGTGACCGGGCCAGGGAACTGCTGGTAATCCTTGCTAATTATTTCCGCTATAATCTGGACGGAGGGCGGTATATGGTTCCGCTTTCGGAAGAACTGGACCATGTGCGGGATTATCTGGAGTTGGAAAAAGCCCGGTTTGAAGATAAACTGGAGATGGTGTTTGAAGTTCCGGAAGTATCGAAACTGCCGGATATTCTGGTTCCGTCCCTGATCCTGCAGCCCATTGTGGAAAATGCGGTCCGCTATGGAATCAGCGGAGACGGGAAGCGGAGAGTCCGGCTGAAGATCCTGGAAGAAGAGACGGTACTGCGAGTTGCGGTCAGCGATCAGGGGAGGGGATTCCCGAAAGATGTTCTAAAGAAGCTGGAGCAGGAGCAGACGGGCGGAAAGAGTATTGGTCTAAATAACGTGAATCAGAGAATGAAACGAACCTATGGGGAGGAAGGCGGGATTCGGATACACAGCTCAGAGAAGGGAAGCTGTGTGGAACTTTGCTTTCAAAAAGGAATGATGGAGGTCGAGAATACGTGAGAATAGCAATCGTTGATGATGAGAGACCGGCCAGGAGAGAACTGGTTCATCAGATTAAAGAACTTGCGGCGGATGCGGTGATAACGGAAGGGGATTCCGGAGCGGCGGCGTTGAAAATCGCCGGAGAAGGCCGGTATGATCTGTTTTTTTTGGATATTAACCTTGGAGACATTGCGGGAACTGCATTGGTGGACGCTATCAAAAAAATGCAGCCCGGCGCGAAAATTGTCTTTGTGACCGCATATTCCGAATATGCGGTAGATGCCTTCGATCTGGGGGTATCTGACTATGTGTTGAAACCTTATGATGAGAGTAGAATACGGAAAGTGTTGGAGCGCTGTGAGAACAGTGCGGAACAGGAAAAACTGATGTCCAAGAGAATTGCTATCAACAGTGAGGGAAAGACCATTTTTGAAGATATTGACAATCTGATATATATAGAGACCTGCAAACGAGGATGTCTGATCCATACTGCTGAGCATGAATATTATGAAGGAAAAGGACTGCTGGAGTATGAAAAAAGGCTGGAAGGGCGAATGTTTTTCCGGTGCCATAAAAGCTATCTTATCAACTTGGAAAAAGTAAAAGAGCTCTTTCCCTGGGGGAATAACAGCCTGGGGCTTAAAATGGAGGGATATGAGCACACCATATTGCCGGTGGGCAGGGAAAAAACAAAGATTCTCCGCCAGCTTCTGGGATGGTAAAAGGAAGAAGGGAAACGCCCCCCCCTTCTTCCTTAAATTCCGTTTACGAAAGTGTCCAGGACATGGGGCAGCAGACGGTCGCTGTATTCGGTGAGAGAATACTTCCCTTTGAATAGTGCCCAGTCATACAGCATGGCTCTTTCATACATGGCATAAATGTTCATCAGCTCCTTGGCGGAACTGGTGTTTTTAAATTCATTATTTTTCAGCCCATCTTCCAAAATCTCTGTAATCCATTTGAAGTAAAAACGCTTTTTATCGGATAAGGATTTTTTGTCTTTTGTGATCAGCTGTGAGGAATACAGGTATGCAAGAAGCTGAATGTCCACGCTGGTTTCTATCATATAGAACAGCTCGTGGTTCAGAAAAAGCAGTTTGTCGTATGCAGACAGGTTTGGATCTATTACAGAGGATAATTCCTCATATTTTTCATCGAACAGATAAGACAAAGAATTGAGCAGAGCTTCTTTGCCTTTAAAATAATGATAAAAGGTGCCTTTTGATGTCTTGGATAATGCGATGATATCTTCTACGGTAGTACAGTCATATCCATTTTTGTAAAACAGATTCCATGCTGCTTTTACGATGCGGCTTTTAGTTGATCTTCGTTTTCGTGGCATCGGCACTCATTCCTTTCTCTGACAGAGCGATAGCTGAATAAAAACACAGAAGCGGATTAGTGACTAATCCGCTTCTGTTATCGTCTCTGTGATATTTTCACTATAGCTGTTACAGAAATTAGCCTACCTGGAAACCATATTTCAACGGATCTGTAGGATCGATCAAGTATGTAGCCACACCTGTCAGGTAGCAGCTTCCTGTGATCATCGGGATGACAGCGTCATAATCTCCGACTTTGGTAGTCTCTTTAATTACACCTTTGAAACGGCTTCCCATAAAGCTTTCGTAGATGAATTCCTCGCCTACGCCGATCTCTCCCCAGTGATGCAGGGTAGCAAGTTTTGCGCTGGTACCTGTTCCGCAAGGTGAACGGTCTGCCATTGCGTCTCCGAAGATTACCACGTTTCTCATGTTAGCCTTATCCGGATTCGGAGTCGGACCATAGAATTCTACCAGATCAACGGATGTGATATCCAATTCAGGATGCTGAACCGGGATTTCCTTATTAATAGCATCCAGCATCTTCATACCGAGAGCGGTATAAGCCGGAACGGTCTTGGCGTTGATCTCACCGATATCCAGTTTGGTTGTATCAACCAGTGCGAAGAAGCTTCCGCCGAAGGATATTGTGAATTCGATATCCTGTCCGTCGATATTCACTTTCTGATTCTCTTTGTAAACAAATGCAGGTACATTTGTCAGGGTAACACTCTCAACTTTTCCGTCCTTAACAATAGCGGTTGTGCGGATCAGTCCTGCAGGAGCTTCCAGAACTACTTCGTTCTCTCCTTCGTGGGACTCAACAAGACCAGCCTCGATTGCAACGGTAACAGCTCCGATTGTACAGTGGCCGCACATGTTCAGGTATCCGCCTGTATCCATGAACATAACGCCGAATGATGCTTCCGGATTTACCGGTTTGCAGAGGAATGCACCAAACATATCATGGTGTCCTCTTGGCTCGAACATCAAAGCGGTACGTACCTGATCGTAGTTCTCTTCCATCCATTTTTTCTTCTCGATCATGGTGTTGCCTTCGGGTTCCGGGAAGCCTCCGATTACGATACGGCAGAACTCTCCGACGGTATGAGCGTCTACTACCTGCAGAGCAGCTTCAAACCGGTCAAAATTGACATTCGCTTTTAATTCCATTTTTTTCCCTCCTTAGAATTATGAAAAAATTTCTTATAGATATATTCTATAAGGTTTTATAAAAACACACGGAAACCTCCCCAGGTTATCCGGGTGTCTTCTGCGGATATGGCTGTCAAAAGATCATAATACCGACATTTTTTTAACAAATAGACCGCGTTCTAGTATATTGTACAGTTCTTTATCACTATTATGGCTGAAGATGGTTGAAAAGTCAACGATTTTTTGATATTATAAAAATGTATAAAAGTGTTGAAAAGTCTGGTAAAGTGTGGTATGGTTAATGGGCAAATATGGGGGTAGATGGGTGACTGGTGTGCCTCCTAGTCTTCAAAACTAGTGTGGGGCGTTAGGAGCGTCCCGGGTGGGTTCGATTCCCACATGCCCTCGCCAGAAAAGATACATTTAACGTTAAAAAAATAGCGATATTTATTTATAGATAAAATTTATAGATGGAAATAAGTAGGGGGACTAAAAAGTTTCGCTTTTACTTATATTAAAAATGAAAAGGAGATATGTGTCATGGGAAATGTACAGATTTTATTACGTCAGCATGTCGGCGCACCGTGTGCACCGTGTGTTGAGGTTGGGGCAGACGTAAAAAAGGGTACACTCATCGCAACACCCACAGGGCTTGGAGCTAATATTTTCTCCAGCGTATATGGAAAGGTTGTTGAGATTAAAGATGACCGCATCGTGATTGAACCGGCGGCAGAACAGCCGGATGAATTCGTGCCGATCGATGTACCGGAAGACGCTTCCAAGCTGGATATGGTGAAAGCTGCCGGAATTGTAGGTATGGGCGGCGCCGGATTCCCGACGGGTGTTAAGCTTAGCATTGATCTTGCTGAGACGCCGATGGGAGAGATTGATCCGGAGATCAACCCGGAACTTCCGGCTGATTTCAAACTTGACTGCGAGAGGGGATATATTCTGATCAACGCAGCGGAATGTGAGCCGGGACTGGAACACAATATCAGACAGATCGAAGAGCAGACTGATAAAGTGATCCGCGGTGTGAAATATTGTATGGAGATCACCAATGCGGATAAAGCAATCTTCGCGATCAAGAAGAAGAATCAGAAAGCAGTTAAGATTCTGGATGCAGCGCTGAAAGATGAGCCTGCAATCTCCATGCATCTGCTTCCGGATATCTATCCGATGGGAGAAGAGCGTGCGGTAGTAAGGGAGTGCCTGGGTGTAAACCTTACAACAACTCAGCTGCCGTCTGCAGCGAAGTCTGTAGTTGTAAACCTTGAGACGGCTGCAAAAGTTGCGGAAGCAATTGATGAGAAGAAACCTTGCATCACCAAGAATCTGACCGTTCGTGGCAAACTGGTAGGCGGCAATGCTGCTCATGTATTCATGGACGTGCCGGTTGGTGTAAGCGTTGGAGAACTGATTGAAAAGGCCGGCGGAATTGACGGCGCATATGGCGAGATCATCATGGGAGGCGCTTTCACAGGAAAAGCAACCGAGATGGAAGAGCCGATCACCAAGACCACAGGAGCAATCCTGGTAACTATGGAATTCCCGGATCTGCACGGAGCCAACGTAGGACTGCTTGTCTGTGCCTGCGGCGGTAATGAAGACCGTATGCGTGATATCGCGGCAAAGATGAACGGAAAAGTTGTATCCGTCTGCCGTTGCAAACAGGCGATCGAGAACAAACCTGGCGCACCGCTGAAGTGCTTAAGACCTGGAAATTGTCCTGGACAGGTAAAGAACAACCTGCAGTTTAAGAAGGACAAATGTGAGTATATTATTATTGGAAACTGCTCAGACTGTTCCAATACAGTTATGGCCTCCGGCCCGAAGATGGGACTGAAAGTATTCCATCAGACAGACCATGTGATGAGAACAATCGGACATGCTCTGTACAGAACCTTAAGAGTTTCCAAACAGGTAAGCCAGGATATCGATTTCTAATATCGGATTCCGGTGAAGCTGTTATTTACTGGTATTACTGCCGTGTGCGGCAAGGGTGGGAGATCCCCGATTCTTCCGCCCGGGGAAATGGAGAGGTGTTCTCCGGCCGTACGTGGCTGTATATATACAAATACAACCCGTAAGGGAAGTTGAAAGCAAACCAAACAAGGAGGGAAAACAATATGTCAATCACAGCTGAAACAGCGAAAGCTCATGCTCATGACCCTGCGGTACTGTGCTGTAGAGCGGAAGCTGGTATCACAATTGAACCTGCGAATCTGGAAGATCCGGCGATCTTTGACGATTTGGTAGATTCAGGATTATTAAGTCTTGATGGCTGCCTGACCATCGAGGAAGTTTTGGGAGCAAAGCTTACCAAGACTTGTGATTCTCTTTGCCCACTGACAGCAGATGTACTGGATGGTGTAAAAGCTCCTAGCGCACCGGCTGAGGAAGCAGCAGAGGAAGAGGCGCCTGCAGCAGAGGCAGTAGCAGCACCTGCAGCAGCTCCGGCAGCAGTAGCTGGAGGAATGTTAAAGATTCACATCGGAGAAGGAAAAGACATTGATCTTGAGATCCCGGTTGGAGCACTTGGCGGCGGCGCAGCAGTGGCAGAAGCACCTGCGGCAATCGCAGCAGCAGCAGCAGCTCCGGCAGCAGCGGCAGCTGAGGCTGGGGAAGAAAAGGTTGTAAGAACCCTGACAAGAAAGCACTTCAAGATCACAGAGGTTAAGAGAGGACCGGAGACAAAGATCGAGGGAACTACTCTTTACATCCGTGAAGGAATTGAAGCTGACGTTATCGCTGATCAGGAACTGGTAAAAGATTTCCACCTGGAAATCATCACTCCTGACTTATATCACACCTATTCTGAGACTATTATGGATGTTCAGCCGATCGCTACCAAAGAGGGCGATGCTGACCTTGGTACAGGTGTAACAAGAGTTCTGGACGGTGTTGTTATGATGCTGACAGGAACTGATGAGGGCGGAGTTCAGATCGGTGAGTTCGGATCTTCCGAAGGATATCTGGATGAAAACATCATGTGGGGACGTCCTGGATGCCCGGATAAAGGCGAGATCTTCATCAAGGGTAACATCGTGATCCAGGAGAAGACCAACATGGAGCGTCGCGGACCTATGGCTGCTCACACAGCATTTGATATCATCACACAGGAAATCCGTGAAGTAATGAAAGAACTGGATGAGAGCCTGGTTGTTGAGAGCCAGGAACTGAAACAGGTTCGCCGTCCAGGAAAGAAGAAAGTTGTAATCGTTAAGGAGATCATGGGACAGGGAGCTATGCATGATAACTTCATCCTTCCTGTAGAGCCTGTTGGTGTTCTTGGCGCAAGAGCAAACGTAGACTTAGGAAACGTTCCGGTATGCGTATCTCCGCTGGAGGTTCTGGATGGATGTATCCACGCTCTGACCTGTATCGGACCTGCTTCCAAGGAAATGTCCAGACATTACTGGAGAGAGCCACTGGTTCTGGAAGCATTGCATGATCCGGAAGTTGACCTCTGCGGCGTAGTATTCGTAGGAAGCCCACAGATCAATGCAGAGAAGTTCTATGTATCTAAACGTGTCGGACATACCGTAGAGATGATGGATGCAGACGGAGCTTTCGTTACAACAGAAGGTTTCGGAAACAACCACATCGACTTCGCAAGCCATATCGAGCAGATCGGTATGAGAGGCGTTCCGGTAGTTGGTATGTCTTACTGTGCTGTACAGGGCGCGCTGGTTGTTGGTAACAAGTATATGACATACATGGTTGATAACAACAAGTCTGAATCTGGTATCGAGAATGAGGTGCTTGGATGTAACACCCTGTGTCAGGAAGATGCAATCCGCGCACTGGCTATGCTGAAGACAGCTATGGCAGGCGAGGAAGTTAAGGCTGCTGAGAAGAAATGGAATCCGAACGTTAAGTCTACTAACGTAGAGCTGATCGAGAGTGCATACGGCACAAAGGTTGACCTGGTTGAGAATGAACAGTCTCTGCCGATGAGCCAGAAACGTAAGGAAAAATACGACTAATCCGAAAGGCAGTCAGATGAATAACGAACGGTTGCATTATGGTGACAAGATCATTTACATGGAAGGCGTGGTTGTTGATGTTGATGATTGCAGCATCAGCGTAGACTTAAAAGGCAGACTTGGATTTTTCAAGGCGCCGAAGCGGATGTTTATCTGTGATACTGAGCCGAAGGTCGGTCAGGAAGTCGGATGGAACATGAGCTTCCCGGAGCAGCTAGGTCCAGAAGTAAATGAAAAATATGTCAGCAATATTGAGAAAGAACGACGCAATCAGGAAAAGATGCGTGGGCGAATGGATAATAAGGAGGTCTAAAAATGAGTTTAACGGTTGTTAAAGGTTTACAATCTGAGATATTCGTTCCTATTACTCCGCCGGCAGTATGGACTCCTGTAACAAAAGAGCTGAAAGATATGTCAATTGCTCTTGCAACAGCAGCAGGTGTTCATAAAAAAGATCAGGAAAGATTCAACCTTGCCGGTGACTTCACATGGAGAAAGATAGAGAACACAACACCATCAAGTGAACTGATGGTATCCCATGGCGGATATGATAACAGTGATGTTAACAAAGACATTAACTGTATGTTCCCGATCGACAGAATTCATGAATTAGCTGCAGAAGGATTCATCAGAGCTTGTGCTCCGGTTCATGCAGGATTCATGGGCGGTGGCGGAAACCAGGAGAAGTTCAAAGGCGAAACTGGTCCGGCTATCGCACAGATGTTCAAAGAAGAGGATGTTGATGCAGTTGTCCTCACCGCTGGCTGAGGTACCTGCCACCGCTCTGCAGTATTGGTGCAGAGAGCGATTGAAGAAGCTGGAATTCCTACCATTATTATTGCAGCTCTTCCTCCGGTTGTACGTCAGACCGGAACTCCTCGTGCAGTTGCTCCGTTGGTTCCTATGGGAGCTAATGCTGGTGGACCGCACAACGTTGAACAGCAGACACAGATCGTAAAGGCAACTCTGGAACAGTTGATCAAGATCCAGACACCTGGAACTATTGTTCCGCTGCCATTCGAATATGTGGCTAAGATCTAATTAACGTAGGAAAAGGGCAGATGTAATTACATCTGCCCTTTTTTCAAAAATATAACGGAGGTGACACGATTGGCTGAGAGGGAAATTGATTTAAGACGTCTCGTGATTAAAGCTTTCCATATGACAGATGTGGAATGGGGCGAACATAATGATATCACAGTAGACGGCCATATGACGGTCAGCAAAGAGATGATTGACGGTCTGGTGGCAAAAGAAGAACATATTGAAAAGATTGATATCCAGATCATCAAACCTGGAGACCATGACCGCTGGACCAATACGATTATGGATATTATCCCCATTTCTACGAAAGTGTTAGGAAAGCTGGGAGAGGGAATCACCCATACGATTACAGGCGTATATGTGATGCTGACTGGCGTAGATGTGAATGGGAAACAGTGCCATGAATTCGGATCTTCGGAAGGGAATCTGAAGGATCAGCTTTATCTGAATCGTGCCGGCACGCCGGGAGATAACGACTATATCATCTCCTTTGATGTAACGCTGGCGGCAGGTATGGGACAGGAGAGACCGGGACCGACTGCGGCGCACCGCGTATGTGATGAGTTTATACAGAGTTACAGAGAAAAATTAAAAAAATTCAAAGGTGAAAAATGTACGGAACGCCATGAATATCACGATGTGGTAAGACCGGGAAAGAAACGTGTCCTGATTGTAAGACAGGTGGCAGGTCAGGGAGCAATGTATGACACACATCTGTTTTCGAATGAACCATCTGGTGTAGAAGGCGGACGTTCCATTATAGATATGGGTAACATGCCGATTCTGATTACACCGAATGAGTACAGAGACGGTATTATCCGTTCTATGCAGTAGGAGGTGCGAATATGGGTATAGGACCATCAACAAAGGAAACATCATTACATCATTTCAGAGACCCTCTTCTGGAAGTGGTTGCTGCGGACACGGATCTGGATCTGATGGGAATTATCATTGTGGGAACACCGGATGACAATAAAGACAAGCTCCTGGTGGGAACACGGACGGCTGTGTGGGCAGAAGCTATGCGCGCAGACGGTGTGATCCTGTCATCTGACGGATGGGGAAACAGTGATGTGGATTATACGAACACCTGCGAACAGCTGGGGACCAGAGGTATTCCGGTTACAGGACTGAATTTCAGCGGTACAGTTGCGCAATTTGTAGTTGTCAATGACTATCTGGATGGAATTATTGACATTAATAAGAGCGAAGATGGTACAGAGACAAATGTGGTAGGAGAAAATAATATGGTAGAGCTCGACTGCCTGAAAGCAAAAGCACTGTTGAAGCTTAAAATGCGCCAAAAAGACCAGCAGAACAGATAAACGGGTTCCTCCTGTCATACATAGAAGAAGAAAAAGAAAAGGCACGACATCTCGGATGTCGTGCCCTTTCTTTTTGGTATGTCATTGAGAGGTTTTCCTCGTTGCATTGCAGTTTGTATTATATACAAAGCTGGGGAATGCTTCTCTGTTAAAGAGATTGTATATATGAATTGTAGTTCGCCCGGGCAGGATCGTTCTTGGGGGAAACGGTCGGCTCGGGATCAACTGCAAATACAACCAAATGTTGTTTTAAATATTGTTATTAAACATGTTCATTTAGGTTGGTATAAATATAGCACTATCATTTTTGACTGTCAAGACAGTGAAATGGCGAAAACACAAGTTTGTATAATATTATCACATATGACTGATATTTATGCATAAATATATGCACTTTAACGAAGTGATATGATAAAAGAGCAAAGCACAATGCGTATGAAAAAACCAGAAGATCCAGACAAGAACTGAAATCCCTGGCTTTGCCATTAAAATAATTAATTATTTGTCAAATGCAGGTGCGATTCGAACATGTTCAATTTCCGGATGGATTTCCCGCATCCATTGCAGGAAGCTGTCCGGATCGCCTTCTGTAAAGCATGCTTTGTCGAGCATAACACCTTCTACGCCGTCGGCGGCAGAAAGCTTGTAATAAGAACGGGCTTCTTCGAGTTTTTTGATTTCAGACCAGTCTACACGGTTATTCAATTTGCCGTTAATGTGAAGAGAAATATCCTTTTCCCGTACAATGACCTTGCAGGACCAGTCTTTTTCATTAAAATATTTCTGACGGGTAAGGCGAAAAGTTTTGTCGGCGTGCATCCAGTTGAAAAAAACGCCTCTGTATACGGCGACGAATGTCAGGAAAGCGCCGATCGACTGCCACCTTGCGGAAGCATTCACCCGGTCAAAATAAATCCAGCCAAAAACACCTGCAATAAAAATGACCAGACAAACATAAAAAGTAGGTAATCTCCAGAATTTGGGAGTCGCCCACTTGTCATAGCGTTTTCTGTTCATGATGTATTCGTTTACAAACATAAGTTATTCTCCATCCAGTTTATAGTTGATTCGTATGTAAATGGCCGTCCGTTGGGGCGGCCATTTACGAAAAAACTTTATTTATTAGTTTCGGTTTGTGTTAAGCAATTCCTGCTTTTTTGTCCTTGACTGCTGCGCTGAGCAGAGAGAATGATGTCCAAAGAAGAACAACACAGATCAGGTTGATCAGCCAGAACATCGGAAGAGAAGTTACGATCTTCCATGCAATAAATACACCGATACATCCTCCGAGTGCATTACCAACCGTATGAGGAACATCATAACGATGTGTCTTAATGAACTCAATAGAACATGCAGGCATCAGACATGCACAGGATCCCATGAATACAGGGAAGCATGCATCTGCGTTAACTCCCAGCAGAAGACAGGTAGCCATACAAGGAGCGTAAAGACCAAATCCGATGTCCATAAGAGCACCCCAAAGAACGTTGAGCGCTGCAGCTACAAAAAGTTTCCAGCCAGTCAGACCGGTTGCAGTACCTACAATACCGAATGGTCCCCATCCAGTATTCTTGCAAAGCATAATGATTGCAAGAGGAATCATGATAACGCCAAGAGCCCAGCGGATCTTGTTACGTGGCCATTTTGTAACGATGGTCGCAAATCCGAAGGAACCAACTGCAGCGCATATGTACATGATCCAGAGGAATAAAGGATCACACTCTACAGAAGCAGTAAAGATAAATGCCTCAAAAATAACAGGGAAAGTATCTCCGACATTCAATGTACCAGGAATATTGATGTCATCAATCTGGTTGAATAATTTGTACATGAATGTGGACGGTGCATAAGAACCGCATCCAAGTGTGTCAAGGAAGTTGGCGATAATACCTACGGTAAATCCAGATGCCCACTGTTTGCCGGTTGCATTTTTGAGTTCGTCAATCCGGTTCTTCGCAATGTCTACTACAAGACCGATACCGGTTCCGGCTGCCAATACACCGAATAAAATTTGAAGAGCTAATAACATAAAAAATTTCCTCCAATCTCTAGATATTTGGATACTATAACAGTTTCGGAATGATACCCCGATTTATCATTCCTGTAAAGCTAATCTATCATTTTGACATAAAAAAGTCAATACTTTAACGACGAAAGAGTGTGAAATATAGTGAAAAATTAACAAAATCAGAAGATGATATCTATAAAAATTGGCATTAGTGTGATAAAATGTCTTGAAATGGCTGCTTCAGGAGGTGAAAAAATGAACAGACTAAAATCGGATATAAAGGGGATCATATTGCTGCATCTAAAGGCGCTGATTCTGTTGACACTTTTGTTCTTTACGATCTGGCATTGCCCGGTACGTTTGTTGTTCGGAGTGCCATGCCCAGGCTGTGGAACGACAAGAGCGTGTATCAGCCTTCTGAAGTTAGATGTGAGAGCGGCTTTTGCCTGTCAGCCTGTATTTCCTATACTTATACTTGTTTTCCTGTATGCGGTTCATCGCAATGTAATAAGAAGTAATTGGATTATGTCTGGCCGTGTATGGAGGGGGAGAGGCGAAGCGGCTATGCTGGCTGCGGCAGTCTTAATAGTGCTTGTAGTTTATTTGATCCGCCTGATCCGGCAGGATTCCCCGGTGATGGAGATATCACCGGAGAAAGGCCTGGTATTCCGAATGGCAGCAAAGATACGAGAACTACTTCCTATTTAATAAATCCGAATACAGTCAGAAGGATGACAATCATGAAGAAAGGAACGATAAATACAGTGCGAATCTTGTCGAACATGGTAACACGTCCATATTTACCGTCGTTGGTCACTTCTTTCTCGTAATTTTTAAATCCCCATACTTTGGCAATAAAGATACAAACCAGAATACAGCCCAGAGGCATCAAAATATAGGCAGTGAACATATCAAGCCAGTCGTAAAGCCCATAGGAGGCAAAGCCATTTGCGTCGATCCATGGTAGCTTGAATCCGCTTAACTTACCGAATCCAAGAGATACGAAAATATTGCCGATTCCAATGATGACGGCAGTCAGAATGGTGGCGTTCCGGCGTCCCAGGTGCAGATTATCCTCAAAGGTTCGGATTGTGATCTCGAAGAAGCTAAAAAGTGAAGAGATAACCGCAAAGAGAATCGCCAGGAAGAAGCAGGCGCCGATGAAACGGCCTCCGGCCAGACGGTCGAAAATGTCGGTCATTACGTTAAATACCAGGCTGGGCCCGGCTGATGCAATGTCCACGCCGCCGGAGAAAGCAGAAGGAACGACTACGAATCCAGCCAGGATGGCAGCGGCAGTATCGAATATAGATACCATGACGGCATCGCTTTTCAGGTTGTTTTCTTTGGAAATATTCGCTCCCAGTGTCTCATATAGTCCCCAGCCGATTCCGATAGAGAACAATACCTGAGTGGCAGCCTGTGCAAAGGTTGTAAAACTGAATTTGCTAAAATCCGGCAGTAAGTAATATTTCACACCTTCTATAGCGTTGTCATTGACAAATAAAGTCCAGATTCCGCAGATGATCAGCAAGGCGAACAACAGGGGAAGCATGACCTTGGCTACCTTTTCCACGATGTTTGTGATGCCAAAATACAGGAGGAAGGAAACCAGCGCCAGGAGCAGCATGGTCCAAACGATGGGTTCTACCGTTGAAGAAGTGAACTGATCATAGTAGGCTTGTTTGTCTGAACCAAAGTCACCGCTGACAATATACTGAAACGCATACTTGGCCACCCAGCCGCCTACGACAACATAATACATACAGAGTAAGGTGGTACAGATCACGGCGATCCATCCGGTGAATCCCCATTTCTTATTGATGCGCTGGAAACAGGTGACGGTATCCTTACTGGTGTGGCGGCCAATGGCAGTCTCCATCTCTACCATGGGGTGCCCCATCAGAATGACAACGATAATATAAATCAGAAGAAAGACGCCGCCGCCTCCTTCGTATGCAAGGTAAGGAAAACGCCAGATATTGCCAAGCCCGATAGCGGCGCCGGCAGCGACCATGAGATAGCCAAAGCGTGAACCCCATTGACGAGTTTCTTTGTTGGTCTGATTGGTTTGATTACTCATAAAATCCCCTTCCTTTCTAGCAAAAAAGCACCCCCACTAACCGTGAGAGTGCTTTTTGATTTTGAAAAAAGAATAACTCTTTTTTAGTATAGCTCTTTGCCGAGGTGATGTCAATAAAAGTATTAGATAATCTAATGCAAACATTAGATTATCTAATAAAATTATTCATCATCCAACAGAAAGTCTTTTGCATATGCCAGAAAAGAACGTGCGGCAGGCGATAGTGCACGGATCGAAATATAGGCCAGGCCCAGCTGGCGGTAAAGCCGGGGCTCTGTACTGCGGCAAACAAAGTTTCCTGTCTGTTTTCGGAGAAGAAGACCAGGAAGGAGGGTGGATCCCAGTCCGTGCTCTACCATAGAAAGGACGGAAAATTCGTTGATAGATACGAAGCGAATGTCCGGAGAAAGATGGTGTTCATCCAAGATTCGGTGGACATCGCTTCCTGGAACGTAGGCGGTGGTCACGAAAGGAGCACCTTCAAAACATGTCAGAGGAAAAGTTTCCTGGTCTGCCATAGGATGGTCTGTGGGGAGTACTGCATAGATCTCGTCCTTCATAACTGGAAGAAATTGATAGCGCTGACCGGGTTGATAGCTAATGAAACCAATATCTACCCGGCGTTCCTGGATCCAGTCTGCCAGTTCCCCTTCGTCGCCTTCGATGATCTGAAAGC
Source organism: uncultured Lachnospiraceae bacterium (assembly GCA_949287925.1). Classification (GTDB taxonomy): domain Bacteria; phylum Bacillota; class Clostridia; order Lachnospirales; family Lachnospiraceae; genus Merdimonas. The sequence goes on from CASEIR010000007.1 coordinate 22,905, forward strand.
GGATACCAGGATGATCGGCGTGAAATTTTTTTATGATGCCGGGAATCCAATGGATGGAACAACTTAAATAGGTGCCGATTCTGATCGTTCCAGTCTGTACGCCGTTGAGAGACGCAATTCCCTGGTGGATTACTTCTTCGGCGTTTAAAAGAGCCCGAATCGATGGGAGGAGAGACTGAGCCTCCGGTGTGGGCTTCATACCGCTTTTGCTTTTTACGAACAAAGGGAAGCCAACTTCTTTTTCCAGGGCTTTCATGGTCTGAGTCACGGCAGACTGGGTAAGCTTTAGTTCTTCTGCCGCCCTGGTGTAGCTGCCATGATCGCTGACAGCAAGCATAATCTGCCATCTTCGGATATCCATATATTTCACCTCTTCCTATTATTATACGGCATATATTTTTATTGCTTTTGATAAATGGTAACGGAATCTGTTGAAAAAAACAAGAAAAATAAGCATAATTTCAAGAAAGCAAGATTGTACGCGAAAAAATACAATATTTCTAATAAATGACTTGAAAAAATATAAAGTATCCTATATACTATAAAAGCTGTGACATGATAGCTGTGAAGCGTGAGGTTGCTACTTATATATAGTAGGTTTTCCGTGGAGCGAATGTCAAGTTAGGAAACTGGCGACAAGTCACTGTACGAAACTATAACAGCCACTGAGATGTGGTAACAACGTGTGAGGTTCTCACGACACACACGGGAGAGTGTACAGTCACCGCTTGTCGTACTGAAGTTAAAAGTACGAAAAGGAGGCGACTTTTTTTATGGCAAGTCAAGTAATGAGAATCACTTTGAAGGCGTATGACCATCAGCTGGTAGATGCATCCGCCAAGAAAATCATCGAAACTGTGAAAAAGAATGGATCTAAGGTGAGCGGACCGGTACCGCTTCCGACCAAGAAGGAAGTAGTAACCATCCTGAGAGCTGTTCACAAATACAAAGATTCCAGAGAGCAGTTCGAGCAGAGAACTCATAAGAGACTGATCGATATCATTACACCAACCCAGAAGACTGTGGACGCATTATCCAGACTGGAGATGCCGGCAGGTGTTTACATTGATATCAAAATGAAAAACAAATAAGAAACGCAGTAATTCCTAAAATTTAGGATGAGCGCCTAAGCTGCGCTCCGCTGTAAATCACAGGAGGTAATCATAATGAAGAAAGCTATCTTAGCTACAAAAGTCGGTATGACTCAGATCTTTAATGAAGATGGAACACTGACGCCTGTAACGGTACTTCAGGCTGGTCCTTGTGTTGTAACACAGATCAAGACGGTTGAGAATGACGGTTACGATGCGGTTCAGGTTGGTTTCATGGACAAGAAAGACAAGACTGTAAACAAAGACAAGAACGGTAAGAAAGAGATCGTTCATCGTCATGGTGTAACAAAAGCTGAGCAGGGACATTTCGCAAAAGCAGGCGTATCCGGCAAGAGATTTGTAAGAGAATTCAAGTTTGAGAACGCAAGCGAATACGAACTGGCTCAGGAGATCAAAGCTGATATCTTTGCTGCAGGAGATAAGGTTGACGCAACAGCAATCTCCAAGGGAAAAGGATTCCAGGGCGCGATCAAGAGACATGGACAGCATAGAGGACCTATGACACATGGTTCCAAGTTCCACCGTCATGCAGGTTCCAACGGCGCTGCATCTGACCCGAGCAAGGTATTCAAAGGCAAAAAGATGCCTGGTCAGATGGGTAACAAGAAGATCACCATTCAGAATCTGGAAGTTGTACGCGTAGACGCTGAGAACAACCTTCTTCTGGTTAAGGGATCTGTGCCGGGACCGAAGAAATCCTTAGTAACTATCAAAGAAGCAGTAAAAGCTAACTAGGTTTTGACAAGAAAGGAGGACACTTAAGATGGCTAACGTATCTGTTTATAATATCGAAGGTAAAGAAGTTGGTACAATCGAGCTGAACGATGCGGTATTTGGTGTTGAGGTAAATGAACATCTGGTACACATGGCAGTGGTAAACCAGCTTGCAAATAATCGTCAGGGAACACAGAAAGCAAAGACTCGTTCTGAAGTTTCCGGCGGCGGAAGAAAACCGTGGAGACAGAAAGGAACCGGTCATGCAAGACAGGGATCCACAAGAGCTCCGCAGTGGACGGGCGGCGGAGTTGTATTCGCTCCGGTACCGAGAGATTATTCATTCAAGATGAATAAGAAAGAGAAGAGAGCTGCTCTGAAGTCTGCTCTTACTTCTAAAGTAGAAGACAAGAAGTTCATCGTTGTTGACGAGATCAAGTTTGACGAGATCAAGACAAAGAACTTTGCAAATATGCTGAAGAACCTGGAGGTTTCCAAAGCGCTGGTCGTATTAGAAGATGGAAATACCAATGCAGAGATCTCTGCAAAGAATATTGCGGGCGTGAAGACTGCAAAGACAAATACCATCAATGTGTACGACATCTTAAAGTATAACACAGTAATCGCAACAAAAGCGGCTGTTGCTAATATCGAGGAGGTGTACGCATAATGGCAGACATTAAATATTATGATGTAATCCTGAAGCCGGTCGTAACTGAAAAGACCATGGGAATGATGGGAGAAAAGAAATACACATTCTTAGTACACCCGGAAGCAACCAAATCTCAGGTAAAAGAAGCAGTTGAGAAGATGTTCAGCGGCACAAAGGTTGAAAGCGTGAACACCATGAACTGCGAAGGAAAGAAGAAAAGAGTCCGCGGAACATTCAAGTTCGGCAAGACAGCGAAGACTAAGAAAGCAGTCGTCAAGCTGACGGCGGACAGCGCCGATATCGAGATCTTCGAGGGGTTATAAGACTTGCTGAAGACGAGCGATAGCGAAGGCTGAAGCTTAGTCGGGCCCCGTTCGGTGAGATTGGCGAGGTGTCACACGAGCCTAGCGAACCGAACATACTATTGGCGCACAGCATACGGACAGCAACCGTGAGAATAAACAATTGAAAGGAGAACAATCATGGGAATTAAAACATATCGCCCATATACGCCTTCCAGAAGACAGATGACCGGATCTGATTTTTCAGAGATCACCAAGACAACACCGGAGAAGTCTTTGTTAGCTCCGAAGAGCAGACAGGCAGGACGTAACAACCAGGGAAAGATCACAGTAAGACACCGCGGAGGCGGAGCTAAGAAAAAATACAGAGTTATCGATTTCAAGAGAAGAAAAGACGGAATCCACGCTACCGTACTTGGTATCGAGTATGATCCGAACAGAACAGCAAATATTGCTCTGATCTGCTATGAAGATGGAGAAAAGGCTTATATCCTTGCGCCGGCTGGACTGACAGACGGTATGAAGGTTATGAACGGACCGGAAGCAGAGGTTAAGATCGGCAACTGCCTGCCGTTATCTCAGATCCCGGTTGGTACACAGATCCATAACATCGAGCTTCATCCTGGAAAGGGCGGCCAGATGGTTCGTTCCGCAGGAAACAGCGCGCAGCTGATGGCAAAAGAAGGAAAATATGCAACTCTGAGACTTCCGTCCGGAGAGATGAGAATGGTTTCCAGCGATTGCCGCGCTTCCATCGGTGTAGTTGGAAACGGAGATCACAACCTGATCAACATTGGTAAAGCAGGACGTAAACGTCACATGGGTATCAGACCGACTGTTCGTGGTTCTGTTATGAACCCGAATGACCATCCGCACGGTGGTGGTGAAGGTAAGACTGGAATCGGACGTCCGGGTCCATGTACACCTTGGGGTAAACCAGCACTTGGTCTTAAGACAAGAAAGAAAAACAAAGCTTCTAACAAACTGATTGTAAGAAGAAGAGATGGTAAAGCGATCAAATAATATTCACGAGGAGGTTAGAACCTATGGCACGTTCAATTAAAAAAGGACCATTCGCAGACGCAAGCCTGCTTAAAAAGATTGACGCCATGAACGAGAGCGGGAACAAATCCGTGATCAAAACCTGGTCACGCCGTTCCACGATCTTCCCGAGCATGGTTGGACATACAATTGCCGTTCATGACGGAAGAAAACACGTACCGGTATATGTGACAGAAGATATGGTAGGACATAAACTCGGAGAGTTCGTTGCTACCAGAACATATAGAGGACACGGAAAAGACGAGAAGAAATCAAAAGTTAGATAATTAGATTGTGAAAGGAGGGTTCATCCATGGCAAAAGGACATAGATCCCAGATTAAGAGAGAAAGAAATGCTAATAAGGACACAAGACCTTCAGCTAAGTTATCTTACGCAAGGGTTTCTGTTCAGAAAGCATGTTTCGTTTTGGATGCCATCAGAGGTAAGGATGTAACAACAGCACTTGGTATTTTGACCTATAATCCAAGATATGCTTCTAGTTTAATAAAGAAATTATTGGAGTCTGCAATTGCAAATGCTGAGAACAATAACGGCATGAACGCTGAGAACCTTTACATTGCAGAGGCTTATGCAAACAAAGGACCAACAATGAAGAGAATCAGACCTAGAGCACAGGGAAGAGCTTACAGAATCGAGAAGAGAATGAGCCACATTACACTTGTGCTTGATGAAAGATAAGGAGGGCAAACATGGGACAGAAAGTTAATCCTCATGGTTTGAGAGTCGGTGTTATCAAAGACTGGGACTCTAAATGGTATGCAGAAAAAGAGTTTGCAGACTACTTAGTAGAAGACCATGAAATCAGAACGTATCTTAAGAAAAGATTATACAGCGCTGGTATTTCCAAGATTGAGATCGAAAGAGCATCTGACCGCGTGAAAATCGCGATTTATACAGCAAAACCGGGTGTTGTGATCGGTAAAGGAGGAGCCGAGATCGAGAAAGTGAAAGGCGAGCTTGCGCAGTTCACAGACAAGAAACTGGTTGTAGACATCAGAGAGATCAAAAGACCGGACAAAGACGCTCAGCTGGTGGCAGAGAATATCGCGCAGCAGCTTGAGAACCGTATCTCTTTCAGACGTGCAATGAAGTCCTGCATGTCCAGAACTATGAAATCCGGTGCCCTTGGTGTGAAGACTTCCGTATCCGGACGTCTGGGCGGAGCTGATATGGCCCGTACAGAGTTCTACAGCGAAGGAACCATTCCTCTTCAGACACTGAGAGCAGACATTGACTACGGATTCGCCGAGGCAGATACCACTTACGGAAAAGTTGGCGTAAAGGTATGGATCTACAAGGGCGAAGTTCTTCCGGAGAAAGCAGACAAGGAAGGAGAGAAATAAATCATGTTAATGCCAAAAAGAGTAAAACGTCGTAAACAGTTCCGTGGTACTATGAAGGGTAAGGCTCTTCGCGGAAACAAGATTACACATGGTGAATATGGTATCGTTGCAACGGAGCCTTGCTGGATCCGTTCCAACCAGATCGAGGCTGCCCGTGTTGCTATGACTCGTTATATCAAGCGTGGCGGTAAAGTATGGATCAAAATATTCCCGGATAAACCTGTAACTACGAAACCAGCCGAGACACGTATGGGTTCCGGTAAAGGAACTTTGGAATACTGGGTAGCAGTTGTAAAGCCTGGCCGCGTAATGTTCGAGATCGCGGGCGTATCAGAGGAAGTTGCAAGAGAAGCTCTTCGTCTGGCAACCCACAAGCTGCCATGTAAATGTAAAATAGTTTCTCGCGCAGACTTAGAAGGCGGTGATAACAGTGAAAATTAATGCATTTGTAGAAGATTTAAAAACAAAATCAGCTGCAGAGCTGAACGAAGAATTAGTAGCTGCTAAAAAGGAACTTTTCAACCTGAGATTCCAGA
>CASEIR010000008.1 GCA_949287925.1 uncultured Lachnospiraceae bacterium
GAAGATTTGAGAAGATACCTTGAAAAGAAAGGAAAACTCAAAAGTCGGAAAACCCTGAAATATCAAGCGTTTGAGAAGAAATACAAGACTTAAATGGAGATATAAAAAGATGATTAGAGTATTATTTATTTGCCACGGCAATATCTGCCGTTCTACCATGGCTGAATATGTAATGAAGGATCTGGTTAGCAAAGCCGGTCTCTCGGATGAATTTTATATTGATTCCGCGGCTACCAGCCGGGAAGAGATCGGCAATCCAGTTCACTACGGGACCAGACAGAAACTACGGGAGGTGGGAATCCCCTGCGGAGATCACCGGGCCCGTCAGATGCGAAGAGACGACTACGACCGATTCGACTACATCATCGGGATGGACACTTGGAATATCCGCAATATGAACCGGATTCTTGGATCAGATCCCGACGGGAAAGTCAGTAAACTTCTGGATTTTACCGAACGGCAGGGTGAAGATATTGCAGATCCCTGGTATACCGGGGATTTTGATCTGACCTATGAAGATGTACGGGAAGGATGTGATGGCCTTTTCTGCCATATCATGGGAAAAAGCGCTGAAGCATAAAAAGCCTCAGCGCTTTTTTGCACCATAAATTACAACAAAAAGGGACAGGGGTACGCAAGTTGGGGGTCAGTACAATTTTTAAAAATTCTCCGTCCCCAACTTGCGGAATTGGAAGTAGAATAGTACGGATGTGAAGCTTACGGCGATGAAGTCTGCGATGGGTTCGGCCAGGTATACAGCCATGGTCTGGTTGCCGGTAAGAATTCGTGGCATGAGGTAGATCAGTGGCAGCAGTAGGATGAATTTCCGTGTGACGGCGACGATAATGGATGCCGGTGCGTTGCCGATGGCAGTGAAGGTCATCTGGCAGGCCATCTGAATACCGAACAGGAAGAGGCAGGCCACATAGATCCTGAGGGCACTGGCAGTGAAGCTTAAAAGAGCGCTGTCTGTGGTGAAGAGTCCGGCGAAAGCTTGCGGAAAGAGCATGACAGCCAACCACAGAAGTGTGGAGTAGCCCAGGCTGGTTTTCAGCAGCAGGAAATAGGCGGATCTTACTCGTTTGATGTTGCGGGCGCCGTAGTTGTAACTGATGATGGGCTGAGCCCCCTGGCCAAGTCCCTGCAGCGGCAGCATGGCGAATTGCATGACGCTGGTCAGGATGGTCATAGCGCCCACAGCGATATCTCCTCCGTAATGGAGCAGGGAGGAGTTAAAGCAGACGGAGATGACGCTTTCACTGGCCTGCATGATGAAAGTGGCCGATCCCAGGGCCACGCTTGGAAGGATGATGGACGGCTGCAGCCGCAGATTGCGGAGACGAATCCGAAGGAACGTCTTTTTCCCGCGCAGGAACAGCAGAACCCATGCACAGGACATGGCCTGGGACAGTACGGTGGCCAGAGCTGCTCCCCGGACGCCCATGCCCAGTCCGAAGATGAAGACCGGATCCAGGATGATGTTGGCGATGGCGCCGATCAGGACAGAGAGCATACCGGTCCGGGCGAACCCCTGGGCGGTGATAAAGGCGTTCATGCCGAGGGTCAGCTGAACGAAGATAGTGCCCAGGGCATAGATGTTCATATAAGCCACACCATATTCGATGGTGTTTTCGCTGGCGCCAAAAGCCATCAGGAAATTCCGGTTCCAGATCAGCAGGATGGCGGTAAGTGCGATGGATACCAGAACCTGCAGCAAAAAGCAATTTCCCAGAGTTCGTTCTGCAGATTCCATGTCGTTCTTTCCCATGAAAATGGATGCCCGGGGAGCGCCGCCGCTGCTGACCAGAGCGGCAAATGCGGTGACAATCATGATCAAGGGCATACAGACGCCTACGCCAGTCAGTGCCATGGCGCCGGAATCTGGAATGTGTCCGATATAGATCCGGTCAATGATATTGTAGAGCATGTTGATGATCTGGGCGGTGACGGTTGGAACTGCAAGCCGGAATAACAGCTTTCCTACCGGTTCTGTTCCCAGGAATTCTTTACTTTCGTTCATTTGTCTGCCTCCTTTTCAGTGCATCTAGCGCATTATTGCGGATTCTTACGTTCAGTTCCTGAAAATTCTGCCGGTCATGTTCGCTGAAACCGGTGAGAAGTTCACTGAAAAATCCTTCCTGTATCTGATCTATGGCGGATGTGATGGGCGCGGCCTCCGGGGTAAGGTGTAAATGGATGCGCCGGCGGTCGTTCCGGTCCGGTTCCCGCAGAAGATAGCCTTTCCGGATCAAAAGTTCCACCGCACGGGAGACGTTTCCTTTGGAGAGCATACGCAGCTCCACAATATCTCCGGCAGTATCTTTTCCGGGATTGTTGTGCAAAAAGCTGATGATGGCAGCTTCGATGGACGTCAAACCATAGCGGAGACAAAGCTCTTTGAGCATATTTTCATGAAGCTTCTGGATCGCCCGTGTGGTTACCAGATAATCAGTAATATGATACATAATTTCCTCCTGAATCAGTCATATAATTGCACAAAGTTCTAAAAAGAACTGTTCTAAAAAGATATTATAGCGTAACGGAGAAGTCCGTCAAGTAAAATAAAAATAAAAAGCCACTCTTCCATGAAAATTCAGGAAAAGTGGCTTTGAAGATCCGCGCCGCACAATATTATACGGTTTTATTAATGGTGTCCTGTATCAGACAGTAAGAGACGATGCTGAGTCCAAAGATAGCCAGCAGCAGATACAAAAGACCGGAATTACCATTGACTCTTTTGATCTGGTCACTGCGTTCGCCCATTTTATACAGCCAGTAGAAGCTGTAGATACCGCAGGTGATGATGGAAAACAGGAACACCATGCCGCCGGATGTGGCGTTTGGTTCTCCTGCCAGCAGATTGATCTCGTCGTTCATCTTGATCATCCAGTAGATGCCGTAGATACCGCAGGTAATGAACGTAAACAGGATACACAGAGGGATGCTGCGTGGGATGATTCCGGGATGACCGGGCTGCGCATAAGACTGTCCGCCCTGCGGTCCGTAAGAGTAGTTGTAGTTCTGACCATAATTCTGGCCTGTGTTGGGATTGGAGTTCTGACTATAATTCTGGCCTGCGTTGGGATCTTGATAGCCGGAAGTATTTCCCTGACCGGCCTGTGGAAATGGATTCCCGCAGTCTTTACAGAAAGCCGCACTGTCCTCGCAGACAGCGCCGCATTTGGTACAATATTTCATGAATGTTTCCTCCTCATGTAAGATTTCGTGGATATCATAGCATAGAAGCATTTAGATTACAACAGTAGAA
>CASEIR010000009.1 GCA_949287925.1 uncultured Lachnospiraceae bacterium
ACCGACACACCTGGACTAAAACGGAAGTTCCCTACACTAAGCTCGAAAAGACCTCGCTAAGTGAACGGGAACGACTTTTCACAGTAGGCTCGAGAATACCTCGCCAACTGTTCAATAGTCCCTATTAAAGACAGTATCAAAAAACAAACAAAGAAAATGGAGGAAATTCACATGGCTCGTATAGCAGGTGTAGACTTACCAAGAGACAAACGTGTTGAGATCGGACTTACTTATATCTATGGAATCGGAAGAGCAAGCTCTAACCGTATTCTTGCAGAGGCTGGAGTAAGCCCTGACATCCGCTGCAGAGATCTGACGGACGAAGACGTTAAGAAGATCAGCGCAGTAATTGATGAGACACAGGTTGTAGAAGGTGATCTCAGAAGAGAGATTGCTTTGAACATCAAGAGATTACAGGAGATCGGATGCTACAGAGGAATCCGTCACAGAAAAGGACTTCCGGTTCGTGGTCAGAAGACAAAGACAAACGCAAGAACCAGAAAAGGTCCGAAGAGAACAGTAGCAAATAAGAAGAAATAATTAATTCATAAGAAAGAGTAGGTTAGTTTTATTATGGCAAAGAGAGTTACAAAGAAAGTGACAAAAAAACGTGTCAAGAAAAACGTTGAACACGGACAGGCACATATCCAGTCATCTTTTAACAATACGATCGTTACATTGACAGATGCGCAGGGTAATGCTCTTTCATGGGCAAGTGCAGGTGGTCTGGGATTTAGAGGTTCAAGGAAATCTACCCCTTATGCAGCACAGATGGCAGCAGAGACTGCAGCAAAGGCAGCATTGGTACATGGTCTGAAAACCGTTGACGTTATGGTAAAAGGACCGGGATCAGGTAGAGAGGCAGCAATCCGTGCCCTTCAGGCATGCGGAATTGACGTAACAAGCATTAAGGACGTTACTCCGGTACCGCACAACGGATGCCGTCCGCCGAAGAGAAGAAGAGTCTAGTCAACAACCAGTACCATGATGCGGATATGAATATCCGATGTCTAATTAGGAGGAAAATATAACATGGCAGTAAATAGAGTTCCGGTTCTGAAAAGATGCAGATCCTTAGGAATGGATCCTGTATATTTAGGAATTGACAAGAAGTCAAACAGACAGTTAAAAAGATCAAACAGAAAGATGAGCGAGTATGGTCTCCAGCTGCGTGAGAAACAGAAAGCAAAATTCATCTATGGCGTATTAGAGAAGCCATTCAGAAACTATTTTGAGAAAGCACAGCGCATGAGCGGTATGACAGGTGAAAACCTGATGAGACTTCTGGAGTGCAGACTGGATAACGTAGTATTCCGTCTGGGACTTGCAAGAACCAGACGTGAGGCAAGACAGATCGTTGACCATAAGCATGTTCTGGTAAATGGAAAGCAGATCAACATTCCTTCTTACATTGTAAAAGCGGGAGATGTGATCGAAATCAAAGAAAAACACAAATCTTCCCCGAGATACAAAGGAATCGTGGAAGTGACAGCAGGACGTCTCGTACCGGAATGGTTAGAGGCTGATCTGGAGTCCCTGAAAGGAACTGTAAAAGAGCTTCCGAGACGCGAAGCAATCGATGTTCCGGTAGATGAGATGTTGATCGTCGAGTTGTATTCTAAATAATAATCCGTAACACCACAGGAGGTGGACGCATAGTGTTTGATTTTAACAAGCCAAATATTGAAATAACTGAGATGTCAGAAGACAAGAAATATGGAAGATTCGTTGTAGAGCCTCTGGAAAGAGGATATGGTACAACATTGGGAAACTCCCTGAGAAGAATCATGCTTTCATCTTTACCGGGCGCAGCAATCAGCCAGGTGAAGATTGACGGTGTGCTTCATGAGTTCAGTTCCATTCCGGGTGTGAAGGAAGACGTTACCGAGATTATCATGAATCTGAAATCTCTGGCTATCAAGAATACATCTGAGACGGATGAGCCTAAGACCGCTTACATCGAGTTTGAGGGAGAGGGCGTAGTTACCGCCGCTGATATTCAGGTAGACCAGGATATCGAGATCATGAATCCGGAGACGGTGATTGCAACTCTGAACGGCGGAGCAGACAGCAAGCTGTACATGGAGCTTACCATTACCAAGGGAAGAGGTTATGTCAGCGCTGATAAGAATAAGAACGAGGAACTGCCTATCGCAGTGATCCCGATTGATTCCATCTATACGCCTGTTGAGCGTGTAAACCTTACGGTAGAAAATACACGTGTGGGACAGATTACCGATTTTGATAAACTGACTCTGGACGTATACACCGATGGAACCCTGCTTCCAGACGAGGCTGTCAGCCTTGCTGCGAAAGTGTTGAGCGAGCATCTGAAGCTTTTCATTGATCTGTCTGAAGTGGCGCAGGCTGCGGAAGTTATGATTGAAAAAGAAGACGATGAGAAGGAAAAAGTTCTGGAAATGAGCATCGATGAGCTTGAGCTCTCTGTTCGTTCCTACAACTGTCTGAAGAGAGCGGGTATCAACACGGTAGAAGAACTGACCAACCGTACACCGGAAGATATGATGAAAGTGCGGAATCTGGGACGTAAGTCACTGGAAGAAGTACTTGCAAAATTAGACGAGCTGGGCTTAAGCTTAAGCCGCGGCGAAGAGTAGGACGCATATTTGCGCCGGATTCTGCCGGTAAGACCGAAAGCGCACGGCAGAGCATTTGGCTAGTAAGTCCGAAGAAGCATAACCAAGTGTAGATAATGGAGGAAGAAAAAATGGCAAAGTATAGAAAACTTGGCAGAACATCCAGCCAGAGAAAAGCATTATTAAGAAACCAGGTAACCGCACTTCTGAACAACGGTAAGATTGTTACCACAGAAGCTAAGGCAAAAGAGATTCGTAAGATCGCTGAAGGTCTGATCGCCCTTGCAGTAAAAGAGAAGGACAACTTCGAAGAGGTTACGGTAAAAGCAAAGGTTGCCCGTAAAGATAAAGACGGCAAGAGAGTCAAAGAAGTGGTAGACGGTAAGAAAGTTACTGTATACGATGAGGTTGACAAGAAGATTAAGAAAGACATGCCAAGCAGACTGCATGCACGCCGTCAGATGCTGAAAGTTCTGTATCCGGTAAAAGAGGTACCGGCTGCAGCAGCGGGAAGAAAGAAAAATACAAAGGAAGTAGATCTGGTTGCAAAACTGTTCGACGAGATTGCTCCGAAGTATGAGAGCCGCAACGGCGGTTACACAAGAATCGTGAAGATTGGACAGCGTAAAGGCGATGCTGCGATGGAAGTTCTGATCGAGCTTGTATAATAAGATGAATATAAGATTCCGGTTCGACCGGTAAAAAATACTCCCAGAGTTTGTACAAAGAAGTACAGACCGGGAGTATTTTTGTAGTGAGGGGACTTTGGAATATTGCAAATTTTTGAACTTTTATGAGCGTATTAGCGCCCAGAAGCTCCATTCAGATATTTATATGCTGTCTGCGATATAAGAGAGCGTATACAGTATTCCACTGAGAGTATCCAGGCCGGAAGAGTGCCCAATCCGGCTGAAATCCGCCAGGATCTCTTCTGGAGACAATGGATTTTTCAGGCGTATAACGGGAAGGCTGAACCAGCCTTTTAGTGCACAGTCAAGAAAAGCACGGCTGATATCATTGGTGTCTTTGAGATGCGTCTGGATTTCAGTACATAGAGTGTGATAGAAGCATGTATCGTTACGTCCATGAATCCGAAGGCCCGCCAGAACGCCGCAGAGGAAATCGTCCCCTGACGGGGTAAGACCGATGCCAAGCCCTATCAGCCTTCCCAGAGTTTCTGCGGCATTCTGATATGCCCCTGTAAGACAGAGAGAACGGCAAGCATCCATCTGACGAGATGCGTACTGGATGACGGGATCCTGGAACGGCTGGTGTCTGTTTGCGTTCTGGAACAAAGCGGAAAACCCGTTTCCGTCAGAGAGATCAAGAGCTTTTTCGATTCTCTTTGTTAAATGGGTTCCAAAACAGTCTGTGTCCGGAAGTGACAGGCTGGTAATCAGGGCGTTTGAAAAAGAAAATTCAAGATCCTGGATTTGCCGGACGGATATAGAAGACCCGGCAACGGATACGGTCATACCTGGCTGTATGCCAAGGCGGCTGATCTCTGCGCCTTCCAGATTTGTAATCAGGCTTAAAGGAGACAGGACGGACTGCTGCGCCTGAATCGCCAATAGAGTGTTGTCAAACTGTAGATTGATCGTCTTTTGATATACGGAATGAACTTTTGCGTTTTTGTTTCTTTTTAAAATTGTATTTCCATAATCGGATATGTCCGTAATTGTGATATACATAGGATAGAACCTTTCTTGCATGCTTAACTAGTATTATCTATTTAAAGATTCTATCAGAAATGAGAAAGAAATACAAAAATCTATGATGGGAATTGTAAATTCTACAATTATACGGCAAGACTAATTGAAAATTTATACATATTAGACAAAAAAATGCTCGTTTTTCCCGGTTTCATGATATTGTTTTTCGAATCGAATTCGAATAAAATATTGTTAAAAATATTGGTTTGGTCGACCGAATATTATAAAAGTTTGTGTAAATTGTTCAAGAATTATTAAAAACTTGAAAGGAGGAAAGTTTATGTATGATTTGTTGGTAAGGAATGGTAAGCTTGTTACGCCGGATCGGATTTACGAGGCAGATATTGCCGTAAAAGATGGGGTGTATGCGGCGTTCCTTGCGAAAGGTACGGAGGCAGAGGCGAAAGAAGTGATTGATGCAAAGGGGTGCTATGTATTTCCGGGAATTATCGACTGCCATGCTCATTTGAATGAACCGGGATTCGAATATCGCGAAGATTTCGAAACGGGATCAAGGGCTGCCGCTGTTGCAGGTTGTACTTGTCTGATTGATATGCCGCTGAATAATGACCCGTCTTTAATGAATAAAGAAATTTTTGATATGAAGATGGGCTTGATCAGCAAGCATTCAGTGGTGGATTATGCTCTGTGGGGTGGAATTGTAGGAGACTATGATGATAAGCCGGGATCTGTGAAGAATAATATGAATGATCTTGTTGATCTTCATGAATGCGGAGTTGCTGCCTTTAAAGGATTTACCTGTCCAAATGGAGACTTGTTCCCGACAGTGAATATGGGAAATGTAAGAAAGGCTCTGGAAATTCTGAAGCCATATGGAGCACTTTGCGGTTTTCACTGTGAGGAATATGGTCAGGTATTAGAACGTGAAAAAGAAGCGAAAGCAAAAGAAGGAAGAACGAATGAAGAAAAGATTCGTGATTTTCTGGATTCACACGATGTATGGACAGAATATGTTGCAACCAAAAATGTGATTGATATGGCAAGAGCAACGGGAGGACGTGTTCATATCTGTCATGTTAGCCATCCAATGGTGGCGCAGGTTGTAAAGGACGCAATTCATGAGGGGCTACCGATTACTGCGGAGACCTGTCCACATTATCTTGGATTTACAGAGGATTTTGTATTCGAAAAGGGTGCTCCGGCAAAATGTACACCTCCGATGCGTAAAAAAGAAGATATGGAAAAATTGTGGGACTATGTACTGGATGGTACACTTTCCTGTGTAGGAAGCGATCATTCTCCGGCGGCAGATGAGGAGAAGGATAACGCAACAAAAGATATCTGGCATGCATGGGGAGGATTGAATGCAATCCAGTTCTTCCTGCCGATGATGTTTGACATGGTGGTGCACAAGAAAGGATATAGCCCAAGTCTGATTGCAAAAGTGATGGATTATAATCCGGCTAAAGTATTTGGCTTGTACGGACGGAAAGGTGCATTTGAGCTTGGCTTTGATGGAGATATTGTTATTGTGGATCCTGAGAAAGCGTGGAAATGTGATCAGTCAAAACTTCTGACCAAAGGGCATGTATCCTGTTTCGATGGCTTAGAAGGAAAAGGGGCACCGGTATGCACTATTATTCGAGGTAAAGTGGTAGCAGACGGTGAGATGTATAAAGAAGACGCGGTGGGATATGGAAAGTATATTACCCCTGTCAGATAGTGGCGTGTGTGACGACATACTAAGGAAGGAGTAAACTTTATGAGTGAAGTTAATACAAATGAAGTAAAAAGAGAAGCTAGTTCATTGGCGCCGATCGCAGAAAAAGATCGTATTATGAGTTGGGGATCCAATACCATGCTGTGGCTGGGAGGATGTATCTCCATCGGAACTTTAGCAATGGGATCCGCTCAGCTGGAAGCTGGTCTGAATCTTCTGCAGTTATTCCTGGCGGTTGCGATTGGATCTATGATTTTGGTTGTAGGAATTGCTCTTAACGACCAGTTTAGTTACAAAACAGGTGCACCTTATGCGGTTCAGTTAAGAAGTGCCTTTGGGACCAAGGGAAATGTTGTTCCGAGCATGATTCGTGGTATTCCGGCGATTGTATGGTATGGTTATCAGACTTGGTTGGGAGGTGCCGCTATTAATAATATTTCTAAAGTTTTGTTCGGCTTTGATAATATCTGGGTGTTTTTTATTTTGTTCCAGATCATACAGATCCTGTTGTCTATTAAAGGATTCCAGGGAGCAAAATGGGTAGGTAATATCGGAGGAGTAGTAATCTCTATTGCAATGTTTTATCTGCTGTATCTTTGTGTAACTCAGTATGGTGATATCGTCAGTGCGAATCTGATGAACAAAAAAGGTACATGGGGGATGCCTTTTGTGGCTGCAATCATTGCCTTCTTTGGAAATAGTACTACCGTTATGCTGAATGCAGGTGATTATTCCCGTGAAATGAAATCCGGAATGTCCACCATGAAGCGTGGAGTATCTTATTTCCTGTCTATGGTGCCTGCAACTGTGCTTCTTGGTCTGATTGGCGCTATGGCATCCACTGCAACAGGTGTTGCGAACCCGATCAATGCATTTGCACAGATGGTAGATAACAAAGTTGTTATGATCGTTACATTGGGATTCATTATTTTTGCGCAGCTGACCACTAATCTTGCAAGTAACGTAATTCCGCCAGCATATGCATTTATGGATGCGTTTAAGATGAAACACAGAACAGCGGTTGTTTTGATTGGTATCCTTGCAGTATGTACTTGTCCTTGGATTCTGACGAACGATAGTTCGGCGGCCGGACTTGCACTGTTCAGTAAGATTTATACTGCATTCTTCGGACCGATTTTTGCAGTTCTGATCACTGATTTCTTTATTCTGCACAAAAGAAAATATGATAAGGCGCAACTGGACGACCTTTATGATCCAAATGGAAATCATGCAGGTATAAACTGGGCGGCAATCATTGCAATTGCCGTAGGCGCTGTGATCGGACTTTTGAATGTAAATATTTCATTCTTTACAGCAACAATTCCGACAGGATTGATTTTCTATTTCTGTATGAAGAAAATGCCTTCCTGTGAACGTTTCAGAAAAGGAACGATTTTAGACAAATAACTCTAGCCATTCAAATAGCCGGGCTGAAATGGAAGCGCCATTTCAGTCCGGCTTTGTTGTTTGCTTTGAGAATACACAATAAAACTATAGGGTGTTTTTTTTCAGGAAATCAAGAGTTTCCTGGATTAGTTTGAAAGTGAAAGGATTATCTTCCTCCCGATCAAAATCATGGACATCACAGGCCGCTATGAACGTGTTTGGCTGGAAACGGGAGCACAGCTCCCGGAACTCATCGAAAGGAACATCTGTATCGTTCGTGGCATGGACGGCAAAGAGGGGGCAGGGAAGCTTTTCACAGGTCCGCAGAGTGAAGTCGAGGTAAAAGAATTTTTCTCTTCCTTCGTACAGAAGTGAAAACCATTTCCCGGTCTGCCTTGCGTACACGTAGATGCTGTAATGTGTCATCAGATCGCCGGTAGTCTCCAGACCGCCGGACAGGGCGTTCAGGCAGCTTTCATCTACCTTTGGAAGCGTCATATAATAGGGACTTGGCGTCTGGAACCAGTGGTCGCACAAAAAACCGTAGCCGTAGTAAGACAGGATGCCCAGAGGGTTCTGGCTAAAAGAACCATAGGCGGCGGCAATGAGACAGAGATAGGCTCCTGCGGAGCGTCCCCACAGAAAATATGGAAGCGGCCTGGAGTAATAGCAAAGCGGATTGTCGATATAGTGCTGGATGGAAGCGCGTACATCGTCCAGGATCTGGGGGAGCTTTGCAGTTGGGGCCAGGGGATAGTCGTAAGCGATGATCACATACCCGGCTTTTGTCAGTGTTTCGATATGGCGGGCGGGAAGGTCGCTTTTATTTCCGTAGAGAAGCCCGCCGCCGTGGAAATACAAGATGCAGGCCTTTGGGTCTGACTTCCAGTCTGAGTAAATTACGGCTGTTTTCGGATAGCCGGATCCGGTGATCGATATGGTTCTGATGTCTGGCATATGAAAATCCTCCTGTGATTTTAAATAATAGATATAAATTGGATAAAAAATTGGAAAAACTCAATCAAATTGAACTTCGTGAAAACTAAAACAAAAAGCTGATTCTGCTTAGAATATTATAGCATATCCGGGGGAAAGAGTGTTATGTGAAAAAAATAACACATAGGGAGAAAGTGGATAAAAATGGGTTGGCGATTTGTCTAAAATTTTTATTGAAAAAATGCCATTCCATTGTCATAATGAATAATAGAATAGTGGTCGACCAGCCATAAGAAAAGGAGAGATAGTAATATGAGTTATTTGAACAATCAGGTAGGATATCGTGAGGAGTTGTTAATGACACGTTCTGTCATCAAGAAAGAGAATTATGTGCTTCTTGAGCCAGACGGACTGGTGAAGAATGCAATCCCAGGGTATGAAAACTGTGATGTTACGATTCTTGGATCTCCGGCTATGGGAGCAACCTTTGCCGATTACCTTGTAACCGCACACGAGAACGGAAAGAACTGCGGAATCGGCGGAGAAGGAATCGAATCTTTCTTGTATGTGATTTCCGGAGAAGTGAAAGTAAAAAATGCAGATGAGGAGAAAGTCCTGACAGAAGGAGGATATATCTTCTCGCCGGAAAGCAATGCAATTTCATTTGAAAACCAGAGCGCAGAGGATGCGAAGCTGTACGTATACAGAAGAAGATATGAGAAGATTGAAGGCTACAGCGCGCACACCGTAATCGGTAATGTAAACGAGATGGAGTGGATCGAATACGAAGGAATGAACAACTGCCATATTAAGGATCTGCTTCCGGCAGCAGGCGATTTCGGATTTGATATGAATATGCATATCCTGAAATTCAAATTGGGCGCTTCCCACGGATATATTGAGACCCATATCCAGGAGCATGGTATGTACTTCCTGTCTGGTAAAGGAATGTACCGTCTGGATGATGAGTGGGTTCCGGTTAAGAAAGGGGATTATGTATTCCTGGACGCTTATGTTCCACAGGCCTGCTATGCAGTCGGACGTGAAGAAGAGTTCGCATACATTTATTCCAAGGACTGCAACAGAGACGTTCAATTATAAGAAACGGTAAAAGAAGGCGATAAAGGGTAAAATAAATTTGATAAGGATGGAATTGAGATGAAACTTTCCCGTGATGAATTAAAAGGATTAATGAAAAATAAGTTAATGAAAGCCGGACTGCACGAAGACCATGCAGATACCACAGCAGAGATTCTGACCTGGTCGGACGAGAGAGGATATCACTCTCACGGTGCAGTTCGTGTAGAATACTATAGTGAAAGAATTTTCAAGGGCGGAATTACAACAGATCCCAAATTCGACTGGAAAGAGACCGGCCCGTGTTCCGGTATCCTGGACGGTGATAACGGATGCGGATACGTGGTTGCGAAGCTGGGAATGGAGAAAGCCATTGAGATGGCGAAAAAGAATGGAATTGCAGTAGTTGGTATGAAGAATCTTTCACATAGCGGCTCTATCGGATACTATACAGAGATGGCCGCGGATCAGGGACTGGTTGCCATTTCTTTCTGTCAGTCTGACCCGATGGCTGTACCGCTTGGGGGAACAGAACCGTATTATGGAACGAATCCGATCTCCTTTGCGGCGCCTACCGCGGACGACAGAAAAGTTGTCTTCGATATGGCTACCACAGTCCAGGCATGGGGCAAGATCCTGGACAAACGTTCCAGACATGAAGAGATTCCGAACAACTGGGCGGTTGATGAAAAGGGTAACCCAGTGACAGATCCGAACAAGGTAAATGCGCTTCTTCCGATCGCGGGTGCGAAAGGTTACGGTCTGATGATGCTGGTAGATGTATTTTCCGGCGTGCTGCTGGGCGTTCCGTTTGGAAAACATGTCAGCTCCATGTACCACGACTTGTCCAAGGGAAGAGAGCTGGGACAGATGCACATCGTTATGGACCCCGCCCGTTTCGTAGGAGCGGAGGCTTTCAAAACTTCTATGTCAGCTGTGCTGGATGAACTGGGAGAGATGCCCACAGCAGACGGATACGACAAAGTATATTATCCGGGAGAACGCGCGGTGTTAAGACGTGATAAGGCGTATGCGACAGGCGGCGTAGAAATTGTGGATGAGATCTATGAATACCTGAAGAGTGATGATATCCACTATGACAGATACGACCATAAAAACCGTTTCGCAGAATAAAGGTTCTGAGTGAGGAAGGAGACCATATGTTAAAAACAGTTGTGAAAAAGGGAAGCTATCATGATTCCGTTGTACTGATGCTTTTGACGAACCAGATCTCTACCATTGAAGGCGTGAAGAAAGTATCCATCATGATGGCAACACCGGCCAATAAAGATATATACAGACAGAGCGGGCTGGCAACCGAAGAGCTTGAAGCTGCTTCTGCCAATGACCTGGTTATTGTTGCGGATGTTGATGATGACAGTCTTCTGGAAACCATCGAAAAAGAGATGGAAGAATTCTTCAAGAAGCAGTCTACCGAAAGTTCAGAAAAGAAAGGCGCTGAGAGTGTGAAGTCCTGGGAAAAGGCCTTGGCGAAGCAGCCGGATGCTAATCTGGCAGTCATCTCTATCCCGGGAGCTTATGCGGCACTGGAAGCGGACCGTGCGCTGGACGAAGGATTGAATGTATTCATGTTCAGTGACAATGTGGCTCTGGAAGATGAAGTAAAACTGAAAAAGAAAGCGCATGAAAAGGGATTGGCAGTTATGGGACCGGACTGCGGCACCGGTATTATCCAGAGTGTGCCGATCGCGTTTACCAATAAAGTAGCTCCGGGCTCCATCGGAATCATCGGGGCGTCCGGAACCGGTATCCAGGAACTGACCACCATCATCGACCGTCTGGGCGAGGGTGTGACCAATGCCATCGGCATTGGCGGAAGGGACCTGAATGCTGCGGTAGGCGGCATTACCATGATGGACATGATCGACGCCATGGAAGATGACGACAGCGTAAAAGTGCTGGTGATCGTATCTAAACCGCCGGCAAAAGAGGTCAGAGATAAGATCGCTGCAAGATTGAGCAGTTTTAACAAACCGATCGTAACCCTGTTCGTGGGAGAAAAACCGGAATATCATGAAGAGAATTTCTATCATGCCTACACATTGGATGAAGCTGCCCGCCTGGCAGTCAGCCTGGTAAGAGGCGAGGAGATCCCGGAAGCGGTTGCAGATGTGGATGAGTCCACTTTCTTCAAGGCAGAAGATGGAAAGACCATTAAAGCATACTATTCCGGAGGGACTCTGGCGAATGAAGCAGCTATGCTGATTAAGGACGCCATGGATGTGAAAGTACCGCCGGAGGATATCGAAGGATATATGCTTCAGCTGGATGGTAATGTAGTAGTAGACTTGGGCGACGATGCTTATACTCAGGGCAAGCCTCATCCGATGATCGATCCGGCAAAACGTATCGAGTGTATGCAGGAGGCGGTAGACGATGAGTCTACAGGAGCAGTTCTTCTGGATATTATGTTGGGATATGGTTCGCATGCAGATATGGCAGGCGCGTTGCTCCCGACCATCAAAGAACTGAAGGCGAAGGCAGAAGCTGCCGGAAGAAAGGTATTCTTCATCGCTACAGTGTGCGGAACTAAGAAGGATTATCAGGGATACGACGATGCGGTTAATAAACTGAAAGAGGCAGGCGTCATTGTCTGTGAAAACAATAAACTGGCATGCCGGACCGCTATTCGTGCTATTGGAAGAGATTTCAAAGAGCCAGTAAAAGAAGTGCGTTCAAAGAATGTAGTGGAAGTAGAAAAGGCAAAACCGTCCGACAAGCTGCGTGCGCTTCTTTCCGAGAAACCGAAGATTATCAATATCGGTCTGAAGAGTTTTGCTGAGGTTGTGGAAGAGTTTGGCTGTGAGGTGGTTCAGTATGACTGGATGCCGCCGGCAGGAGGTAATGTTAAACTGATCAAGATCCTGAATTTCCTGAGAAATTACGAGGGAATTGATGAGAAGAACCGGGAAGTGATCGCGAAAGTAGTGGCAAGTCAGCCGATCCTGAAAGATAATGTACGTGCCAAAGAAGTAATCCCGGAACTGAATGAAGGAAAAGTAATTCTTCATGCAGGCCCGCCGGTTGCCTATGAGAATATGCCGGATCCGATGCAGGGCTCCTGCGTAGGCGCCGTACTGTTCGAGGAGTGGGCGGACAATGAAGCCGACGCAAGAAAGATGCTGGAAAGCGGAGAAATTAAGTTTATTCCCTGCCATCATGTAAATGCAGTGGGACCGATGGGAGGAATCACTTCTCCGAATATGGCAGTATTTGTAGTAGAAAATGCTACCGGTGGTAACAGAGCTTACTGTACCATGAATGAAGGGATCGGAAAGGTGCTTCGATTTGGGGCATATTCTGAAGAAGTGGTAGAGCGTCTGCGCTGGATGAGAGACGTTCTTGGACCGACACTTGGTAAAGCTCTCCGCTCCATGGAGAATGGACTTGCTATTAATCCGCTGATTGCGAAAGCGGTTGCTATGGGTGATGAATTCCATCAGAGAAATATCGCGGCTTCTCTTGCATTCCTGAAAGAGGTGGCTCCGATTATCACCAAGATGGAGATGGACGAAAAAGATCGTTATGATGTAATCAAATTCCTGGCAGATACCGATCAGTTCTTCTTGAACATTATGATGGCTACAGGCAAGGCAGTTATGGATGACGCCCGTACTGGAACGGATGGAACCATCGTTACGGCTATGTGCCGCAACGGCTATGAATTCGGTATCCGGATTGCAGGTATGGGAGACGAGTGGTTTACCGGACCGGTTAATACACCGCAGGGCCTGTACTTTACCGGATATGACGGAGAAGACGCATGTCCGGATATGGGTGACAGCGCCATTACCGAAACCTTTGGCGTAGGCGGTATGGCCATGATTGCTGCTCCGGCTGTTACCAGATTCGTAGGCGCAGGCGGTTATGAAGACGCCCTTCGCACCAGCAACGAGATGATGGAGATCGTCATCGACCGCAATCCAAACTTCACCGTACCTACCTGGAACTTCCAGGGAATCTGTCTGGGTATCGACGCAAGACTGGTTGTTGAGAAAGGAATTACTCCTGTGATTAACACTGGTATTGCGCATAAGATTGCCGGATACGGACAGATCGGCGCCGGAACGGTGCACCCGCCGATTGAATGCTTTGAAAAAGCTATCGAGGCATATGCGAAGAAGTTAGGATATGAGTCCGAATAGAGATAGGAGGACGAGCATATGGGAAAAAAGAAAGTTGTAATTGCGCTGGGCGGCAATGCGCTGGGCAATAACATCAAAGAACAGAAGGAAGCGGTGGAAAAGACCGCGAAGGTCATCGTAGATCTGGCAAAGCAGGATCTTGACATTGTGATTACTCATGGCAATGGCCCGCAGGTGGGCATGATTCAGAATGCCATGGACGGTCTGGCGACCAATTATGATAATTATATGGAGACGCCCCTTCCTACTTGCGTAGCAATGAGTCAGGGATATATCGGGATCGATCTCCAGAATGCGATCAAATATGAACTGCACCGTCAGGGAATGGATGTGAAGGTGTCCACCATTCTGTCCCAGGTAGAGGTGGACAAGAACGATGAAGCGTTCAAAAATCCAACCAAACCTATCGGAAGATTCCTGACGGAAGAGGAAGCAAAGAAGAATCAGGAAAATGGAATTCCCTGCATGGAGGACGCGGGAAGAGGCTACCGTATCGTGGTGGCCTCTCCGATGCCTAAAAAGATCCGTGAACTGCTGACGATCAAGACGTTGGTGGATGCAGGGCACATTGTAATCACCTGCGGCGGGGGCGGGATTCCAGTTGTGGACGACGGCGGTCATCTGAACGGTGTTAATGCAGTCATCGATAAAGACAATGCCAGCAGTCTGCTGGCTGCGGAGTTGAATGCGGATTTCCTGATTATCCTGACTGCGGTGGAAAAGGTTGCCATTAATTTTGGGAAAGAGAACCAGGAATGGTTAAGCGACCTGACGGTGGAGCAGGCGAAAGAATACATCGCCCAGGAACAGTTCGCCAAAGGCTCTATGCTTCCTAAGATCGAGGCAGCAATCCGGTTTGCCGAATCCGGCGATGGAAGACGCACACTTATTACCCTGCTGGACAAAGCAGCGGCAGGGATTGCCGGGGAAACCGGAACGGTAATACACAAGTAATTTAGGAGAGAGAAAATGAACGTACCAACAAATCTGTTTATGTGGTTTATGGCATGCCTGCCGATTATCGTTTTACTACTCCTTTTGATCAAGTTCCAGTGGGGCGCCACAGAGGCAGCCCCCATTGGGCTGATCATCACGATCATCACAGGCATTGCTTTTTATAAAGCTGACTTAAGACTTCTGGCATCGGAGAGCGCGAAGGGAATCTGGAGCGCCCTGCCGATCCTGCTGATCGTCTGGACGGCGATTCTTCTGTATCAGGTGGCGGATGAAGCGAAAGCATTTCTGGTCATACGGAACGGGATGCGAAAACTTCTGCCGAACGAACTTCTGGTCGTACTGGCGCTTGGATGGATTCTGGAAAGCTTCCTGCAGGGAATTACAGGATTCGGCGTTCCGGTAGCCGTAGGCGCTCCGCTGCTGATTGGGATTGGCGTTGCTCCCATGTGGGCAGTAATCCTTCCGCTTTTGGGACAGTCCTGGGGAAATACTTATGGGACACTGGCGGCGGCATGGGACTCGCTGGCGTCTTCGGCAGGACTTGCAGCCGGAAGCCCGGAATATTTTGCCACAGCTTTGTGGTCTGCCGCATTCCTGTGGTTCTGGGATGTGGTGACTGGCCTTATCATGTGCTGGTTTTACGGCCGGGGAAGAGCGATTAAAAAAGGTCTTCCGGCAGTTCTGATTCTGGCAGTGATCCAAGGAGGAGGCGAGTTGGCGCTGAGTCAGGTGAACACCACATTATCCTGCTTTATCCCGTCTTGCATCTCGCTGGTGGCATTATTCCTGATCGGAAGAATGAAAATGTACCGGGATGAGTGGAGACTGGAAGACAGCCCGATCATGAACCGTCAGGCTGAAACCGGAGATACAGAAGAAGAAGGGCCGGCAGATATGTCTCTGCTGCAGGCATTCGTGCCATATATCCTTCTTACGGTCCTGACCATCGTTGTTCTGGTAGTGAAACCAGTGAATGAATTCCTGGGGCAGGTATCCATCGGGTTTTCTTTCCCGGAGACTTCAACAGGATACGGATTTGTCAACAAAGCGGAGGAATGCTTCTCACCGCTGGTACCTTTTACACATGCAAGTATGTTCCTGTTCCTGTCTTCCATTGCGGGTCTTGTTTATTATGGAAGCCATGGCTGGATACGGACAGGCGGAACGAAGCGTGTATTTGCGAAATCGGTTGCTATGACCATGCCGTCCGGAATTGCAGTGATCGGACTGGTGATCATGTCCAAGATCATGGGAGGAACCGGACAGACAGCTGTTCTGGCAGACGGAATCTCAAGAGTGCTTGGAAAGGCATATGCGGTGCTGGCGCCGGTGGTTGGTTTGATTGGAACGTTTATGACTGGAAGCAATATGTCTTCAAATATCCTGTTTGGCGAGTTCCAGGTGACAACGGCAAAACTGCTGGGCCTGAATCAGGCGGCGGTGCTTGGAGCCCAGACAACGGGAGGAGCCATTGGAGCAGCCATCAGCCCAAGTAAAATTATTTTGGGTACGACTACGGCGGGAATCCTTGGAAACGAGGGTCAGGTATTGAAAAAGATCATGCCTATTGCGCTGGGGACTACGCTGCTGATTGGAATTGTTGTATTCCTGACTGCGGTTTTATAAGGATGACAGGAGGCATATGCAATGAAAAAGAGTTTCTTTCATACAAAAGAAGGCGGTCTGACTATCGCTTTTATTGTGATTATGATATCTTTCTTCATCATCCAGAGCGGACTGAAGATGGAGGGAGACGCTGTCAGCATTGCAGGATTGTTGCTGGTACTTGCGGCAATGCTGTATTCACCGGTGAAGGTGTTTATAATTGACAGGAAAAAATAAAAAAACTTCCCCGAAGGAAGGGAAAGGAATAAATTATGGGAATTGAAGATGTTACAGGAAGAGTAGCAAGAGATCTGGAGTGCCTCAAACAGTTTACGGCGACACCGGGAAATGGATGTACCAGACTCCCGTTTACAAAAGAAGCAAGAGGCGCCGTTAATTATCTGAAAGAACTGATGACAGAGGCCGGACTGGAAGTGTCGGAAGATGCTGCCGGTAATGTGATCGGTGTTATGAAAGGGGAAGATCCGGAAGCTCCCTGCGTAATGATGGGCTCACATTATGATTCTGTGGTGAATGGCGGAGACTATGATGGAATCGCAGGTGTGATCTGTGCTATCGAAGTGGCCAGAATCCTGAAGGAGGAAGGTTTTGTACCCAGAAGAAATTTTGTTGTGGTTGGTTTCTGTGATGAAGAAGGTATGCGTTTCGGTACCGGATATTTCGGTTCGGGTGCTATGCTGGGTAACCGGGACGTGGAGTATACCAAACGTTTTGCAGATAAAGACGGCGTAACCATTTATGAGGCTATGAAGGAATACGGTCTGGTTCCGGAGAAGATCGGTGAAGCGGCATGGAAGGAAGGATCTATCGGTACTTTCCTGGAGGCCCACATTGAACAGGGACCAGTTCTGGACGCAGAAGGAATTGAACTGGGTCTGGTAGAAGGAATCGTCGGAATCCAGAGATATATGGTAACGGTACACGGAAGAGCCGACCATGCGGGTACGACTCCGATGGATATGAGAATGGATGCAGTGGACGCTGCTACAAAGGTCATTTCCAAGATTGCGGATTGGGCAAGAGAGAAAGCGGACGGCACAGTTTCTACAGTCGGCTATATTAATACCATTCCAGGAGGAATGAATATCGTGGCGGAGAAGGTGGAATTCACCGTAGATATTCGTTCTATGAACAATGACAATATCAATGATATTACAAACCGGATCAGGAAGGCGCTGGAAAAAGAAGTGGCTGAGTATGGCGGAAGCTTCGAGATGGACAACAAGCTGACCATTACGCCGGTACATCTGTCTGAGGAAATGCTGGATTACATGGAAGAGGATTGTAAGGCCCGTGGTTATACATACAAGAGAATGCCAAGCGGCGCGGGCCATGATTCTCTGGAGATCGGACAGGTGATTCCGACAGTAATGCTCTTTACTCCAAGCAAAGACGGAAGAAGTCACTGTCCGGTAGAGTTTACAAAATACAGTGAATTCGCCAAAGCATCTGTGATCATGAGTGGTCTGGCAAAAAGATATCTTGCGAAATAATGGAATAAGATAACAAAAGGTGTGGGCATGATGGAGATTCCTGGTGCTTTCACACCTTTTTTATAGTATACTGAATAGAAAAGCGGCAATGGTGGTGGGGAACAGAATGGGTATATGCGTAAAAGATTTGCTGAAAGCAAAGGAATTTCAGGAAGTAAAAGTAATCAGTGGAGAAGAATGGCTTGAAAATGAAATTAAGGGTGTTACGATCATAGAAGCTCCGGATATTGTCAAATTTATAAACGGAGGAGAGATCCTGCTGACCGGGCTCTATGCTTTCCGCTCCTGTTCGATGGAAGAATTTGAATGTTATATTTCAGAACTGAGCAAAAAGAATATAAGCGGTTTGATCTTGAAGCGGGGAAGATCGGTGGAGAAGGCGGATGTGAAGATTAGTTTTCTGGTAACATTTGCAAAGAAGAACCGAATTCCGATCTTGGAAGTTCCCTTTGAAACCTCTTTTCAGGATGTGATGAGCAGAATTATGGAACATCTGTTTAACGAGGAAGTTACGAGACTGAAATATTTCAAGACAACACACGATAATTTCTCCGCTCTGGTTCTCGGGGCTGAGAATGCAGATAAGGTAATCGAGAAGATTCTGGATGTGCTGGCAAAGCTGATACGGAATCCGGTGGCGGCTTTCAACAGACAGATGGATTGCATCGCGGCTACAGAGGGGGCAGATACAGTTCTGGAGATCCGGCAGGACGCGCAGGTCTATGAACCGGGGATTTTTTCGAATTATCAATATCTGAGGCAGACAGGAAAACAGACACAGTATATCATCAAAGTCAAACTGAATTTCCGTGAACGGCTGTACCTGGTGATTACAGAAAAGAACAGGCTTTTCGATATTATGGATTCCATAGCGGCAGAAAGCGCCGTAGGAGCGCTGCAGTTTGAATTAGTCAGGCAATACTCGGTCACAGAATTAGAGAAAAAATTTCAGAATGATATTATGCATAACATCCTGAATGGAAAAATTGATTCCAAGGGAGAGCTACAGAAGAATGCCAGTCTGCTTGGCGTGGCGATTGATGGAAATTACCGCGTGATCGTATTTGGCCTGAAGGCAGACGAACGGGACAAAAGGGACTTTAAGTCGAAGATCGGAGACACGAATCTTCTGAGCGACGCCATTGTCTGTCATATTAACGATGCAAAAGTACATAACGATCTGGATAAGATTGTGGCTGTGCAGGAAGTAGAGAAAGACCAGACACAGGAAGAATACAGAAAAGAGATCAAAGAGGTTGTGGAAAAGGTGCAGGAATATGTGGCAAGGCACAACAAACACCTGGTTGTAAAGGCCGGGGTCGGTAAGGTTGTGGAGGGCATTATCCATCTTCCGGAGAGCTTTAAAGAAGCAAACGAGGCCTTCATGTTCGTGGACATTGCTGGAGAAATCGCAGAAGAAGGAAATTCCCGGGTGACTCTTTTTTCGGATCTTGGAATCTTTAAACTGCTGTGCCAGCTGGACGATCCGGCGCAGCTTCTGGAGTATGTTCCGGAGGGACTGCAGAAGCTTTATAACTATAAGAAACCCCAGAGAGATGATCTGTTGGTAACGCTGAAGACATATCTGGACCGGAACCAGAATCTCTCTAAGACGGCGCAGGATCTATATGTGCATTATAAAACGGCGTCTTACCGGATTGAAAAGATTGCAAAGATCACAGGGGTTGATTTTGACAACGCAAACGAGGTGCTGGCGTTCCGGATCGGTCTGGTAGTTTATAAGATGATTGAGAAGTATGATAAAGATTTTATATAATTGTCAGAATAATACGGAAAGGAAAGACAATTTATCTATCATAGATAAATTGCCTTTCTTTTTTTTATCTTTGTGTTCCGATGTAATTTGTTAAAAACTTATCTATAATTGGCAACATAGATAAGAACAATAAGCTGATAGATAATTTAATATGCATAATAGCCAAAAAAACGGCCTGGAGGGATCTTATGAAAGTAAATATCGCAAGGATTCATGCCCGTCTGGAAGAACTTTACCAGTGTGGAGCGCAGGAAGACGGAACATTTACAAGAATGGCATATTCGAAAGAAGATGTGGCCGGAAGAGAGAAGTTCATGGATTACTTCCGAAATCTGGGAATTACGCCGCGTATAGACGAAGCAGGCAATATCATTGCCCGATTAGAAGGGAAGAATCCAAAGTTACCTGCAATCTTGACGGGGTCTCATTTGGACACGGTTCCTGACGGGGGAAAATATGACGGTGTGACGGGCTGCGTATCTGGCCTGGAAGTGTGCGAGACACTGATAGAAAATGGAATCCAGCTGGAACACCCACTGGAAGTAATCGTGTTTACAGATGAAGAAGGGTTCCGGTTTGGAAGCGGACTTTTGGGAAGCAGTGCGATCTGTGGTGAAGAGTTGGATATTCAGGAAAATGATCTGGATCTCTACGGAAACCGTAGGGGACAGGTGATGCAGTCTTATGGGATTACGGTAAAAGATGTGTGTAAGGCCAGACGTGATCCGGAGTCGGTGCATTGTTTCCTGGAGTTACATGTAGAGCAAGGCGCGTCCCTTCATAAAACCCATACGCCTATCGGCGTGGTATCTTCAATTGCCGGCGTCAGCAGGTATGAGATTACGGTATGCGGCGAGGCGAATCATGCCGGAAGTACGGTAATGGCAGACCGCAAAGACGCGCTTGTGGCGGCCTCCCGGTTTATCGCGGCTGTACCCGGAATTGTAAAAGAGCACGGGAATGCCTATACGGTAGCGACCGTAGGCACGATGAAAGTATCCCCTAATTCGGTGAACGTAATTCCTGGAAGCTGTACGTTCAATCTGGAGATCCGGGACCAGGATGCAGAGGTGATTTCGGACATGGAAAAAAGGTTGAGAATGTGTCTGGAAGAGATCTGTCAGGAAATGGAGGAAACCTGTACCTTTTCCCAGATTTCCTACCATGAGCCGGCACCGATGTCGGACTGGGTGAAGGGTGCGGTGGAAACATCCGTACAGGAAATGGGAATTCCCTATACGGTGATTCCCAGCGGCGCATTTCACGATTCGCTGATTATGACAGCTGTATTTCCCACGGGAATGATTTTTGTGCCCAGTGTGGAGGGAATCAGTCATTCCCGCTATGAATTTACAGAGGATGCGGATATTGAACAGGGAGCGGATGTGCTGCTTCATACAATCTTAAAGGTGGATAACATGGAAGCGCCATGTTAAATAAAAATAAAAGAGAAAGGCAGGGAACAACTATGGAAAAGAAAAAAGTCGGTATTATTGGCGGAGGTATTTCTGGAGCATGTCTCGGATATCATCTGAGCTTGTATGATAATGCAGAGGTGACCGTATTCGAAAAAGATACTATTGGCGGAGCTTCTACTGCAAAATCGGCGGGAACCGTGTGTCTGTTTGACGATTCTTTGAAAAACAGATACTGGGATGTGAGATTGTATGGCTTCGAGTCTTATCTGAAGATGGAAGCAGAAGAAAAGGGGTCGGCGGGATTTGATAAGACCGGAACCCTGGTTGTAGCAACCGACGAGAAGGTGGAAGCTACCATCAAAACCGGTATTGCGCTTGCAAAAGCTGCCGGATATTCGGGAGAATATATCACAGACAAAGACCGGATCAAAGAGATCCTTCCGGATATCTCTACAGATAATATCCTGGGCGCCGGCTATACACAGGATGACGGATATTTTGACGGAACCATGATCTCCAATACATACGCAAAGAAGATGCAGAAAAACGGCGGCGTTATTAAGACCGGTGTAAAAGTTACAGAGGTTTTGAAAGAAAATAACAAGATTAAAGGGCTGAAGACAAGCGAAGGCGAGACCTATGAATTTGACTATGTGGTAGACTGTACCGGACCCTGGAGTAAATTTACAGGTGAAATGGTGGGAGTGGACGTGCCCATCTGGCATACTAAGGCAGAAGCCTTCTTCCTGTGTCCTCCGGGAAAGAAGCTTGGATATACCTTCCCGGTATTAAAGTATCCCGCATTCTATGCATTACGCGCCGGCGACAATATCTTTATCTGTAAATCACATCTGTCCATGGATCTGAGTAATCCGATGCATGCGGGACAGTGGGATCCGGATAAATTACCGGCGACCGGCGGAACGGACGACTATTTCATCGACTTCCTGCTGGACCAGCTGGAGGCAAGAGTGCCCGGAATCGTAGACAGCGGACTGGTATCCTCCTGGCTGTCTTATAGAGCAGAACCGAAAGATTTTCTGCCGATTCTGGGAGAGACTCCGGTAGAAGGATATATTCTGGCGACCGGTTATGGCGGAAATGGCGTCATCGAAGCGCCTGCAGCCAGCAGAGATCTTGCGAAGTTCATTATGCGCGGAGAAACCACACCGCTTTTGGAAGACTGGTCATTTAAGCGTCTGTTGAAATAATTTAGAAAACGGAGTGAAAGATATGAATATAGCAGTTCTGATAAAACAGGTTCCCGTTTCCAATGACGTCTCGGTGGATCCAAAGACACATGCGCTGGTGCGTGCCAGCTCGGAAGGAATGATCAATCCCTCCGATCTGAACGCCATTGAAGCAGCGTTGGTTCTGAAGGAACAGACGGAAGGGAAAGTGGTTGTATTTACCATGGGACCGCAGGATGCAGAGAAAGCGTTGCGGGACGCTATGGCGTTGGGATGCGACGAAAGCTGCCTTCTGACTGACCGGGTGTTTGCCGGCGGCGATACTATCGCAACAGCGAAGGTCTTGGCAGAGGGCATCCGGAAATATGGCACATTCGATCTGATCATGGGCGGAGCGCTGTCGGCAGACGGCGCTACCGGACAGGTGGGGGCCATGGTGGCGGAATATCTGGATATTCCGCATATCACCGAGATACAGAGTGTTTGCTATGATCCGGAGGAGGCAGATAAGATTATTGCAGTGAAAAAATTCCAGGGGATGGAATATAAGATCAAAGCCGTGCTTCCGGCGCTGGTCAGCGTGAATTTTGGCTCCAACGAGCCTAGATTGGCAACACTGAGAAGCAAGAGGGCTGCCAAGTCCAAGCCACTTACGATTTATATCAATGCGGAACTGGCAATGGATGAGTCGCAGACCGGGTTATATGGATCCCCGACAATCGTGACCGATTCCTTTGAACCGGAGCAGGAGAGAAGAGCAGAGCTTCTGACCGGAACGCCAAGGGAACTGGCAGAGAAACTCAAAGAACTGATCGACACGGAGAAAGGAAAAGAATAAATGGCTAGTGGAATATGTGTTTATGCAGAGAATTATAATGGTAAGATCGAACCGGTTACTGCTGAGCTGATTTCCGCAGCGCATCTGATCAAAGAAGTTACAGGAGAAAAGATTCAGGCCATGGTTGCGGGATCTGACTGTGATACGCTTGTGGATCAGCTGATGGAGTCCGGCGTCGACGAGATCTATGCAGTGAGGACCAAAAGAGATGGGCTCTTTCAGGACGATGCGCAGAGCCAGATGATCGCGGATATGATCCGTAAGATCGATCCCTCCAGCGTTCTGGTTCCGGCAACCGTTATGGGACGGTCCATCTTCTCAAGAGCCGCGGCGAAACTGGGCTGTGGTCTGACCGCTGACTGTACGGAGCTTCTGGCAGACAAGAGAGAAGATGGTTCCTTCTATATTAAACAAAATAAGCCGTCTTTTGGTGAAAATGTATTTGTTACCATCGTGACCAGAGAAGGATTCACTCCCCAGATGATGACGGTGAGACCGGGTGTCTATATGCCGTATGAAGGATCCGGACTGGCAGAGGTAACTTATCTGGATATTCCGCTTCCAGAATCGAAGATTGAGATTGTGGAAGCAGCTCCGGCAGCAATGGAAACGGATAGCATCCTGTCTGCGGAGATTGTGGTAGTAGGCGGACGCGGGGCGGAAGAGGAAGAGAGTTTCGCTCTGCTGAAAGCCTTTGCAGAGAAGCTGGGCGCCGCCATTGGCGGCACCAGACCTCTGGCCGATACCGGACAGATCCCGTTTGATCATCAGATCGGGCAGACGGGATTCACCATCCGGCCGAAGATCTGTATCTCTCTTGGCGTATCCGGAGCGATTCAGCATACAGAAGGAATCAAGGATACGAAGCTGCTGGTGGCCATTAATACCGATGAACATGCGCCGATTTATAATATAGCTGATTATGGTATGGTGGCTGACCTCAATGAAGTCTTGAAAGAATATTTGACGTTATAGTTCCCCCAAATAGATAATGCGAAACCGAGGGATTGCTGTTATAATGATTTATAGCAGCAATCCCTCAAACATGGACAGAAGAAAGGATGGAGAAAATGGAATTATTAGAAATTATGAGACGAAGACGCAGTATCAGAAAATATACACAGGAGGAGATCCCGGCGGAGATCCTGACAAAGATCCTGCAGGCAGGGCTGTTGTCTGCATCCGGTAAGGCAAAGCGTCCCTGGGAGTTTATTGTTGTAAAGGATAAGGCAATGCTGGAAGAACTCTCCGGCTGCCGTGCAGGTGGAGTCGCAATGCTCAAAGAAGCTACCTGTGCCATTGTTGTGATCGGAGACGCAGAAGCACAGGATGTCTGGGTGGAGGACTGTTCCGTAGCAATGGCTAATATGCATCTGATGGCAGACAGCCTGGGTGTGGGCAGCTGCTGGGTACAGGGACGGCTTCGGAATGCGGATGAAGTCTCCACCAACGATTATGTGAAAGAACGAATGGGATATCCGGACAATTACCAGCTTCAGGCTATTCTGTCTCTGGGTATGCCCGCGGCAGAACCGCCGGCATATGAGCTGGACCAGCTTCCCATGGAGAAGGTACATTACGAAAAATTTTAAATGTTTATAGTAAAAAAAGAAGCTGCCGGCCATAGACGGGAAGCTTCTTTTTTTAATGCTTTTAGTTGGCGGTCAGCCGCTTCCTGCGCCGGAAATAGTAGGGAATCAGGCAGCAGGCCGTGGCGCCCCAGGCAAGGGGATAGCTGTAGAGCAGCGTAGATAATTCACCAGTGAGCGGCGTGACGAAAAGGATCCAAGACAGCCGGACGATCAGAACGCCGCCCATGGCGATCAGTGTCGGGGCCAATACATCGCCGATTCCGCGCAGAGCGCCAGAGAAAATCTCCACAAAGATATAGATAATATAGCTTGGAGTGATGAGTCTGAGCATATATATGCCGATTTCTACAACTTCCGGATCGGTGGTGAAAGCATAATAAAGCGGCTGGCAGAAAGCAAACAGGAATGCAATCAGGGCGATGCCGACGCCAAGAGCCATGGCCAGGCATACCCGTACACTTTTCAGAATACGCGGGTATTTTCTGGCCCCATAATTCTGCCCGGCGAAAGTGGCGATGGTGATGCCAAAAGACCCGCAGACGGTCCAGAAGATGGCGTCCAGCTTACCAAATGCAGCCCAGGCCGCAGCTGTATCTGTGCCAAAGCTGTTGATAACAGCCTGAATGATGATGTTAGAAATACTGTAAGCACATGATTGCAGGCCGCCCGGCAGACCGATTCGCAGCTCCGGTTTCAAAAGGTCTTTGTGGATCCGTATGGCACGAAGCCGGAGCTTCAGCAGGTCATAAGAAATCATAAGGGACCGTGTCACCAGGATGGCGCTGACTCCTTGGGAGATTACAGTAGCTATAGCAGCTCCGGCAATTCCCATGTCCAGGAAGATAACAGCAACGATATCCAGAATAATATTGAGAAAGCAACAGATGATCAGATAATAAAGCGGACGCTTGGAATCTCCTAAAGCCCGCATAATAGCAGACCCCATGTTATAGATCAGGGTAAATAGGATTCCCAGAAAATAGATCCGAAGATACAGGATGGAATCCGGGATCGTATCTGCCGGCGTTTTCAGAATCCGGAGGAGGGCAGGGGTTGCGAACCATCCCACTGCAGAAATCAGTACACTGACCAGTAAAGAAAAGGCATAGGCTGTATGGAGACCTTTGTTCAGATTTCGCACGTCTTTGGCACCGTAATACTGGGAGATAATTACGGTAGCGCCTGCTGACAGGCCGGTGAAAAAGCCAATGACGAAATTCGACAGAACGGCGGCAGATCCCCCTACGCTGGCAAGCGCCTGTTTCCCTACAAAGCGTCCTACAATTACAGCATCTACCGTATTATACAGTTGTTGAAATAACGTTCCTACAACGATAGGAAAGAAGAAGATCAGAAGATGTTTCCAGATGACACCTTCCGTAATTGGATTGGTAGCTGTTTGTTCTTTTTTCATAACGTATCCCCGATAAGAATTGAATATAGTTCTGTCTCTATCATAGCATATTTTAAAGAAGAAACAAGAAAAGAAAAGGCTCCGGGAGAATTCTCCCGGAGCTTATCTGATATCATTTAGAAAAATACGTTTCCGCCGATATTTATACCGGAGGCGCCGCTGGAGGCGGCCCGGAAACTATAGCAGTTCAGCACGGCGCTGTGCCGGGTTCCGGCCAGAGCTGCTTTGGCAACGGAATAGGCTGTGTTGGAGGCGCCGTTTGCAAGTACCCGGTCCAGAGAACCGTTCCAGGTGGGAGAAAACTGTCCCGACTGATAGATTACGCCTTTCAGCGTGTTGGGGTAGCTTGGGCTTTCCAGACGGTTCATAATCACAGTTGCTACCGCAAGCAGGCCGTCGTAATTGGATGGCCCGGCTTCGCACTGTAAAATTGCGGCGAAAAGCGCGATATCACTGACAGACGCATCTACGGAAGAACCGTTGTTTGTATTGGAAGAACCGCTTCCGGAGCTGTTCTCTGGAGAAAGAGATCCAGATACCTGATTATTCTGGGCAGTCTTGCTAGCTTCTTCGGCAGCCTTTGCCTGTTCCAGAGCTTCCTGGTATTTTGCCAGTTCTCCAGAGGCTGAATTGATTTTTGAGGTGAGATCCTGCTGTTTGGATTCCAAACTCTGCTGCAGGGAAGCAAGCTCTTCCTGCTGGGATTTCAAATCTTCCTGTTTCTGTTCCACGTCATTGCAGATCTGTCGGAGCTGATCCAGCATAGAACGGTCATATTCACTAATTACAGTGATATATTCTGCATTATTCAGAAAATCACTCATGCTTTCGGAAGAGAGCAGTACATGAAGGAGAGAAGAATTTCCGCCTTCATACATGAATTTGATCCGGTCTTTCATAGCTTCGTATTGGTTGTCTACGTTTAATTCCGCGGAGGCCAGATCAAGTTTTGCTGTTTCAATCTGAGCAGCCAGATCTTCAATCTGGACAGATGCATTTTCAAGTTCGACGGTCAGATCCGATAATTCTCTGTTCAGATCATCTATCTCTGTTTCCAGTCCGGATGTGGTCTGTGCCAGTTCATTGGAAGAAGGGGCGGCAGATACAGCCGGGGTTATAGAGGCAATCATTGCGGCGCTCATACAGAGTGCAAGAGCAGGCCTCAAAATATGTTTTTTGTTTTGTCTCATATGTACCTTATCCTTTCGCTTGTATGCAAATACCGAAATATTATACAACAAATTGCTTTATAAATCAAATTTTGTTAGAATAAGATAGATCATGTATATTTTAGGGGGATTTCCGTATGAAAAAGTACGAAGAAGATAAATACAGGTATGAGAATATCATAGATCAGGTGTATCCCTGGGTAAAATCTGAACTGACAGATTCTAAAGCGCTGAACGGCAAACATTTTTCTGAGAAAGATACGCCTGTAATAGCATTTGCAGGCGATTTGAAGATTATATTTGTTATAAAACGGGGAGAGGATGTATTCGAGGTCCTGAAAGATAATATGCTTCCTCCGGAATGTGATATAGAAGAACTATATCATAAAGCCTGCGAAAATCTGATCCGGGATGTGGAATTTGTAATTGCCAATACCTGGTATGGTGCATTTGCGATTCTGGCCGATGGACATCACGAGGCCAGCGCGGTCTGCTTTAAACATATCTGGCAGGTGTGTGTAGATAAGCTGAAGGATGATCTGATCATCATGGTTCCGGCAAAAGAGATGGTTCTTTTTGCAGCTGCTGGGAATCCGGAAGTGTTACAGAAGATGGAAGAGCACGCGCAGTCGGCATATGAACAGACCGGCGACAGCATCTCCATGAAAAAATATGTATTTTTAGCTGACAGAAAGGAATTTAGAGTCTATGAAGATGAGAACGGCTCTGATCGGATTTGATCTGGACGGTACGCTGTTGACGACAGAAAAGAGACTGACGGAGTATACAAAAGATGTGTTGAAGCGGGCGTATGAAAAGGGAATCCTGCTGGTGCCTGCCACCGGAAGGCCCCTTAGCGGGATTCCTGGCGAGGTTCTGGATCTTCCGGGAGTGCGCTATGTGATATCAGCGAATGGGGGAAGAATCATAGACACAAAACAGCAGCGTTTGATCTATGAAGAACTGGTGCCGCCAGATACGGCGCGGAAGATTCTGGAGATTTTCGGGAGATATGACGCGCTGCGGGAGATCTATTATGACGGGGTCGGCTATGCGCAGGAGGATTTCCTGAAGAACATCTCCCGGTATATGGAGCATCCGCCTATGGCGGAATATGTGCTTAACACCAGAAGACCAGTTCCGGATATCATGGCGAAGTTTGAAAAAGAGAACCGTGGAGTTGACAAAGTTCAGGGGCTGTTTGTATCTGTAGAGGACCGTGACCGGGCGCTGGCAGATATGAGGGATGTCAGAGACGTGTCCGTGACCGGAGCGCTGGAAAAAAATATCGAAGTGAACGCGGCCGGAGTGAATAAGGGCACAGCCCTGAAGGTCCTGGGAGAGCTTCTCCATATCCGCCCGGAGGATATTATGGCGTTTGGAGACGCATCGAATGATCTGGCTATGATACAGGCGGTTGGTACAGGTGTGGCCATGGAGAATGGGATTGAGGAAGTGAAACAGGCAGCAGACCATGTGGCGCCACCGAACGATGCTGACGGCGTCGCTAGATTTATAGAAGCTTATGTGCTGAATGAAGGAGGGAGAGTTATATGTTAGATATATTAAAAGTAATCATTCTTGGCATTGTAGAAGGAATTGCAGAATGGCTGCCTATCAGCAGCACAGGACATCTGATCCTGGTGGGCGATCTGCTTTCGCCAAGTATGAGCGATGCGTTCATGGAGATGTTCAATGTGGTGATTCAGCTGGGAGCCATTATGGCAGTAGTGGTTTTATATTTCCACAAATTGAATCCATTTTCACCTGCCAAGACAAAGAAACAGAAGCTGTTGACATGGCAGATGTGGATCAAGGTGGTAATTGCTACCGTGCCGGCTGCCGTAGTGGGGCTTTTGTTTGATGATATTCTGAATGATATTTTCTACAAACCGTTGCCGGTGGCGGTCATGCTGATTCTGTACGGCGTGCTGTTTATCGTGGTTGAAAATCGGAATGCGGGCCGTAAGCCGGTGGTGAACAAAATTTCAGAACTGTCGCTGAGTATGTTGCTGTGGATCGGATTTTTCCAGATGCTGGCGTTGATCCCGGGGACATCCAGGTCTGGCGCGACGATTGTTGGCGCGTTAATCATAGGAGTATCCAGAGGTGTTGCGGCAGAGTTTACATTTTTCCTGGCCATACCAGTAATGTTTGGAGCCAGTCTTCTGAAGCTGATTAAATTCGGGTTCGCATTTACGTTGGGAGAATTTGGGCTGCTGATGCTTGGTTGTGTCGTTTCTTTCTTTATGTCTATTGTGGCGATCAAGTTCCTGATGGGATATATTAAGAAACACGATTTCAAGGTGTTTGGCTATTATCGTATTGTCCTTGGCGCTTTGATTGTGATTGTATCCGTGATTCAGATGATTCTTGGATAAGGGTTGCTTTTTCAAAAAAAGATGGTATAATTATTAGAATAGTCTGTATGAATATACAGAAATCAAAATGTATGGAGGGTGTAATTATGAAAAAGTTATTGGCATTGTGCCTGACGCTCGGTCTTGCATGCGGAACACTTGCAGGATGCGGCGGAAGTGATGAGAGCGGTGACAGCAGTGAATCCGGATCGTCGGATGGAAAGGTAACCGCGCAGGTGATAGAGATGGATCTTACATCGGAAGAATATGCGTTTGGTGTAGACAAAAATCAGCCGGAGCTGCTGGAGCAGGTGAATACTTTTATAGATACAATCAAGGAAGATGGAACTTTTGACGAGATCTGTGACAAGTATTTCGGATCCGGAGAGCCGGAAGCTGTAAAGTCAGCGGAACTGGATGCTTCCAAGGATCAGCTGGTCGTAGCTACGAATGCTGCATTTGAACCATTCGAATATACAAAAGGCGATGAATATTATGGAATTGACATGGAGATTGCAGCGCTTCTTGCAGAAGATCTGGGAAAAGAGCTTGTAATCCAGAATATGGATTTTGATGCTGTATGCCTGTCTGTGGGACAGCAGAAATGCGATATTGCTATGGCAGGTCTGACGATCAATGAAGAGAGAGAAGAATATGTAACATTCTCCAATCCGTATTATGAGGCTGCACAGCGCCTGATTGTACGCAGTGACGATGATGCGTTTGCAGACTGCGCAGATGCAGATGCGATAGCTGCAAAATTGGCGGAACTGGATGATTCCGTATCCATCGGAGTTCAGCAGGGAACTACCGGTCAGTACTATGTAGAAGGCGACGCCGACTGGGGATTTGACGGATTAGCTGCAACCTGTGTTCCTTATAAGAGCGGATCACTGGCGGTACAGGATCTTCTGAATGGAAATATTCAGTATGTGATCATTGACGCGGCTCCGGCAACGGCAATCACAGAAGCGATCAACGAGATGCAGTAATCGTAAAGAAAGACAGGATAAGTTAAGAAGGAAGGCGGCAGATTAACGCCTTCCTTCTTTTGAGAAGGGAATACTATGGGGAATTTTGATCAAAAAGTAGATAAGTTTTTGGAAATATTTCTGGAACAGAATGGATATGTCAAAGTCCTGGAAGGACTTCAGAATACACTCATGATTGCGGTGACCGGCCTGATCATCGGTATTCTGATTGGAACGATCATTGCAACGGCAAGAGTTTTGCCGAAGTACAAGCTCCTTCCCAGGGTGCTGAATGGAATCTGCAGTTTCTATGTGGCTTTATTCAGAGGAACACCAATGGTGGTTCAGCTGCTGGTTTTCTATTATGTACTTCTTCCAATTATCGGATGGAAGATAACAGGCGTACAGGTTGCGATGCTTGTGTTTGGACTGAACAGCGGAGCTTATATATCTGAGATTATGCGAAGCGGTATCCAGTCGGTGGATCCGGGACAGATGGAAGCGGGGCGTGCGGTAGGTCTTAGTTTTGGAGCAAGCATGAGCAAGATTGTCATTCCGCAGGCGGTAAAAAACATTCTTCCTACACTGGGAAATGAATTTATCGCGCTGATTAAAGAAACTTCAGTAGTCAGCTTTGTAGGTGCGGCAGATCTTTATGTGGCGTTTAACTATATCGGAAGCAATAGTTATGAATTCATGGTGCCGTATCTGGTAATGGCCATGATCTATATTGTTCTGGTGTTGCTGATCACACTGCTGATTAAAATCTTGGAAAGGAGCCTGAGGAAGAGTGATAGAAGTAATTAATCTGAAAAAGAACTTCGGCAGCGCCGAAATCCTGAAAGATATCAATATCACCATCAACAAAGGGGATATTGTCGCGGTACTTGGACCTTCCGGTTCCGGTAAGAGTACCTTCCTGCGATGCCTGAACTGTATGGAGGATCCATCCGGAGGCAGCATCATATTCAAAGGCGTGGATATTGCGGATATGAAAGTAGATATCAATGTGCACCGACGCCATATGGGAATGGTATTCCAGCATTTTAATCTGTTTAATAATAAAACCGTGCTCCAGAATGTCATGATGGCACCGGCCTATCTGATATGTAAAGACCTGAAAAAAGCGAAGAGAAAGAACCGCAGAACGGCATTTGCTAATCTGTTCCGTGGGGGAAATAAACAGGAATTGATTCCCATTACACAGACAAAGGATCAGATTATACAGGAAGCCAGAACGCAGGCGATGGAGCTCTTGAAACGAATTGGACTGGATGATAAAGCAGACGCGTATCCGTCTACTTTATCTGGCGGACAGAAGCAGAGAGTGGCGATTATCCGTTCGCTTGCCATGGATCCTGATGTGATTCTCTTTGATGAACCGACATCCGCTCTGGATCCGGAGATGGTAGGTGAAGTTCTGGAGTTGATGAAAGAACTGGCCAGAGACGGTATGACTATGGTTGTCGTTACGCACGAAATGGGATTTGCAAGAGAAGTGGCGTCCAGAGTCCTGTTTATGGACGAAGGGCAGATCAAAGAAGAAGCTCCTCCGGAGGAATTTTTCTCAAACCCCAAGGATCCCAGACTGAAAGAGTTTTTATCGAAAATACTGTGACATTTAGAAAGAAAAAAGAAGAGCAGAGGAATCAATGGTGAAGGCAAGGGATTTAATAACATTGATTTCTCTGCTACTCTTTTTTTGCATTATTGCACCCAAAGTGCTCAAACAAGGGAAAATATGTCATAAAAAGGTAAACGTTTACTATATCGGAAGTTCCAGATAGATATCTTTTCCTTCTTTGATAGAAATTACTACTTTTCCGTGCTTAACGGTTGTTACAGCACCGGAAACACTGATCTCTGCGGCCTGAGAGGTGGGCTCTTCAGTCTCAGCTGCGGTATCGTCTCCGGCATCCTC
The DNA here is from genome assembly GCA_949287925.1 of uncultured Lachnospiraceae bacterium. Classification (GTDB taxonomy): domain Bacteria; phylum Bacillota; class Clostridia; order Lachnospirales; family Lachnospiraceae; genus Merdimonas. Next base: position 32,282 of record CASEIR010000009.1, read on the forward strand.
GCTCATGGATGCTTCTTCTTTATAACCATCTACATTGTCTGGGGTTAACGGTGACAAAGAATCACTTGTCTTAGTCAGTTTGGCGCCTAAAACCTGTCCGATCTTCAGACATCCATCCAGATTCAGTAAACCGGAATCAACTAATTCATCAAAAATCGCCGGATCTTCCAGATTGGCGGCTTCAATTGTGATACCTTCTTCTGCCCGGCAGCATAACACGGCTGGGTCATTTGCATGTGCCTTTGCGGTTTCTGCAGTAATAGACATTGCTGTTACCTCCTTATTCATATCTATAACCAGTATAATCTGGACGGAATGAGATGGCAAATCGCTTTTTTTTATGTTTCGAACAGGCTATAGGAAACATCTATAAATCGGCAAGAGGGCTGCCTACGAATACGGGTATGGATCTGCGTCCTCAGATAAAGTAAAAAAACTGTAAAGAAATAATAATATTCTTTTATGAACAAAAACCGTATGGTATAATTTTAGTAATTATTTGTTCAAATGGTAAATACAAATGAAAATTCAGTTTTATGAAAGAAGAAGGATAAGGAGTAAAAGCCAATGGCAACACTGAAAGATATTGCAGAACTTGCGAAAGTATCTCCGTCTACCGTCTCAAGGGTGCTGAATGGCGACCCTACATTGAATGTGACGGCAGATACGCGGGAGAAAGTGATAGGAGCAGCGAAAGAACTGGGATATAAGACGGTCCGTCAACGGTATCGGAACACGGCGGATCATGGATGGGGTCCGGCGGCAGAGAGCAGACAGGAGTTGGATCGTGAGAGGCGGATCGGGATTGCCCAGATGTTTGAAATAGAGGAACTGCAGGAAGATATTTATTATTTGATGCTGAAAAACTTTCTGGATGAGGCGGCATTTGACAACCACTGGACGACCGTCCCGCTGTATCGGAATGAAGAAAAGAAGTTTGTGAAAAATGATGAGCTTCCGCTGGACGGGCTGGTGGCGATCGGAAGATTTACCCAGGAAGAAATAAAGGGATTTCATGAATATACGGATAATATTGTGTTCATGGATTCATCTCCGGATGACCAGAAGTATTACAGTATTGTGCCAAATTATCATCTCGCGATCCGTCAGGTGCTGCGGTATATCTTTGAGCGGGAAGGAAAGACAGTAGCTTATCTGGGAAGTGTGTATACTTACGGGGATCAGAAAGAACTGACGATGGATCCAAGATTCTATTATTACAAGAATTCACTGCTGGAGAGAGGGTTGTTTTGTGAGGATCTGGTGATAGATTGTGAGATGAATGCCAGAAGCAGTTATCAGGTAATGAACGAGTATCTGGAAGAAAAAAAGAGACTGCCGGACGCTATATTCGCAGCCAGTGACGCGGTGGTTCCGGGGCTGATGATGGCGCTTCGAGAACATGAGATTGAGGTTCCCGGGCAGGTGGGCGTCATATCGTTTAATAATACGAATTTTTCAAAATTTTCAGATCCTCCGTTGTCTTCCATTGAGGTCTATATGAGGGAGAGTGCGGACTCTGCGGTACTTTGTATGGAGCTGCTGTGGAAACAGAAGTATCATCCGAAGAAAATTATCGTCCCCTGTAGTCTGATCGACCGGGGAAGTGTAAAAGAATAAAGCGCTGCAGGCAGGAGAATCAGAGAGATATTTGTAAGAATTTTTTATCTTTGTTCCACACATAGAAAAAACTTATAAAGCTATCTAAATAATCAATTATGAAAATGAAATTTTCCTATGATAAGATAGTGATGTAATGTATATAGTGATGCGTAAGCGTTGAAAAGGGAATCCGGTGGGAATCCGGAACAGCCCGCTCTACTGTGTGATGGACAAGGACTTCAGATCAGCCACCGGCATGCCGGGAAGGCGGAGTCTGCGGATGAGATCGAGTCAGGAGACCTGCTATATATGAAACGATTTTTCGGTGGGGAAAACATCAGTGATTACACTGGGTTTTCCCTGCTTTTTTTGCAATATTTACAAGCCAAAGTCCGGGCGTGTCCGAGACTCGGCAATCATTTACAATTCCGGAGTGTGCCTTTTGGCACTTCCGATGATCAGGAGGAAAAAATCATGGGAGAGATCAAGGATTTTAACTGCACGTATGATAATTCAGCAGGAATCAGCAGTGCGGTGACTGAGGGCCTTGGCCTGACATTCCCGGAGGCGTATCTCCACTGGGATACGATGGCAAAGCTGTCCAAAGCATTAAAGGAACATGACGGAGCAGCATTCTGCGAGCTTCCTTTCTGTCATACTGTGGAAGCAGAGGCGATGGGAGGCATCATCAATTATGGAAACGAAGTGGCAGGACCGCGGGCCAAGGAATATATCTGCACGTCCCCGGAAGAGATTCTGGAGCTTCCGCCTATAGATCTGTCGACAGGAAGGATCCATGAGGTGTTGTTGGCCTGCCAGGCATTGAAAGAGCAGGGAGAACATGTTGTGCTGGAAGTATCGGGGCCGTTTACGATATTAAATGTTCTGATCGACGCAAAATATGTATTCAAAGGTATGCGTAAGAAACCGGAGTTGATGAAAGATGTGTTCTGGAAATTGGGACAGGAGATTCTGAGGTTCATGAAAGAAGCTAAAAAGTACGGTGTAGAGATGATCAGTTACGCGGATTCTTCTGGAGGATTGAATATTCTGGGACCGAAGATGGCGGAGCAGGTGGTGGAAGATTTTACTTATGGGTTTCTGAAACAGGTGGAGGAGCTTGCAGACGACGAGACGATCATTCTGTTATGTCCGAAGACCACATTTGCTCTTCTGGGGACCGGATATGCCAAATTCCGGGACCTGGCGCTGCCCCAGGGAACTAGGTATGGAGAGGCGTGCATTGAAATGAGAGGGAAGGCAAAGTTTGCCGGACAGATGTGTATTAAGAATATAAATTATAGTCTGGAAAACGGCATTTTTAAAGAGGTTATATTATTATAAAATTCAGGAGGAAGTCGAATGAGCTCAAAGGAAGAATTATTAAAACGGTTATCGGATGGCGTTCTGGAGATGGAAGAAGACGATGTGGCCGAGGCGGCCCAGGAATATCTGGATGCCGGCTATCCTGCGTTTGACGGGATTATGGAAGGATTGGTAGACGGAATGAACCGGGCCAGCGTACTGTACGAAGAGGAGGAATACTTTGTAACAGACGTCCTGCTTTGTTCGGACGCTATGTATGTGGGACTGGACATTCTGCGCCCCCATCTGCCGGAGGTGTCGCAGGAGGATAAGATCAAATGCGTGATCGGCGTGGTGGAAGGCGATACCCATGATATCGGGAAGAATCTGGTAAAAATTATGATGGAGACGGCGGGCTTCGAGATGATCGATCTGGGAAGAGACGTACCGCTTCAGAAATTTGTGGATACGGCGAAAGATGAAGCTGCGGCTCTGGTATGTATGTCTACGCTGATGACCACCACCATGGGCGGCATGGAGACGGTGATCCATCTGCTGGAAGATGCCGGAATCCGTGATCATGTGAAAGTTATGATTGGAGGAGGTCCTATTTCCCAGAAGTATGCGGATAAGATCGGGGCTGACGGCTATTCCCAGAATGCGGTGGAAGCTGTGAAACTGGCAAAAAGACTTCTGAATATTGCATAGGAGAATAAGAAATATATGCTGACGCCAAAAGAAAGACTGAAATTAACTTTTGAAGGAAAGAAAACGGATCGTCCGCCCTGCATCTGTCCGGGCGGAATGATGAATATGGTAACGGCGGATCTGATGGATCAGATTCACGTGTATCTGCCGGAGGCTCATACAGACGCCAGAAAGATGGCGGATCTGGCAAAAGCTGTTTATGAGACTGGATGTTTTGAAAACTGCGGCGTCCCTTTCTGCATGACGGTGGAGGCGGAAGAGATGGGCGCCAAAGTGGATATGGGATCCAATATCTATGAACCTCATGTGATAGAATATGTGATCGATACGGTCAGCGATTACCGGAAGCTCTTGCCAGTGGATGTGACAAGAGGGCGGGCCAAGGTGGTGACGGACGCCATCCGGATTCTGAAGGAGGAAATAAACGGAGTTCCCATTGTGGGCAATCTCACGGGGCCGGTCAGTACGGCCAGCTCTGTTATGGAACCGGTGAATTTTTATAAAGAACTTCGGAAGAAAAATCAGGAAGCGCATGCGTATATGGAGTTTGTCACAGATCAGCTGATTGCATTCGGGCGGGCGCAGATCGAGGCAGGCGCAGATGTGATCGCTATTTCAGACCCCAGCGGGACTGGAGAGATTCTGGGACCGAAATATTTTAAAGAATTTGCAGTTACCTATATCAACAGGCTGCTGGACGGGCTGCAGAAAGAGAAGCTTGGCACCATCGTCCACATCTGCGGCCAGATGAGCCCGGTATATAAAGAAATAAACGAAGTGAAAAGCGATGCCCTCAGCTTTGATTCCATCGTGCCCATGAAAGAGGCCAGAAAGCATCTGGAGAACCGGGTGCTGATGGGAAATGTCAGCACCTATGCTCTGGAATTCGGAGATCCGGCCCGGGTGAAGATGCTGACCAGAAGCTGCATAAAGAATGGCTCCGATATTATTTCTCCGGCCTGTGGACTGGGAATGAAATCACCGATTGAAAATATACAGGCAATTCTGGAGTGCCTGAATGAGGAGGACGGTCAGAATGGCAGAGATTAGAATCCGGCAGGGGAATCAGAAGATCAGCTGCCCGGACGGGTCTAATCTTCTGGACGCACTGCTGGAGGGCGGTGCATTTGTGGACAATCCCTGCAGCGGTAAGGGGATTTGTGGAAAATGCAAAGTGAAGCTTTTATCCGGTAAAGTATCGGCCATGACGGAAACCGAGGCCGGACTTCTGAAAGAGGAGGAAATAAAAGCGGGAATCCGGCTCTCCTGTCTGACAGAGATATACGGAGAGGCAGAAATCGAGCTTTTGAAAAAAGAAGGACGGCACAAGGTGCTGACCCGGGGATATATGCCGGAGTTCCAGATGGATTCCTATGAAAGCGGATATGGAATCGTAATTGATATCGGAACCACTACAGTAGTGACGGCGCTGGTGGAGCTGGCCACGGGAAAAGAGCTGGCCAACGCATCCATGATCAATGCTCAGAAGCACTATGGGCTGGATGTACTGACCCGGATCACCTATGAATACGAGCATCCGGACCGGGGCGTCCGGGAACTGCAGGATGCAATCGTCCATTCCATTAACGGGATGATCGGGGAGGTCTGTGAGGAAGCAGATGTACCAAGAGGGGAGATTAGAAAAATCCATGTGGCTGCCAACTGTACCATGACGCACATGCTGCTGGGAGTGGACGCCAGATCCATTGGAAGGTCTCCATATCGTCCGGAATTCATAAAAGCGCAGACGTGTATGGCCCGGGAAATCGGGATTGAAGCAGCGGAAGATACGAAACTTTACTGTCTGCCCCAGGTATCGGCCTATATCGGGGCGGATATCGTGGCGGGAGCCTATGTCTGCGAGTTGCACAAAGAACAGAAGAATGTATTATTCATCGATATCGGGACCAACGGGGAGATCGTGCTGGTGAGCAATGGCAGGATTCTCTGCTGTTCCTGCGCGGCCGGTCCTGCGCTGGAGGGGATGAATATCAGCTCCGGTATGCGGGCGGCAGAAGGGGCGATTGAAGATGTAGAGATCACGGAAAAGGGCGTCCGGCTGAAAGTGATCGGAGACCAGAAACCAGTGGGAATCTGCGGAAGCGGAATACTGGCGGTGGTAAAAGAACTGCTGCGGACTGGCTTAGTAAAGAAGACAGGCGTATTCGTGAAAAAAGAAAAACTGAAAGATGAGGATTACCGTAAAGCCATGATCCGGCTGAACGGAACCAAACGGGAATTCATCCTCCATGAGAATCCGGAGATTCTGGTGACCCAGGGCGATGTGCGGCAGGTTCAGCTGGCGAAAGGCGCGATCTTGTCCGGATTTATGGCTCTTCTGAACAAAGCCGGAATTTCCATGGATGACCTGGATAAGGTGATGATCGCCGGACAGTTCGGCGCGCATCTGCCGGCAGATTCTTTGACTGGCGTGGGGATCCTTCCGGAGGAAGTTAAAGATAAACTGGTTTATGTGGGAAATTCATCCAAGACGGGAGCCTATATGACGCTGATGTCAAAGCGTGTGAAAGAAGAAGTAGAAGCGCTGGCGGAAGAGATGGAGTACATGGAGCTGGCGGAAACGGATAACTATGAACGGATATTTACGGAAAGTATGATATTTCCGACATTTTAAGGAGATTGATTATGGATTATGATGAACTGAAACGGTTGATGAAGGAACAAAAGGATGAGATGACGGCGGCAGAACGAATGAAAGCCTATAATGCGGGAGAGGAAGTGGACTATAATCCTTATACACTTCAGGCTCCGGATCCGGCCATGGCGGACATCTTCGGATTTACGACGACACAGTTTGCGAAAGATTTTGAAGTGAAAAGCGAGGTCATCCGAAGGAGAAAAGAAGAATTCGGATTGGACAGCTTCAATGTGGGGCTGGGGCTAAAGACCATAGGAGGCGCCCTGGGCTCTAAACTGGCAGCGCCGGAGCACGGTATCGATTATGTGGCGGAACACGTGCTGCAGGATTATGCGGACTTTGATAAGCTGGAGGTGACGGATCCTTATAAGAATCCGGTGCTGGCGCCCATCCTGGAGAGCGCCAAGCGTCTGAAAGACCGGTTCCCGGATGTCAGTATGACCACCAGTGTGGCGGGGCCTATATCTACGGCAATAGCGGTGCGGCCGGTGGAAAAGGTATTAAAAGACACCCGGAAGAATCCGGAAATGCTTCACAAACTGCTGGATCTGACGGTGGAATGTTCCCTGAAATGGTTCGAGGCATTCCACAGGGAATTTGGCCCGGTGGCAACGAATTTCTCCGATCCGGTTACTTGTATGGACGTCATCAGTAAGAGTCAGTTTGATGAATATTCGCTTCCGTATATTAAGAAACTGATCGATGGAACCGAGAAGATCATGGGATCAAGACCGGGGGCCCATATCTGCGGAAAGACCGGCCCCATCTGGGCGGATCTGGCGGACGCAGGGCTGTTCTCATTCAGTATTGACAACTGTGAGGATCTGGCCGTTGCCAAGGCTGCAGTAGGAGACCGGATGCGAATTGCCGGAAACGTACCTCCGGTGGATGTGATGAGGGAAGGAACCATCGATGAGGTGATCGCTTCCTGTAAGGAGTGTCTGGAGAAATGCGCAGATAGTCCGGCGGGATTTATCTTGAACACAGGGTGCCAGCTTCCTATCGGAACGCCGAAGGCGAATGTAGAAGCCTTTATTTATGCGGCAAGGAAGTATGGAAGAGGGGCAAGACTGGGACAGATGCCAAGAGGGATTACGGAAGGATAATAAAAACCAAAATAAAGACACGTCTTTTCCCTTCGGGGGAGACGTGTCTTTTGCTGATTACAGTGATTTATTCCACCGCGGCTACGACCTCGATTTCACATAGCGCATGCTTGGGCAACGTTTTAACGGCAACGCATGTTCTGACCGGCTTGGAGGTAAAATATTTTGCATATACTTGGTTAAATGCGTCAAAGTCATCCATGTCCGCCAGGAAACAGTTTGCTTTGAATACTTTGCTAAAATCGGTTCCGGCAGCTTCCAGCATGATGCCGATGTTCCGGCAGGCCCGGTCGGTCTGCTCTTCGATGGTGTGGACATGCAGTTCTCCAGTGGATGGTTCTACGCCGATTTGTCCGGCAGAGTAGAAGATTCCGTTGTGGATGTAACCTTGGGAATAGGGGCCGTTGGACGGCGCGATTTTATCAGATGTGATGATTTTCATAATCATAAACTCCTTTCCATAATTTCAGTGTATAAATGATGATGTATCTTTGTACAGTTCAACACTAACATGAAAGAAAGAACAGGACAATGCCAATATATGGAAAAGTTTACAGAGGATTTGTAGTGGAATTATGAGAGAGATTCCAGTATGATAGGAGTAGATTGTTAGTGCATGAAGAAAAGTGAGGAAACCAAGGTGGAGAATAGACAAGAGATAAATCTGGACAATCCGTCCCAAAATAAGAAAAATCTAGAGCTGCTCCGGCAATTCAGAGAGTTCAACCGGTTGATGATGCGGTATCGTTCAGCCATCCGGGAAGTGACCACCAAACTGGAAGTACTGAATGATGAATTGTCTCTGGAAGGAGACCGCAATCCCATTGAAAGTATTCAGAGCAGGATCAAGAAACCGGAAAGTATTGCGGAAAAACTACAGAAAATGGGAAAGGAGCTGACCATAGAATCCATTGAGGAAAATCTGAACGATGTGGCAGGGATTCGAGTGATCTGCCCTTTTATAGAAGACATATACAAAGTGGCGGATATGCTGACCAGGCAGGATGACATCCATATCGTCCGGGTGAAGGACTATATCCGTAATCCCAAAGAGAACGGCTACAGAAGTTATCATCTGATCGTAGAAGTTCCGGTTTTCTTCTCTGAGTGTAAGAAACCAATGCGGGTAGAGGTTCAGATTCGGACGGTGGCAATGAATTTCTGGGCGAGTTTGGAACATCAGATGCGTTATAAAAAGCATATTCCGAATCAGGAAGAGATTACCAGAGAATTAAAAGAATGTGCGGATACCATAACCCGGACAGATCAGCGGATGCAGAGCATCAAGAGAACGATTGAACAGTATGACAATAAGAAATAAAGGAATTATTTATGACGATGAAAGCGAAAAAGCACAGAGACGATCAGCTTACACCGATGGAGCGCAAGCGGGCCATAGAAGCCGGACAGGCTGTGGACCGCTGCCCGGCAGTTCCGTTCATGAGTGAGTTTAAATGCCGGTTTGCCGGAATATCCGTATGGGAATTCTGGCATGATCCGTTGAAGATGGCGGAGGCAGAGATTCTGCCCTTTAACCGGTACGGCTACGACCGGATGGTAATCGGCCCCAATACCATGGAACCGGTGGAAGCCGAACGAAACAGTAGAATTAGACCTTTTGCAGAGGCAGCGCAGCTTTTGATGGAAGCTGCCGGAGAGATGGTCCCGGTGGAAGCCAGCATTGGAGGGCCTTTTACCATTGCTGCAAATCTAAGAGGAGTGGAGAGGCTTTTGCGGGACTGCAGAAAATATCCCCGGGAAGTTCATAGTCTGATACGTATCGTTACGGACAGCCAGAAGAGTTGTATCGATCTGGCGTCACAGTACGGCCTGGGAATCGCTATGGCAGATCCGGTGGCCAATCCTGCTTTGATCGGACCGAAGATGTACGAGGAATTCGTATTTCCTTATACAAAGGAACTGACGGATTACGCGGTACAAAAGGCCGGGCGGAAAGTATCTCTCCACATGTGCGGTAAGACAGAGAGTATCTGGAAATATATTGCCCGGTATGACCTGAATGAGATCAGTCTGGACAACGTGATTGATCTGGATCGGGCGGCATTGGAACTGGGGGCTTATGTGCCCATCTCCGGCAATGTGGATCCGGTGGAAATCATCTTAAACGGGACCGAAGAAGACATCCGGCGGAAGGTGGCGAAATGCATAGCGTCCGGCGAAAAATCGGCAAAAGGATTTACGCTGGCAACGGGATGCGACATACCGGAAACTACAGATCCTGCTCAGATTGATACCTTTATGGCGGCAGTCCGTAGATATAGAAAAAACCAATAAAAGAGGTTGTTTATAAAAAATATCCATTTGAAAATAGAATTTGCTGGACGAATACTGGGCTGATAAAGAATAAGAACAGAGATAAAAAGCAGGAAAAGCCCGCATGAGTGGGCTTTCTTTTGCATAGAGGTTGATATGAAGAAAAGAACAGGAATAAAAAAGATAGAACCTTATTGTTATATAATGCCCATTACTCGGATTCAGATCCTTTTTGTTGTGGGATCGGTGATTATTTCCATTATTCCTGATTACAAAAGGACTGGGATGGCTGAATATGTACCGGGCTCTGATTCTTCCGCTTCCTACAGCATTTGGCGTCTTTATTATGAGACAGGCCATCCTGGATGTGCCTTCGGATCTTATTGATGCGGCGGAAATCGATGGATGCGGGAATTTCAAGACGTTTGTGCGGGTGGTGCTTCCGGTGGTCCGGTCATCGCTGCTGGCGCTGGCTATCTTCACCTTTGTAGGTGCATGGAATAATTTTCTGTGGCCGCTGGTTGCCTGCACGAAGCAGGAGATGAAGACGCTGCCGCTGGCGCTCAGTGTGATGAAGACCCAATACAATACAGATGTCGGACTGACTATGGCCTGTGCGGTAATCAACTTCCTGCCGCCGTTTTTGTTCTACATCTTCATGCAGAGCAAGTTTAAGGAAGGTATGACCCTGGGCGGAGTGAAAGGATAATTTATATGACTTTAAACAGATTTCTGGACGGAATCCATTTCCCGCAGGAAGGCAGGGAAGTGATCCAAAAGACAGTGATTTCAGAAGAAGAATATCAGAAGTGGAAGAAGCTTTTTTATCTGGAGGGAGACCGGTTTGCAGAAAAGCTTGGGGAAAAGGCAGAGAAGGAAAAATTCCTTCTCTGTCTCTATACCCGGATGGCGGTGGAGGTGTATAATGATTTCCAGGAAGATGGAATCACAGAACAGGTGTATTTTGACACGTTCTATGATTTTACCATCTGGTACCGCTGCTGTGTTAAGCAGAAAGGAATCCCGGGATTGATCCAGGAGGAATGGCTGGGACTTCCGCTTAAGAGAAAAATCTACCGGCTGGGAAGACTGCAGTTCGAACCGGGGACACTTCCGGATCCGTACGGCGCAGAACCAGCGCTTCATGTACATATTCCGGAAGATGGGAAACTGGTTCCGGAACAGTGCAAAGAAGCGTTCCGCCGTGCCGGCGAGTTTTTTAAAGATTCTTATAATTATTATGACTGCCTGTCCTGGCTGCTGTCGCCGAACCTGAAGAAGATTCTGGATCCTGGAAGTAATATCCTCCGATTTCAAGAGATGTTCCGGATCTGCGGGACAGTGTATCAGAACCGGCAGGCAGAGGAAAGGGTTTATGGGTTTATTGCGGACGATTATCGGGAATATCCGGAAGAGACGGGGCTTCAGAGAGGATTGAAGAAGTACCTGTTGGAAAATGGAGAGCCGGGTATCGGATACGGAATCCGGGAAAGATAACATTCCGGCAGCGGGAAAACAGAAATCATGAAAGGATGCAGAAATGGACAGTATGACGACAGAAATCAAATACGAAATGAAATTAGTATCTTCACTGGTGAAGGTATTTCCGGATGAAACGCCGGTGTATCAGCCGGAGTGTATGAAACTTACCGGACTTTGGGGGGAAACGGTGTCTTTTCAGGCTGCCTATACAGGAGATTGTTCGATGCGGGAACGGCTGGATGTACAGGTGATTTCCAGCATTGCAGATCATGTGCGTGTCCGTACCGTAGAGCAGGTGCCGGTGGGGAGAGCTGTCAATGAGATTGTGGATGATAATTATCTGAAGACCACATCCGGCCTGTATCCGGATCTTCTGCGGGATCTGCGAGACGGAAAAGCCATCGTATGCTCACGTCAGTGGAGAAGTTTGTGGATCGATGTGGAACTGACAGACGCCATTCCGGGAGGGGATTATGAGATCGAGATCTGTCTGGTGAAAAACGGAACAAAAGTCTGCTCCGCCATGGCGAAGGTGGCAGTGATCGGGGTACAGCTGCCCCGGCTTTCCATCATGCATACGGAATGGATGCATGCCGACTGCCTGGCGGATTATTATCATGTGGATGTGTTTTCGGAGGAACACTGGGAGATTCTGGAGAACTATTTCCGGGAATATGTGAAACGAAGTTGTAACATGATGTTGGTGCCGCTGTTTACTTCGCCGCTTGACACGGCTATAGGATTAGAGCGGACCACGACCCAACTGGTAGAAGTAGAAGTAAAAAACGGGGAATATTCGTTTGGATTTAATCAGGTAAAGCGCTGGATTGATCTGTGCAAGAAATGCGGAATTGAGTATTTTGAGATGTCGCATCTGTTCTCCCAGTGGGGGGCAAAGTATGCGCCAAAAGTGGTGGCGCTTGTGGATGGGAAAGAAGAAAAGATCTTCGGATGGCATACGCCGGCAGTGGGTGAGTACACCAGATTTCTTCACGCGTTCTTGCCTCAGCTGATCGCAAAACTACGAGAATGGGGGATTGCGGATAGAACTTATTTCCATATCTCGGATGAGCCAAGAGAAGAGCATCTGGAAAGCTACCGTGCGGCGAAGGAATCTCTGGGTGACCTGCTGGAGGGATTCCATACCTTTGACGCGCTGTCCAGTTATGAATTTTACCGGCATGGGCTGATCGACAAACCGATTCCGGGGAATAATGAAATTGAAGAATTTCTGGCGCACGGTCTGACGGATATGTGGACTTATTACTGCACGTTGCAGTGTTATGAGGTGAGTAACCGTTTTATGTCCATGCCGTCGGCCAGAAACCGGATCTATGGGGTGCAGCTTTACAAATATGACATTATCGGAATCCTGCACTGGGGATACAACTTCTATAACAGTCAGTTTTCTATTGAACACATCAATCCTTATGAAGTGACAGACGCGGGGAACGCATTCCCGTCCGGAGACCCATTCCTGGTGTATCCGGGAGCGGACCGGCATCCGGAAGAATCGATCCGCATGATGGTTCATGATGAGGCGATGGCGGATCTGCGGGCATTGAAGCTGTTGGAATCCTTTACATCGAAAGAGTATGTGATGGAGCTGATAGAAGGAGAATTGGCGGAACCATTGACTTTCCGCATATATCCAAAATCCGACATGTATCTGATTACGCTGCGAAACCGGGTGAATCGTGAGATCGCACGATATGCGTGGGAGAATTAACTTTACATTTCCCCTGGCGCGATATTATACTGTCTGTATCGGCATGACAAGGGAGAGACAAAGATGATCTATGAGAATATGAGGGCCGGGACATTTTTATCCCGGCCCAATCGTTTTATTGCCCGTGTAGAAATAGACGGGAAGGAAGAAACTGTTCATGTGAAAAATACAGGAAGGTGCAAGGAACTGCTGATCCCGGGAACGAAAGTATATCTGCAGAAATCAGACCAACCGGGTCGGAAAACTGCATGGGATCTGATTTCTGTGCAGAAGGGCGGCAGAATTGTAAATATGGATTCGCAGATTCCTAACCGGGTTGTGAAGGAATGGCTGGAATCGGGGCGCTTGTTTTCGGAGATTACGTGTATCCGGCCGGAGTATACCTATGGAAATTCCCGGGTGGATCTTTACGTGGAAGCAGACGGTAAGAAGGTTCTGATCGAAGTAAAAGGGGTAACATTGGAGGAAGAAGGAAGAGTACGTTTTCCCGATGCGCCCAGTGACCGGGCGGTGAAGCATGTGCAGGAGCTTGAAAGAGCCGTCAAAGAAGGATATGAAGCATATGTGTTTTTTGTCATCCAGATGAAAGGCGTCCGGTATTTTACGCCTAACAGAGATACCCACCCGGCGTTTGCAGATGCGCTTGTGGAAGCGGCGGGAAACGGTGTGAAGGTGTTGGCGTATGATTGCCGGGTGGACAGCGGACAGATTGAGTTGGCTGATCCGGTTCCGGTGGTACTCGGAGATCCCCGTCTCTATGAGCTGGCAGAGCCGTTGATGGCCTGGTACCGGGAGAACAAGCGGGAGCTGCCCTGGAGAGAACGGCCAGATGCGTATCGTGTGTGGGTGTCTGAGATCATGCTGCAGCAGACCCGGGTAGAAGCGGTTAAGGCTTATTATGAACGCTTTTTGAAGCAACTGCCTACGGTCAGAGATCTGGCGGAGGCAGAAGAAGATACGTTGCTGAAGTTATGGGAAGGACTGGGTTACTATAACCGGGTGCGGAATATGCAGAAAGCGGCGGTGCAGATCATGACAGAATTCGGAGGGGAATTTCCCCGCACCTATGAAGAAATCCGTTCTTTACAGGGGATTGGAAATTATACGGCCGGAGCGATCGGGGCGTTTGCTTATGGGATTCCGAAGCCTGCGGTGGACGGAAATGTGCTGCGTGTAATCTCCAGGATTACCGGAAGCCGGGAGGATATTATGAAACAGGCGGTGCGGCGCAGGGTGGAAGAAGCACTGGAGGCTGTGATTCCCGCAGATCACGCCAGTGATTTCAATCAGGGCTTGATTGAATTGGGAGCCATTGTCTGCGTGCCGAACGGAGAACCCCGGTGCGAAGAATGCCCCGCAGCCCATCTTTGTGCAGCGAGGCAGCAGGGAATCATCTCTGAGATTCCGGTAAAGAGTAAGGCAAAGGAACGCAGAGTGGAAAATCGGACCGTTCTGGTCTTCAAAGACGGAAAGAAGCTGGCAATCCGCAAGCGTCCCTCAAAAGGGCTGCTGGCGGGGCTCTATGAGTTCCCCAATCTGGAAGGGCGTCTGACCATGGAAGCGGTGACAGCATACAGTAAGGAAATCGGTCTGATGCCGGTGCGGGTAAGAAAGCTGGAGAACGCAAAGCATATCTTCAGTCATATTGAATGGCATATGATCGGTTATGAGGTAATCGTGGATGAGCTGGAGAAGACGAATGAAAAAGAATTCTTGTTTATAGAACCAGAAGAGATCGGAGAAAAATATCCGATTCCCTCCGCGTTTGAGGCATATACCCGGTATGGGGGGATTGTTACGGGAAATGGGAAAAAGACCTCTTCCCAACTGTAGAGAAAATGCAGGATTGAAAAATACATGATTATACAAACATTGGGCAGAACCTTAAAGGTTCTGCCCAATATTATGGACACATTATATTGGCTTACAGAAAATCTGAAGCTATAATCTTTCGTTGTTCTCTCGCATGAACTTATATTCTGCCACCGAGCGGTCGAAGCCTTCAATGTGAGTGTAGAACCAGTTCACGATGTTCTCCTGAACCTTCTCTACGAATGCGTTGGAAGGACCTTCTTCTTCTTCCAGCATCTCTTCCAGTTCTTTGATGGTCTGGCGGAATGCCGCATGCTGTTCGATATGCTTCGCATATCCGGGATAATCGATCTCTCTTTGCAGCTGTTCTTCTGCCGAAAAATGAAAGTCTGTATAGTCGGACAGATAATCCAGCGTCTTAACTGCAACGGCTTTCTCGTTGCTCTGTTCACAACTCTCCAGTAATTTGTTCATCCTTTCGATCAGTTCTTTGTGCTGGGAATCGATCATCTCGTTTCCGGTTACCAGGTTATCACTAAATTCTGCATACATAGGTTATAGTCTCCTTTCGTTTATATAGGCTGCTGAGAAAACTTCGGCGCCTTTTTTATCTCGGTTACATAGATCAGCGGATAGATCAGAAGTGCCATGGCAAATGCAGCAAACACATCAGTGACAGAATGCTGTTTCAAAAGTACAGTAGACATAATGATCAGTGCTGTCAGCGCGTATGCGCCATATTGTACTGCCCGGTGTTTCTTCAGATTCGAGCTGTGCGCAATCGCGATAGAGGCACATAGGGAATTGAAGACATGCAGACTGGGGAGTACATTCGTGGGAGTATCCGCTGTGTATATGATCTGCACCAGGTCGGTGAATATATTCTCATGAGGAAAAGTATCCGGCCTTAAGTTCTGTCCGTTAGGAAAGAAAGTACATATGACCAGAAATAACGTCATCCCGGCAATCATGAATGCGGAGAGCCGGTAAAACCCCTGTTTGTCAGTAAAGAAAAAATAAAGCGAGGTTACGGCGATAAACGCAAACCATAACAGATACGGGATTACGAAATATTCTACAAACGGAATATAATCATCCAGCGGAGAATGAATCAACGTGTAGCGAACCCCTGTCCGGTTCTCCAGATAACAGAACCATGGCATATAAATGAATGCATATAAAAACACCCACGCATGACTATATTTTTTTAGCAAACGTCTGGCTGTCGTTACGGTTTTCATATCACTACCCCTTTTTCGTGATTTATTTCTAAAACATATTCCAGAGTCTTCATGGATTATAACATGAAAAAAATGAATCAACAACCATGTTCACCGTTTGTTAATAATTTTCACCAACAGTTCCGCCATAGTGCTGTGCTGCCCGCAAATGTGCTTGCACAATTTTGCGGGCAGCACAGCACTATGAGCCGAGCGCCCTAAAATGAGCAAAACAGTGGCGACAGCCACAGTAAGCACGCAGTGCGGTTTTGCGAATGCGCGAGCGGAACTGTTGGTGGAAGCACGGCGAGCAAATGTGCTTGTACAATTTTGCGAGATCGCGAGCGGAACAGTTGGTGAAAGCACGGTGTGCGAAGTGGCGTCAGCCACAGTAAGCACGCAGCGCGGTTTATGGAAGTCCCAGCACTCGCAGCGGTTTTTCTTCCAGCCGCACGGAAATCCGGATCTGCCGCAGGATCGGTTCTCCATCTGCATGGACGGCTAGCGGTATTTTGCTGATGAACTCAGCCTGACGGCAGGTAAAGATCTGAATTCCCCCAAACCGTGTGTGCAGACCGGCGAAAGCAGTTGGCAAAAGCAGCAGGGCTTTTAGCCTGGAGATGCCAGATACAAGAATAATATCCAGTTTATCATCCCGGCAGTCTGCGGCGGGGCAGAACTTGAAACCGCCGCCCTCATACGGAAGATTCATAGCCGCTGCAAAATAGACCTTCTCAAACGGCGCAAGCGTTTTCCCGTCCAAGGTGACGCGCATTCCCTTTGGGTTCATGAAGAGCAGAAGCCGCAGCGCTACACCGGTGTAGGTCAGTTTTCCCAGATGAAGCCGGTTCAGGAACTTCTTCAGAGGTGATACCATAACCTGATGGCAGACGGCGGCATCGAAGCCAAACCCTGCGCTGACTGCAAACCGGCGTTCTTTTGTACCGAAGCGGATGCAGCCGATCCGGACCGGTCTGGCCGAACACGAGTCCAGAATGCGGGCCAGGGCCTGTCCAGGGTCTTTGGGAAGATGGAGTCCCCTGGCAAAATCATTGCTGGATCCAATCGGAATATACCCAAGCGTGGCCTGTGAGAGGTCGTGGATGCCGTTCAGAACTTCATTGACGGTTCCGTCGCCTCCAAGAACGATCAGGGTGTGTTCCTGTCCGTCTTCGGTGATTCTCTGGGCAATCCGCGTGGCATGCGTCTGATACCGGGTAAAATGGACTTCGTAAGATAATTGGCGGCGCTGCAGGATCTCTTCTGTCTCCTCCCAGATGCGTTTTCCCAGTCCGGATCTTGCAGCCGGATTCACGATAAAATGATACATGGCCGATCGCTTCCTTTCTGCTGTCCGCCGCGGTTCAGAATAATCCATCCAGATAGGTCTTCAGTGACCGCCGCATATTTTCCTCAAAATCTGCCTTCCCGTGCTTCAGACACCATTCGAATACATTGCCGATCACAATCATACGGATGTCGGTGGTCACTGCTTCCAGATCCTGTTCGAAGTGTATAATGCCTGCATCGATTGCTTTCTGAAGATAGTTGTGTACGGTAACGATGGGATAGGGACGTTCTGTGCGGATCAGCGGATTCAGTGACTGATTCTTTGGCGTATAATAATTAGACATGAAAGCAACTCCAAGCTCCTGGCAATAGTGGACGTAATTCAGATATACGAAGATGATCGCCTGTTTTGCTTCTTCGGCGTTTGCGGGAAGATCCAGATAGTCTGGATCAATGCTGGGCTGTTCTTCAATATAATAAGAAAGCAGATCATCCTTGGTTTTAAAGTGATGATAAAAGCTTCCGTTGGATACGCCGGCTTCTTCACAGATATTTTTGATTGAAAGTTCTTCATATCCTTTCTGCTGGAGAATCCGTCTTGCGGCACGGAAGATCCGTGCTTTGGTTTCTCTGGATTTCAGCTGCTGTTTTGAAAGATCTTGCGTTTCCTGATTCATGACTGATGCTCCCCTTGTTATGCTTATAATAAGTTATGGATAGTATAGCATGCGTCATAGTTTTTTTCAAGAAAACAGAGTGAACTCGGTATGCGCAAGACCGTTGCGAACCGATGGTGAATCCGTTATAATTATCCTCGTGGCAGACTGAAGAGAAGCATGCCCGAGACAGACAGAAAGGATAACAGAGCATGGATATTAATCTTAAGATTACAGAAGAACTGGGTGTAAAGAGATGGCAGGTAGACGCGGCAGTCAGCCTCATCGATGAAGGAAATACGATCCCGTTTATTGCAAGATATAGAAAAGAAGCAACAGGAACCCTTGATGACGAGCAGCTGCGCAGGCTTCATGAACGACTGATCTATCTGCGTAATCTGGAAGAGAAGAAAGAGCAGGTGCTGGGAAGCATTAAGGAGCAGGGGAAACTGACAGAAGAACTGAAAGCACAGATCCTGGCGGCGGAAACTCTGGTGACGGTGGAGGATCTTTATCGTCCATACCGCCCGAAGAGGCGGACGAGAGCTTCCATTGCCAAGGAGAAGGGGCTGGAGCCGCTGGCATCTCTGATTCTGCTTCAGAAGACGGACCGCGCGCTTGAGGAGCTGGCTGCGGATTACGTAGATCCGGAAAAAGGAGTGGAAACGGTGAAGGATGCACTGGATGGAGCCAGAGACATCATTGCGGAGAATCTTTCCGATGATGCGTCCCACCGCAGCTGGATCCGGAAAGAGACTGTCAGAAAAGGCAGAATTCTATCCATAGCCAAAGATGAAAAGGCAGAGTCTGTTTATGAGATGTATTATGATTTCGAAGAACCGGTGAACCGGCTTGCCGGTCATCGGACGCTGGCGCTGAACCGGGGAGAGAAAGAAAAATTCCTTACGGTGAAGATCGAGGCGCCGGAGGAAGATATCCTGCGTTATCTGGAGAAAAAGACGATCCGGACAGATAATGTGTATACGACCCCGATTTTGAAGGAAGCGGTGGAGGACAGCTATAAACGGCTGATCGCTCCGGCGATTGAGCGGGAGATCCGCAGCGAGCTGACAGAGAAAGCAGAAGACGGAGCCATAGATGTGTTTAAGAAAAATCTGGAACAGCTGCTGATGCAGCCGCCCATCACGGGTCAGACTGTGCTGGGGTGGGATCCGGCTTTCCGGACCGGATGTAAGCTTGCGGTGGTGAATCCCACTGGAAAAGTCATCGGCACCACGGTGATCTATCCGACGGCGCCCACCACACCTAAGAAGATCCAGGCGTCGAAGGATCTTTTAAAAAAAATTATTGAAAAATATAACATTACTCTGATTTCGCTTGGAAATGGAACCGCTTCCAGAGAGTCAGAACAGTTTATTGTAGAATTGTTAAAAGAGATTCCCCAGAAGGTGCAGTATGTAATCGTCAGCGAGGCGGGAGCTTCTGTTTATTCGGCCAGTAAACTGGCCAGTGAAGAGTTTCCGAAGTTTGATGTAGGACAAAGAAGCGCAACCTCCATTGCGCGCCGTCTCCAGGATCCACTGGCGGAATTGGTGAAGATCGATCCCAAGGCGATCGGAGTCGGACAGTACCAGCATGATATGAATCAGAAAAAGCTGACAGAAGCACTGTCCGGCGTGGTTGAAGATTGCGTGAACCGGGTGGGCGTAGATCTGAATACAGCATCCGCTCCGCTGCTTGCATATATTTCTGGAATTTCGGGGACAATTGCAAAAAATATCGTAGCCTATCGGGAAGAGAACGGAAGATTTACGGACAGAAGGCAGCTTCTTAAGGTGGCTAAGTTAGGGCCGAAAGCATATGAACAGTGCGCAGGATTCATGCGGATCCAGGACGGGGATAATCCGCTGGACGGCACCAGCGTACATCCGGAATCTTATGAAGCCGCCGCGGGGCTGCTGAAAAGGCAGGGCTTCCGTCCGGAGGATATTCGTGGCGGCAAGCTGGCAGGACTGTCTCTTACCATTAGGGATTACAAGAAGCTGGCGGAAGAATTGCATGTGGGAGAGATTACGCTGCGCGATATCGTGAAAGAACTGGAAAAACCGGGCAGAGATCCTCGTGAAGAGATGCCAAAGCCCATCCTGCGGACAGATGTGCTGGAGATGAAAGACCTGACAGAAGGCATGGTGCTGAAGGGAACGGTACGTAATGTCATTGATTTTGGTGTGTTTGTGGATATCGGAGTTCATCAGGACGGACTGGTTCATATCTCTGAGATTACAGATAAGAAATTCATCCGGCATCCGCTGGAAGTGGTCAGCGTGGGGGATATCGTTGATGTGAAGGTGCTTAGCGTAGATCTGAAGAAGAAACGGATTCAGCTGACGATGAAAGGGATCTCATAAGAATAGCAAAGAAGAGAGGTTTTGGGTATGAAAAAAGAATGGAAAAGGCTGATTCAGACTGTGCTGGGAGTGATGGCGGGAAACGCGGTGCTGGCGTTTGCTGTGGCAGCTTTTGTGGTGCCCCATGGAATTATTATGGGAGGAGCCACCGGTATCGGCCTGATACTGAGCCGGTTTCTGCCGTTCCCGTTGTCTGTAGTTATTCTGGCTGTGAATGCATTCCTGTTTGTACTGGGAGCGCTGGTGCTGGGGAAGAAGTTTGCGCTTACCACCATTCTTAGTACATTCATTTATCCGGCGTTTCTGTCCGTTGCCCAGTCTGTTCCGGGTATTACAGAACTGACGGAAAATATGATGCTTGCCACCATCTATGGTGGCGTGCTGTTGGGAGCAGGCATCGGACTGGTGATAAAAGTGGGAGCTTCCACCGGAGGAACGGATATTCTGGCGCTTGTATTGAATAAATGGTTTCATATTCCGGTAGCGATTCTGTTATATGTGGTGGATTTCATTGTGCTGGGAAGCCAGATTTTCTTCTCCACACCGGAACAGGTAATGTACGGGATCATGGCGCTGGTGCTGACGACGGTGATCCTGAACCGGGTGATGCTGCTTGGAAAATCCCAGATCCAGCTCTTTATTATTTCGGAGAAATATGAGGAAATTAAGGAACGGGTGTTAAAAGAGATGGATGCAGGAGTGACCATGGTTCACATTGAGACTGGATTTGGAGCCAGACAGCAGAAGGGCGTCTTATGTATTATCCCTAACCGGAAGTTGTATTCTGCAAGAGAACTGGTCCACAGTATCGATGCCAAAGCATTTATCACGATCACCCAGATCAATGAGGTGAGCGGACGTGGATTTACGCTGGAAAAGGTACCGTATACGGACAAGGAAGATTCTTATGATCCGGATTCTGTCAAAGGAAGTCAAAGAGTATAAGGCTGCTACACCTCTGGCGCCGGCAATTCTCTGCATTGCGGCATTTTATGGGGTAGGAATTTTATCGACTTATGTATATAATAGAATTATGGTAATTGTCACGCAGGGCGTGCTGCCCAAACCAGGGGCGCACGAGCAGTTACTGGAACAGAGAGGACGGTATAACCAGTTGTACACAGGGAATGCGATTGGAGTATAGATAGCAGAAATACGGCATCGGTATGTGATCAGAGAGAGAAAGGAGTGTGGGAAAGTGAAACAAACCGATGAAAAATATCAGGCATATGTGCGGATATTAGAGGAAGAACTGGTTCCTGCCATGGGGTGCACGGAACCGATCGCTCTTGCATATGCGGCTGCGAAAGCAAGAGAAATTCTGGGCTGCATCCCGGATCAGGTCAAAGTGGAGGCCAGTGGCAGTATCATTAAGAATGTGAAGAGTGTGATTGTGCCGAATACCAACCATCTGAAAGGGATTCCAGCGGCAGCTGCGGCAGGGATCATAGCAGGGCGTTCCGAGAAGGAGCTGGAGGTTATCGCGGAAGTGTCGAAAGAAGAGATCGATGAGATGATCCGGTTTCTAAAGACGGCAAAGATTACGGTGGAGCATGTGGATCATGGTATTACTTTTGAGATTATTATAACCGTATCAAAGGGAAATTCACAGGCCAGCGTCCGGATCGCCAATTATCATACCAACATCGTCCATATAGAGAAAGACGGGGAAGTGCTTCTGGATATCCCGGTTGAAGGTGAGAAGGAAGAAGGACTGACAGACCGGAGCCTTTTGGATATGGAAAGTATCTGGGAATTTGTTAACTGTGTGGATATCGAGGATATCCGTCCCATGATCTCCCGTCAGATCGCGTATAATACAGCCATTGCCGATGAGGGCCTCAGAGGAGATTACGGCGCGAATATCGGAAGTGTTTTACTGGATACTTATGGGGACCAGGATGTAAAGATACGGGCCAAAGCAAGGGCTGCGGCCGGATCGGATGCCAGAATGAACGGCTGCGAGCTTCCGGTGATCATCAATGCGGGAAGCGGGAATCAGGGGATGACGTGTTCCCTTCCGGTTCTGGAATACGCAAAGGAACTGAAGGCGGATGAACTGCAGACATACCGTGCTCTTGCGCTTTCAAATCTGGTGGCGATCCATCAGAAGACGGGGATCGGACGGCTGTCGGCATACTGTGGGGCTGTCAGCGCCGGTGCGGCTGCCGGGGCCGGGATTGCTTATCTGTGCGGCGGCGGTTACCAGGAAGTGATTCACACGGTGGTCAATGCGCTGGCGATCGTATCCGGGATGGTGTGCGACGGTGCGAAAGCATCCTGCGCGGCCAAGATTGCGGCTTCGGTGGACGCTGGTATTCTGGGATATCATATGTTTATCCGGGGGCAGCAGTTCTATGCCGGAGATGGTATCGTAACAAACGGGGTAGAAGCAACCATCCATAATGTCGGAAGACTGGGAAAAGATGGAATGAAGGCAACCAATGAAGAGATCATCCGGATGATGATCGGGGAATAAGATTCAGAAAAATAAGAAACAGGAGGATTAGAATACTATGGAAATCAGAGAAGGATATATGCCGTTTTTAGAATATAAAACTTACTATCGGATCGTTGGGAAGAAGACCGGGAACAAGAAGCCACTGGTGCTGCTTCACGGCGGACCGGGCTCTACCCACAATTACTTTGAAGTTCTGGACCGTCTGGCAGAAGAAGATGGACGTGAACTGGTGATGTACGATCAGATCGGATGCGGGAATTCATATGTGGAAAACCGGCCGGATCTTTGGACGGCAGATACTTGGATCGCGGAGCTCAAAGCAATCCGGGAGCATCTGGGGCTGGAGGAGATTCATCTGCTGGGACAGTCCTGGGGCGGTATGCTGCTTTTGGATTATGTCTGCAATCACAAACCGGAAGGACTTAAGAGCCTGATTCTGTCCAGTACCCTGCCGGCGTCCTGGATGTGGGGAATCGAACAGCACCGTATGATCAAGTTTCTGCCCAAAGAGATGCAGGAGGCCATCGATAAGGCAACTTCTGCCGGTGATTACAGTGATCCGGCATATGTGGCTGCGGAGACTGAGTATATGCTGCGCCACGCGGCAGGCGAGGTGACGGAGGACTCACCAGAATGCCTGCGCCGTAAGGTACAAAAAGGCGGAGAGGCATATCTCGTTGGCTGGGGCCCCAATGAATTCACACCTCAGGGAACCTTGAAGGATTATGATGTGACAGAGCAGCTCAAAGACATTCAGGAACCGGCGCTTGTGATCAGCGGCGGCGATGATCTGTGTACTCCGTATATCGCTAAATACATGTATGACAGGATCCCCAATTCCCAGTGGGAACTGTTCCGTACCTGTCGCCATATGTGTTTTGTGGAAGATAATGATAGATATGTGGAATTGATGAAAGAATGGCTAAATGCAAATGATTAGAGACTAGCAGTTAGGAATTGAGAGAAGATGGAGCGAAAGAAAGGGTTTGCGGCTGCCTTCGCAGCAGGACTTTTATGGGGGGCGTCCAGTCCCATTGCACAGTATTTGTTTGAAGATAAGGGAATCGTGTCGGAATGGCTGGTGCCATATCGGCTCTTGTCAGCCGGTATCCTGCTGTTTTTGTATGCGTTTTTGATTCGGCGCCAGGAACCTTTCGGGATGTGGAAGAATAAGGAAGATGTTCTTAGGCAGATTGCATTTGCCGTGCTGGGAATGATGGGGATGCAGTATACATTTTTTGCGGCAGTCCAGGAGACCAACGCCGGTACGGCTACAGTATTTCAATATCTGAATCCGGCTATGCTGATCCTGTATTTTGCGGTTATCTACCGGGTCGCGCCCAAGGCAAAAGAGATCATTGCGGTGTTATGCTCTGTCTCTGGCATCCTGTTGGTAGTGACACACGGGAACCTGAACGCTTTGTCAGTCTCCCCCAAAGGGATACTGCTGGGGCTTTTGGTGGCGTTAACCACCTGCTTTTACGGGGTGATCCCGGGGCCGCTGCTGAAGAAATTTCCGGCAGAGATGGTATGTGCCTGGGCCATGCTCATTGGCGGCGCAGTTCTGGCCCTGGCAACCCGCCCCTGGCGGATGGAAGCGCAGGTGGATTTGGCGGTGGTGATTGCGTTCCTAAGTATTGTGATCATGGGGACCATCCTCCCGTTCTGTTTTTACCTGGCGGCGCTGAAAAGCGTGGGTTCTGTGTACAGCGGACTTTTGTCCAGCGTGGAACCGGTAGCTGCGACGATTCTGGCTGCCATGTTCCTGGGAACAACGTTCCAGACGATAGATCTGGTGGGATTTGCGTTGGTATTGTCTACGCTGTTTATCCTGAGCATCCATTCCAGATGATCCCAATATTCATTTTACACTGATCTTAAAGTCAGACACATAAATAAGACTTTTCTGCAAGTCTGGAATCCTATAAAACTCCGGTTTGTAGTAAGGTCTTATTTTTTGTACCGGTGCCGGGCAAGCCTTGCTTTTGCCTGACGCCGGCACAAAAAAGGGGCTGTCCGTTTTCGGACAGCCCGCATTGAGAGAATAATGAATGAGGCTTTTATTACGATATGCCACCTTCAAAATTATTATAGCCGGAGCATGGGATTCTGAAAAGACATCAAAGAACTTCTTAACAGGACTTTAGCAGAGCTCACGCTCGTCTTCTTTCATCCTGTATCCGACGCCCACCTCTGTGAAGATATATTCGGGCTGTGAAGGGTTTGCCTCTAGTTTGCGGCGGATATTGGCCATGTTGACACGCAGGATCCGGTTATTGTTATCGGTGTACGGCCCCCAGATGTTAGACATGATCGCGGAGTAGGTCATTACCTTGCCGGAGTTCCGGGCAAGGAACGCAACAATCTTATATTCCACCGGAGTCAGGTGTATCTCTTTACCGTTCAGTGTCAGGCGCCTCCGTTCAAAATCCAGTGTCAGATTACCGCTCTGGTAGGGGCGGATATAGAGAGGACTGCCGGAATCCATCCGGTTGCTGTGTCTGAGGGAAGCCCGGATCCGGGCAAGAAGCTCCGGAGTCCCGAAGGGTTTGGTTATGTAATCGTCCGCGCCCAGATCCAAGGCATGGACCTTATCCTGTTCTCCGGTCCGGGCAGAGACTACGATGATCGGACAGCTGGTCCACTCCCGCACGGAGGAGATAATCTTGTTGCCATCCAGATCTGGAAGTCCCAGATCCAGCAGTATGACGTCCGGACAATGCGAAGTAATAACAGCCAGTCCGGCCTGACCGGAAGAGGCGGTATATACTTTGTAATCATTGGCTTTCAGGGCTTTTGCCATAAAGTCCAGTATGTTTTTCTCGTCTTCGATAATCAGTACAGAATAATTTTGAGGCATGTCAGTTATTCTCCTTTGGACAGTGTAAAATAGAATTCCGCTCCGTCATCGTGGTTGCGGGCTGCGAAGAAACCATCGTGGGCCTGGATGATCGTATTGCAGATGGAAAGCCCGATCCCCATGCCGCGGCGGGTATCCGGCGGATGGCCGTTTTGGTATTGTCCGCTTAGCATATCCGGTATGGAAGCGATATCGATTCCATTGCCGTGGTCAAGAATATGGAAGGTAACGGTATCCGTCTCTTCTGTGATGTGTAGCTCGATGGGATCTGCGCTTTCGGAATGCACGAAAGCATTTTCCATCAGGTTAATCAGAACCTGCTCAATCAGCAGCGGATCCATTGGAACCAGAAGCATTTCTTTTGGCGCCGTTACCCGGATAGAAATATCCGGGATTCGTTTTTCCAGCCGGTGGATGGATTCGGCCACGACCTCCTCCACAACTTCTGGCTCTTTCTTGACTTTCTGCTCGTCGCCCTGAATGCGGGTGACAGCCAGGAGATTTTCCACCATATTCAGAAGCCAGTGGGAATCTTCATTGATGTTCGATACCAGACGAAGCTTTTCTTCTTCTGTCAGTTCCGGTGTATTTTCCATATAAGAGGCGGAAGCTCCGATGATACTGGTCAGCGGAGTCCTAAGATCATGAGAAACCGCCCGGAGAAGATTTGCCCGGATCCGTTCCTTCTCTGATTCGTTGATTCTGCGTTCACGTTCCGCCAGCATCCGATCCTGAATTTTCAGACGGGTCGTGGTGGCGCTGGTCAGGCTGGTGATGGCCAGCATACATAGAAAAGTGATGGGATAGCCGCTCAGGGTAAAATTCACTGCGAAAAAAGGATAGGTAAAAAAGCAGTTAATGAAGATTACGCTGAACAGTGCCGAGAAGATTCCGTAGAGATAGCCATCGGTATGCCGGGCGATCAGGATCAGGGCCAGGATATAGATCAGAGCAATGTTGGCAGAATTGTCCCGGACAAAGTAAAAGAATAAAAATGCCAGGGCAGTGGCGGCCAGGAAGATCCCAAAGGTGTAAAAAATATTTTGTTTAATGTTTTTTGTGGTTGCAGATTTCATAGAGTCATTATAACATCAAAAGAAGAAAGAAGGAAATAAAAGATTGCCGTCTGTCATATATTAAAAGTAAAGCCGGAATTCCGGGGTCGTGTATATGGAAGATGGACGAAGAAACAGACGGGTGGGGCAACTGATCCTGGCGGTGGCAGGAGGAATTCTGCTGCTTGGCGCAGTGCGTTATACAGGCAGCAGTATATCCATATCCTCAAATGTGAACGGGAGAGAGCTGCCCATTCGTTCTGTCGAGACGGAAGAGGCGAAAGTGTCGTTGACTTTTGATGTGGCGTGGAACAGTGAAGACCTGGATATGCTCCTGGAGATCTTGGAAAAAGAGGATGTAAGAGCATCGTTTTTTGTCACAGGAGAATGGGTCGGAAAGCATCCGGAGCAGGTTAAAGCAATCTATGAAGGCGGCCATGATCTGGGCAATCATACACAGAGCCATGAGAATATGACAATGCTGTCCGAGGAGGACCGAAGAACACAGATTGCCCGGGTACAGGAACAGGTCTGCAGCCTGACGGAAACAAAGATGAATCTGTTCCGGCCTCCTTACGGGAATTATGACGATTCTTTAATTCTGCTGGCGAAGGAGCTGGGATATGAAACAGTCACCTGGAATATTGACAGCGAGGACTGGAAGGATTATGGAAAAGAGGCAATATTGCGGACGGTGCTTCAAAGTAAAGAACTGAAAAATGGTTCTATCATACTGCTGCATGCCGGAACCAGATATCTGGAGAAGGCGCTGCCAGAGTTGATACAGGGACTTTTAGAGCGGGGCTATGTTCCGGTTCCCCTGTCAGAACTGTTGATCCGGGGGGATTATTGTCTGGATGTGACCGGTAGGCAGCGAGCTGTGCCGCAGTGAGAATCTGAAACAGAAGATCAGAAATCAGGAGAGGTACAACAGGATGATTACAGTAACGATAAGTCTGATGATCGTATGCGGAAGTTTGTATAAGGGGCTGGAAAGAAGGTGGGGGAAGAAAGCATTGGTTTTCAAGGCGGCGGCCACTGCCATGGCGGTGGCCGTATGCCTGGCCGGGACCATAAGGCATTTGGACGCCGCAGCCCTGATGGTATTGGCGGGGCTGATCTGCTGCATGGCGGCGGATGTGGTGCTTGAGATTGCCTTCATTCCTGGCGGCGGCCTGTTCGGGGCAGGCCATGTATTTTTGATTGCGGCCTTCTGGATCTGGAATCTCCCCTCGTGGAAGACGCTGGCCGTCTTTTTGATGGTCTATGGAACGGTCTTTTGGATTTTCCGGAGAGAGTTTCCGAGGCTGGGAAGAAAAAGAGGACTGGCGCTTCTTTATCTGTTCTTCCTGGGAACTATGGCTTCCATGGCGGTCACCTTGTATGTGGACAAGCCGTCTGCATGGACCGGATGCGCGGCGGCGGGAGGAATCTGTTTCCTGACTTCCGATGTGATGATCGCCTGGAGAGTGATAAAGAAACGAAGGGAGAGGTGGCTGGACTTGCTGCTCCTTGCTCTATATTATGCTGCGGTTTATCTGATTGCCTGCGCCGTTTATTTCCAGTGAAAATAAGTGGATACAATAAGAGGAAAATGTGCTATAATGCAGATGCATGAAAGGGACCGCGGCACGAAGACGTGCCGTATCTAAGAAGAAAGTTATCGATACAGGAGGAATTGAGTATGCATATCACAAGAAAAGTAACAGAAGATATCGTATGGGTCGGCTGCAATGACAGAAGACTGAATCTGTTTGAGAATCTGTTCCCCATTCCCAGAGGGGTTTCTTATAATTCTTATCTGATCCTGGATGAGAAGGTAACACTGATGGACACCATGGATGCATCTGCGTCCGGGCAGTTTAAAGAGAATCTGGAATATGCGCTGGACGGCCGTTCTATCGATTACCTGGTGGTACAACATATGGAGCCGGACCATGCAGCCAACGTCGGGGAGCTTCTGGACCGGTACCCGCAGATGAAGGTGGTGGGCAATGCCAAGACGATCCAGATGATCGGTCAGTTCTTCGACGCCCCGGAAGCAGAGCGTACTGTGCTTGTCAAGGAAGGCGATACTTTGAATACCGGGAAGCATACCCTGCATTTTGTTATGGCGCCTATGGTACATTGGCCGGAGGTGATGGTCACCTATGATGAGACAGAGAAAATTCTGTTCTCCGCAGATGCCTTTGGAACCTTCGGGGCATTGAATGGAAATATTTTCAATGATGAAGTAGATTTTGAAAAGGACTGGATCAAGGATGCCAGACGTTATTTCACCAATATTGTGGGAAAATACGGCGTGCAGGTACAGGCATTGCTGAAGAAAGCGGCTGCCCTGGATATTCAGATGATCTGCCCGCTTCACGGACCGGTGTGGAGATCGGATCTGGGGTATTTTATTGAGAAGCATGATAAGTGGAGCCGTTACGAGCCGGAAGACAGAGAGGTCGTGATTATCTATGGATCTCTGTACGGACATACGGAACAGGTGGCCAATGCGCTTGCTTCCCGGCTGGCGGATAAAGGGCTTACGCACATTTCTGTGTATGATGCTTCTTCCACCCATATTTCGGATCTGATTGCGGAGATTTTTCGTGCCAGCCATATCGTACTGGCATGCCCCACCTACAATGGAGGGATTTATCCGCCTATTGAGAATCTGCTCAGTGATATGAAAGCACTGTCGGTTCAGAAACGTACAGTTGCGCTGATCGACAACGGAAGCTGGGCGCCGACGGCGGGCAAGCAGATCGTGAAAAAGCTGGAAGAACTGAAAGACATCAATTTGCTGGAGATGCAGCTTAGTGTTAAGTCTGCGCTGAAAGCAGGACAGGAAGAGGAACTGGACAGATTTGCGCAGCAGATCGTGGATTCTCTTGCGGAAGGGGAATAAGTCATGGATGAAAGAGTATCGGTGATCAGTATTATCATTAAAGATGAGGAAGCGGCAGGGGGTGTCAATGACCTTCTGCACGAATTCCGTCATTATATTATCGGACGTATGGGGATCCCATACCGCGACAGAGGCGTTTCGATCATCAGTGTGGTGATCGATGCCCCTCAGGATGCCACAAGCTCCCTGTCCGGGAAGCTTGGCATGATTGAAGGTGTGACTGCCAAAACGCTGACAGCCAGATTATAGAAGCTTATATGTGAAAATTACGTCAATGGGTGTGGAGAAACCTAGAGCCGCTGAATGCCGTTCTGGAGTTCTTCCGCCCATTGTTGCAGTTTATAGGCCTGTCCGCCGAACAGCTTCAGAATCACGCCGGTGGGATTCTCGACTCCGGCAAAGGCATTGGCCTCGTCTGTATCCACATGCATAGCCAGGGCGAAATCAGGGTGTACACGGACGATAACGTCGGCAAAGATTAAAGCCCGTTCGAAGCTTTCTGTAATCACAAAGACTTCATCGTTGTCTTTCACCCGTAATTGGACGGCCTGGACGGGTGTCATATGAATGTGACGTTTGGCGACGATGACGCCGTGGTCGATGTCGATAGATCCGTTGGGGCCGGTTAAAGTGCAGCCTGGCGTCCCTGCCGTATCTCCGGATTGACGGATTACTCCCTGGATTCCAAGTTTACGGGAGTCTGTCATGGAGATCTCCAGCTGTGTCTCCGAACGGAAAGGACCAAGAATTGCTACGTTTTCAAAGGTGCCTTTGGGTCCTTGCACTGTCAGGCGTTCGTGGGCAACAAACTGTCCCGGCTGGCTTAGGTCGGCTTTGTGGGTCAAGGTCTTCCCCTCTCCGAATAATGCTTCAAAATCTGCCTGGCACATATGGATGTGGCGGGCGCTGGTTTCGATTGGTACGGCATATCCCATAGCCGGGTCCTCCTTTCTCTGATAAAAATCCTTAATAGCATCATTTTACCAGATTTAAGCTTTATTTCCAACAACAAATGTCATATAATGAGAATACAAAGTGTTCATGGAGTATAAAATGATAAGGAGGAAAACATATGCGTGATTTGTGGGAAGAGATCAAAGGTTTTTTTACGAGAGACTGGACGATGACAGAGAAGGTGCTGGTAATCCTGTGCTGCATCCTGCTGGGCATGGTGAAAGGATTTATGTGGGCGCCGGTAAAGAGAGGCATCAGTGTGGGAAACCGGAGTGTGAACAACTACGGATATGATGACGAATACTGGCTGGATGATGAAGATTAATGAATCAGATATCAGAAAGCTGAAAAATATCTGGCATTTTGTCACGTTGACAAAATGCCTTTTTTTCTCTATAATTTGTCCTGTAAAACAAAGGCGTTTTCATCCATGGCATGAGAACGCCCATTTTTGTATCCGGATATCTGTTCCCGCAAAAGACGGGAACCTGATTCATAAAGGAGGTTGAAAGGGAATGCGCAGCTATACACGAGAGGATATCCTTCGAATGGTGGAAGAGGAGGATGTGGGGTTCATCCGCCTGCAGTTCACCGATATTTTCGGAACATTTAAGAATGTGGCCATTACCACCAGCCAGCTTGTCAGGGCGCTGGATAACCAGTGTATGTTTGATGGTTCATCTATCGAAGGGTTTGCCCGTATCGAAGATTCAGACATGTATCTGCGTCCGGATCTGAATACGTTCGAGATCTTTCCGTGGCGTCCCCAGCAGGGGAAAGTGGCCCGAATGATCTGTGACGTCTATAAGACGGACGGGACCGTGCTGGAAAGTGATCCGCGGCATGTATTGAAGCGGGTGCTCAGACAGGCAGAGGAGATGGGATACCGGTTTGATGTGGGACCGGAATGTGAGTTCTTCTTATTCCACACCGATGACGATGGCCTGCCTACCACTCTGACTCATGAGCGGGCCACTTATTTTGACCTGGGACCGCTGGACTTAGGGGAGAATGCCAGAAGGGATATGGTGCTGACACTGGAGGATATGGGGTTTATCATCGAATCTTCTCATCATGAGAAGGCAGCGGCCCAGCATGAGATCGATTTTCACTATGATGAAGCCCTGTCTACAGCGGATAATATCGTAACGCTGAAGATGGTAGTGAAGACAATTGCCAAACGGCACGGCCTTCATGCCACTTTTATGCCGAAACCCAAATACGGGGTAAATGGATCGGGTATGCATCTGAATCTGTCTCTTTCCAGAGACGGCGTTAATGTATTCCCGGATCCGGAAGATCCGAAGGGCCTTAGCAGAGAAGCTTATTATTTTATCGGGGGGATCATGAAGCATATCAAGGCCATTACTTTTATCACGAATCCCACAGTTAATTCTTACAAGCGTCTGGTGCCGGGATATGAGGCTCCGGTCTATATCGCCTGGTCAGCTAAGAACCGGACGCCGCTGATCCGGATTCCGGCCAGCGATCCGGCCTCCACCCGGGTGGAGCTTCGAAGTCCGGACCCGTCGGCCAATCCGTATCTTGCACTGGCGGTGTGCCTGGCAGCAGGTCTGGACGGGATTCGCAGTCAGATTCTGCCGCCGGACAGTGTGGACGCCAACATATTTGAAATGAGTGAACAGGAACGGTCAGCGGCCGGTATTGAACGGCTGCCGGGGAGTCTTCTGGAGGCGGCAAGAGAATTTCAGGAGGATGCCTATATCAGAAGCGTTCTGGGAGAAGAGCTGGCGGAGAAATACATCCGGGCAAAGACCAGGGAATATGCGGAGTACCGCGCGCAGGTAACCGAGTGGGAGACGGAGCGGTATCTGCACGTGCTGTAAGGAAGGAATCAGAAGACAGGAGGTGACAGTATGATCGGAATCGTGGTTGCATTTCCCAATAGGGAGAATGCGGCAAATATCCGGAACCTGCTGATGCGGCAGGGATTTACTGTCACCGGTGTGTGTACCACGGGGGCTCAGGTTCTGACATTTCTGGAAGATATGGAATATGGGATCGTTATTTGCGGGTATAAGCTAAAGGATATGATCTACAGCGAGTTAAAGGAGTGTCTGCCGGAAAATGTGGAAATGCTGATGATCGCATCCCGGGAAAAGTGGAGCGACGGTCTGGCGGACGGTGTCGTTGGCCTGCCTATGCCCATCAAGGCTTATGATATGGTCGAGACACTGGAAATGATGTTGGATCATATTGGCAGGCAGAGAAAAAAACGGCGCCAGACGCCCAAAAAGCGAACTTTGAAGGAACAGGAAACTATCGATAAGGCTAAGGCGCTTCTGATGGAACACTATCAGATGTCGGAAGAAGAAGCACATCGTTATCTTCAGAAGCACAGTATGGAGAACGGTACGAATATGACAGAGACGGCAGAGATGGTACAGCGCATCCTGCCGGAACAGGAGGTTTAATATGATGAAGTTTACAAAGATGCAGGGACTGGGGAATGACTATGTCTATGTAGACTGCACCCGGGAAATGATTGAAGATCCGGAAGGGACCGCAAGGTTCGTCAGCGACCGGCATTTCGGCATCGGTTCGGACGGATTGATTTTGATCTGTCCGTCTGAGACGGCGGATTTTGAGATGCGGATGTATAATGCGGACGGCTCCCGGGGGGAGATGTGCGGCAACGGCATCCGCTGTGTGGCAAAATATGTCTATGATTATGGGCTGACAGATAAGACGTCTATTTCGGTGGAAACTCTGGGCGGGATTAAATACCTGGATCTGACCGTGGAAGACGGGAAGGCGGTGATGATCCGGGTGGATATGGGAACGCCGGGATTGTCTGCAAAGCAGATTCCCATTGTGTCAGACGAAGACCGGGTGATCGACGAGCCCATCCTGGTAGACGGGATGGAATACCGGATGACGGGAGTATCCATGGGGAATCCCCATACGGTAGTCTACGTGGATGATGTACAGGGAATGGATCTGGAGAAGATCGGACCTTCTTTTGAACATCACGAGCGGTTCCCGAAACGGATTAACACGGAATTTGCCCGTGTGCTGGACCGCAAGACGGTGGAAATGCGTGTGTGGGAGCGAGGGTCAGGCGAGACTCTGGCCTGCGGTACCGGAGCCTGTGCCGTGGCGGTGGCCAGCATTCTGAACGGTCTGACAGAGGATGCGGTTACGGTGAAGCTGCTGGGCGGAGACCTGGAGATCTGGTGGGATCGCCAGACAGATAAGGTGTACATGACCGGACCGGCGAAAGTGGTATTTGACGGAACCATCGAGCTTCCGTAAGACAATGGAAAAGGAGGAGACGCTATGTTTAAAATAAATGAAGATTATCTCAAACTGCCGGGAAGCTATCTTTTTTCGACTATCGCAAAAAAGGTGGCTGCTTATCAGGAGGCCAATCCGGAGAAACAGATCATTCGTCTGGGAATCGGAGATGTGACCCAGCCGCTGGCTCCGGTCATCATCGATTCCCTTCATCAGGCGGTGGATGAGATGGGCCATGCCGAGACGTTTCACGGCTATGCGCCGGATCTGGGGTATGAATTCTTAAGAAGCGCTATGGCGAAAAATGATTATCAGGACAGGGGCTGTGACATTCGTCCGGACGAGATCTTCATCTCCGACGGGGCGAAATGTGATTCGGGAAATATCCAGGAGATTTTTGCAAAAGAGAATAAGATTGCAGTCTGCGATCCGGTTTACCCAGTCTATGTGGACACTAATGTGATGGCGGGCCGTGCCGGTACGTATGATCCGGCGAAAGAGACCTGGAGTGATGTGATCTATATGCCATGTACGAAAGAGACGGATTTTGCGCCGGAGCTTCCAAAAGAGACGCCGGATATCATTTATCTATGTTTTCCCAATAATCCTACAGGCTCTACGATTACGAAGACGCAGTTGCAGGAGTGGGTGGACTATGCGAATAAAGTGGGCGCTGTGATCATCTACGATGCGGCTTATGAAGCTTATATCTCAGAGGAAGACGTGCCGCATACGATTTATGAGTGTGAAGGGGCAAGAACCTGTGCCATCGAACTGCGCAGTTTCTCCAAGAACGCCGGATTCACTGGAGTGCGTCTGGGCGCAACGGTGATCCCTAAGGATCTGAAGTGCGGTGATGTGATGCTTCATTCTCTGTGGGCAAGACGCCACGGTACGAAATACAACGGCGCGCCTTATATCGTGCAGCGGGCTGGAGAAGCTGTTTATTCTGAGGCTGGAAAGAAACAGCTGAAGGAACAGGTGGCTTACTATATGAACAATGCGAAAATTATTTACGAAGGATTAAAGGGTGCCGGTTACCAGGTGTCCGGCGGCATCAATGCTCCTTATATCTGGCTGAAGACACCGGAGGGCATGACTTCCTGGGAATTCTTCGACTATTTGCTGGCCCGGGCAGGCGTGGTGGGCACGCCGGGATCCGGATTCGGCCCCAGCGGAGAAGGTTATTTCCGATTGACTGCCTTTGGCACTTATGAAAATACGGTGGCTGCCATCCGGCGAATCCAGAAGATCGGATTATAAACGGATTTTTTCACTGAAAATCAGCATGTGCTGCACAGC
This sequence comes from uncultured Lachnospiraceae bacterium, assembly GCA_949287925.1. GTDB lineage: Bacteria > Bacillota > Clostridia > Lachnospirales > Lachnospiraceae > Merdimonas. The sequence goes on from CASEIR010000009.1 coordinate 67,280, forward strand.
AATTGAAGTTCTGTCTTACGCTCTTGTTCGGTTTCTGTCTGGTGGATGTCGGCCAGCAGAAGCTCAAGAACGGGACCTGCAGGAGTCAATTTATGTTCCCTTGCATATTGGAGAAGGGCGGGGATGAAGTCGGCGTTTCGGGCACAGTCGCCTTCATAGCTGACGGAGAGATAGAGGCCGCCGGGGATAGTCTCGTCGCCGTCCTTGTCAATAAGAAAGACCTGGGAATAGGCGCGGAAATGGCCATTTTCCGCTTCGGACAGCGGGATGACGGAGCCGATACGGTTGCTGCCGATGATGTAGAGTTTCTCCGGATTCTGGTTCAGCAGCTGCTTGATCAGAAGATCCATTTCCTCATCCTGCTCATAACCGGAACGGATAGTATAGCAACGCCGGGCAGGGAGTTCTTTCTCACAGATCACATGGAGAGGCTGACTCTGCACCTCTCGCAGGGTGGACAGCCGATCCTCCAGATTCGCTTTTAATCTTTCCAGAGCATCCATGCGCGTCTTTATCACCGCAAGCTCCTCGGTCAGCATGGCTTCGGTGGAGGCGAGACTTCTATCGTCTAAGTAGGCCTGGATCCGCTCCATGGAAAATCCCAGGTTTCGCAGATCTCGGATTACATTCAGCCGCCACAGGTCATGGATGTGGTACATACGATATTGATTTTCGCTCCTTTGCGGGTGGATCAGGCCCAGCTCCTCATAGTAACGAAGAGAATCAGGTCCGATTCCGTAGAGCTTCGAGATCTCGCCGATGCGGTAGAAATGTTTCATAACAGAACCTCCCATTGGTGATGTTATATTCTAGTGTAACACATCTCCATTGGGGACGGGGAATTTTTGAAAATTCCCCGTCCCCAAAAAAAATGAAAAAAAATAAAAAAAGGGGTTGATTTTTGGAAAATACTTGATATAATAATACATGTTCGCGAGAAACATTGCGGATTGGTGTAATGGCAGCACAGCAGACTCTGACTCTGTTAGTAGAGGTTCGAGTCCTCTATCCGTAGTTCCTTGGCAGGGGCGCCGGATACCTCTCGATAACAGAGAAAAGAGGTATCTGGACTTTATCGGAGTGTGGCTCAGCTTGGTAGAGCGCTACGTTCGGGACGTAGAGGTCGCGTGTTCGAATCACGTCACTCCGACTGATGAGAAAACCACAAAGCTAATAAAGGCTTTGTGGTTTTTTCGTACTTTAACGTACTCCATTGGGGACGGGGAATTTTCGAAAATTCCCCGTCCCCAATTTATCCGTTTTGGATATTGAAATGAATAAAAATATCATTTATACTACAGAAATATAAAAGTTCCAAGGGCGGAAATTCCTTGGGACTTTTTTGCGTTTTTAGGCATAATAATCAAAACAAGATAAAGGAGAATTAGATATGATGACATTTCAAGAAATTAATCCATCACCACGTACATTGATGACACCAGGACCGGTAGAGGCGGATCCGAGAGTTCTGCGCGCCATGAGCGCACACATTCTGGGACAATTTGATCCGGAATTTACAGCGCTGATGAATGAGACTATGGAGATGGAGCGTTATGTGTTCCAGACGAAGAATCGGCAGACATATTTGGTAGATACCACATCCAGAGGAGGTCTGGAGACGGTTCTGACCGGAGCAATCTGCCCGGGCGATAAGGTGCTGATTCCGGCGTTTGGACGTTTTGGCTATTTGCTTGCGGAGATTCTGGAGCGATGCGGCGCACAGATCACTCTGCTGGAGAAGGAATGGGGAACAGTATTTGATCCCCAGGAGATTGAAGATGCGTTGAAGAAGGATTCTTATAAAGCAGTGGCATGTATTCACGGAGAGACGTCCACGTCTATGATGCAGCCACTGGAAGAAGTGGGAAATATCTGTGAGCGTTACGGTGCCCTTCTGCTGGTGGATGCAGTGGCGACTCTGGGTGGTACGGAAGTGAAGGTAGATGATTGGAAGTTGTCCGCCTGCATATCCGGGACACAGAAATGTATCTCTGCACCGTCCGGTTCTGCGCTTATTACCTATAATTCCCAGGTAGAAGAGATCGTAAAGATGAGAAAACGCGTGGAAAAAGGAATTCGTACGGACTTTGACACAGACGGACGGCTGACAAGAATTCCCAGCAACTACCTGGATTTGGCGCAGCTGGAGGATTACTGGAGTCCGAGAAGACTGAACCATCATACCGAGGCTACCAGTATGCAGTATGCCGTACATGAAGCACTCAGATGCATTGTAAATGAGACGCTGGAGGTACGTTTCGCTAGACATAAATTGAATGATCAGGCACTGGTAGCCGGCCTCCGGGCTATGGGCCTGTCCATTTTCGGAGATCTGGAGCATAAAATGCCGGTAGTAACAGCCATCAATATTCCGGAAGGAGCTGACGGTAAGGTGATCCGTGGCATGCTGCTGGATGAATTCGGTATTGAAATTGCCACATCCTTCGGTCCTCTGGATGGTAAGATTCTGCGCATCGGAAATATGGGATACTCCAGCCAGAAACGTAACATCTTGATTCTGCTGGGAGCGCTGGAAGCAGTGATGAAACGGAATGGCGTGAAAGTTTCCACTGGAGAAGCAGTGGCAGCCGCCATGGATGTGTATGCGAAAGCGGTGAAATAAGACAGGAAAAGTGGATATAGATAAATGGAAGATGTAGATATTGTCAACCTGAGGCGGAATCTATTATAATAGACACAGTATACAATAGTCGGAAAGGCGGGCAAAACATATGACCAAGTCTTTAGTCGTAGTAAGAGGAGCGGGCGATCTGGCATCTGGCGTGATCGCAAAATTG
>CASEIR010000010.1 GCA_949287925.1 uncultured Lachnospiraceae bacterium
CTGCCGATGGAATGCTGGTGGCCGCATTCACACTCCCAGATGTTCAGCGGCGTTCCCCAGTAGCGGTTCCGGCTGATACCCCAGTCCTGTACATTTTCCAGCCAGTCCCCGAAACGGCCTTTCCCGATGCTCTCCGGGATCCAGTTAATAGTATTGTTGTTGGCGATCAGATCGTCCTTTACCGCCGTCATCTTGATGAACCAGGATTCTCTTGCATAATAGATCAGCGGAGTGTCGCATCTCCAGCAATGCGGGTAACTGTGCTCGAACTTGGGAGCCTCGAACAGAAGTCCTCTTGCTTCCAGATCTTTTAACACTTCCGGATCTGCTTTCTTCACAAATAATCCGGCAAACGGAGTTGTTTCTCCCATATTTCCTTTTTCATCTACCAGCTGTACAAACGGCATGTCGTACTTGCGTCCTACTTTTGCGTCGTCTTCACCAAATGCCGGTGCGATGTGTACCACGCCGGTACCATCGGTCAGAGTAACGTAGGTGTCGCAGGTTACGAAGAACGCTTTCTTCTTCTGCTTATCCGCGCAGTCTTTCGCACACTGATAGAGCGGCTCGTATTCTTTATATTCCAGATCTTTTCCTTTATAAGTTTCCAGGACTTCGTAGGCCGGTTTTCCTTCCTCGCCTAATTTTCCAAGGATCGTATCCAGCAGGGCAGACGCCATGTAATAGGTGTAGCCATCCGCTGCTTTTACCTTTGCGTACTCTTCATCCGGATGCACGCAAAGAGCGATGTTGGATGGCAGTGTCCACGGTGTGGTGGTCCATGCCAGGATGTAAGCATCTTCGCCCACAACCTTAAACCGTACAATGGCAGAACGCTCTTTTACATCCTTATAGCCCTGGGCAACCTCCTGGGCTGACAGGGGCGTACCGCAGCGCGGGCAGTAAGGCACAATCTTGAAACCTTTATAAAGAAGCCCCTTATCCCAGATCTTTTTAAGCGCCCACCACTCCGACTCGATGAATTCATTGTGGTAGGTAACATACGGGTTCTCCATATCGGCCCAGAAACCAACGGTGGAAGAGAAATCCTCCCACATGCCCTTGTATTTCCAGACACTTTCTTTACATTTGTCGATAAACGGCTCCAGACCGTATTCCTCGATCTGGTCCTTGCCGTCCAGGCCCAGAGCCTTCTCCACTTCCAGCTCCACCGGGAGACCATGGGTATCCCAGCCGGCCTTTCTCGGCACCTCGTACCCCTTCATGGTACGATATCTAGGGATCATATCCTTGATGACGCGGGTCAGCACATGACCAATATGAGGCTTACCGTTGGCTGTCGGCGGACCATCGTAGAACATATACATGTCATTGCCCTCGCGCTCCTCCATGCTCTTCTCAAAGATATGGTTCTCTTCCCAGAATTTTTCCGTCGCTTTCTCACGATCCACAAAATTCAGATCTGTCGAAACTTTCTTATACATATTTACCCTCCTTTGGGGACGTGTGTTTTTATAAAAAGTGTACGTCCCCTTTTTTAACATCACCTGTCCCTTTTTGTATAAGAAACAGAAAAAAAGGCTTCCGTCCGAATAGGACGAAAGCCAGGCTAACGTTTATAAACCACCTAAACATACCAACATATGCCTTCCCTGTAACGGGGGAACCCGTCAGCATCTACTCAACCTTAAAGCTTTTCGACAACTGCAACTCAGAAGTGATGTTCAGATATATGCTACTGGTACCGGGATCACACCATCCCCGGCTCTCTGCGACGTTCCTATATATCCTACTGTCTTCGTCAATGTTTTTAACCTATATTATTATAGACAAAAACCGCATAAAGCGTCAAGGTTTTTTTCAAAAAGGGACAGGGGAGATAACATTGGGACGGGGAATTTTTGAAAATTCCCCGTCCCAGTGTTATCTGCGTCTACGCCGCCTGTTTTTTCTTCGGTTTCTTTTTCTTTTTCTGCGTATGGTTACAACGATAAATGCTCTGAGCAGTATCAGCAATATGATGACTGCTATAATGATGATAACTTTCTCCAACAGGCTTTTTTCGTTTTTGTCTGTTTTATCTGCTTTTTCCTGTTTTGTGTCTTCTACCTGTATGGAATGTTCTTTTATATATTCCTCGCTCAATTTTGCCCGAACGCTTCCCACCGGAGTCTCTTCGTAATAATAATTCAAGGTGGCTTCGTCGCTGGTATCTCCGTCAGGCTCCAGCTTCATTGTAAGGTCCTCGAATTCAACTCCCTGGGGAACCACAACGTAGCCGCCGTTGTCTTCTTCCATAATTTCCGATATATCCTTGGATTTCTCACTCTCTGCCACCGGTATTTTGTGGAAATTCGCATAAGAATAATCAAACAACGCGCGTGTATCCAGATAGTGATTGGAGCCGTGGGTTCTAAGCACGACACAGATCAGCTTCAGATTTCCATCGTCCGCCATAGTCACCAACGTAGAAAGCGCATCGGATGTATAGCCAGTTTTGCCGCCTATGGCATACTCGTAATACTGGGAACAAGAGGGCAGCAGCATCTTATGCTTCTGCTGGAATACATGTTCTTCCGTAGTCTCGGACGCTTCGATCTTGTACTGAAGCGTCTGTACAATGTCAAAAAATTCCGGGTGTTTGAAAAGTTCTTTCCCGATCAGCGCCATATCCCTCGCGCAGGTATAATGGTTCTCATCATGGAGTCCGTTCGTATTCACAAAATTGGAATTCTCTCCGCCCAGTTCCTTGCAACGGGCATTCATCTGCTCGATAAACCAGTTATAATCATGCCCGGCATTGATCCCCACGCTTTCGCCAACCGCATAAGCCGCTTCATTGGCCGATGCCAGCAGGGTCGCATGAAGCGCCTGATCCAGGGAAATCTGATTTCCTTCTTTCATCCCGATGGAGGAATCTCCTGGCTGCAAAAATGCAACGCTGTCGTGAGAAAATGTAACCGTGTCTGTCAGTTCCCCATTCTCCAACGCCACCAGCGCCGTCAGAATCTTCGTGATACTCGCCGGGTATTCATGGCCGTCGATATTCTTAGCATATAAAATCGCTCCACTGCCGGCCTCCATAATAATCGCGCTTTCACCATAAGTGCCCGGTCCCTGAGGCCAATTTGCCCACCCATTACTTTCGACCGGCATATTATAAACCGTATCCAGCTCCGCCTGAACCGCTTCCGTAGCAGACACCGGCAAAACCGATGTCATACACAGCACCGTCAGAAAGACTAATACCGAAAATATCTGTATCTTCCGTCTCATCCCACACCTCATTCTTTTATTCGACATCCTGTCCTCCATGTCCCCACTCTTCCATGTCTTTAAAAGGATATCTTTTGTCATTATAAACGATTCCATCCATGAACACAACGCCGCAGGCACATTTTCCCCTAAAATAAAGGCTCTCTCAAACAACAGCCCCCGGCTTTTTAACCGGGGGCCCGCGCTTTTAGTTGATTTTCTTCATATAATAGAAACCGTAAGCCGGAATATTGACTCCGATTGGCTGAAGTACCTTGTCGGACAGCAGTTCGATATACTCGCCGTCCGTCTCGTTGATCCAGGCCGTTTTATCGTATTCACTGAAATTAAAGAGGCCGATGATCTTATCACCTTCGTAATACCGTCCAATACACAGAACGCTTTCATCCCAAGTATCAATGGTCCAGGTATCCGCATTCGTCATAAATGCCTTCTCACCCTTGCGGATCTTCTCCAACTGCTGCAGCCGCTGGTACACCCGGCCTTCCACCGTACTCTCATCTTCCACATGCTCCGCCAGATCCCAACGCATAGCTCCTCTGTGGATATAACGGGAATCTTCTGCTTTGTTCGGATCGTCCTTGTAAGAATAATCGTTAACCTGAGCGATCTCATCACCGCTGTAAAGCACCGGAATTCCCGACTGCATGAACATATACGCGTGCAGCATCACATCCAGCTGGATGGCCTGCTCCATGGCAACCATATCTTGCTCAAAACCGGCTTTCTCAATTCCACACATGGAGGCCGTCGTTCCGCAGAATCTGGCGTCTCCGGTCACTGGATCGGCATTATAGAGCTCCCCTCGGCTCTTGCTGTTTCCTGCATACCCCTGGAAAAAATCGTTCAGATATTTCTTATGGGCACGTTCTTCCAGTCCATCCATTTTCAAGGAAGCGTAGTCCAGTCCCCAGCCGATATCATCGTGGCACCGCAGATAATTCAGGAAAACATAATCCTTAGGCAGATGATTCACAATATCCAGCTGCTGTTTCAGAAGCTTCACACTTCTGGTTGCTACCGTATGCCAGGTAGTCGCCATAGTCGTTACATTATAAAGCATGTGACACTCCGGTTTTTCCACCGTACCAAAATACGGCACTACTTTCTCCGGCTCCATAACCACTTCTCCCAGAAGCAGGATACCCGGGCAGACAATCTCCGCAATCATACGCATCAGACGCACGATGGTATGCACCTGCGGCAAGTTCCTGCACTGAGTGTTCAACTCTTTCCAAATATAGGGAACCGCATCGATCCGCATAATATCGATTCCCTTATTCGCCAGATAAAGGAAATTATACATCATCTCGTTGAACACACGCGGATTCTTGTAATTCAGATCCCACTGATAGGGATAAAATGAAGTCATGACGAAATGTCCCGCATCCGGAAGCCAGGTGAAGTTGCCCGGCGCAGTCGTCGGAAATACCTGGGGAACCGTCTTCTCATACATAGCCGGAATGGAATAATTGTCAAAGAAGAAATACCGGCTCATATATTCCCCTTCCCCGGCGCGGGCGCGTCTCGCCCACTCGTGATCTTCCGAGGTGTGATTCATGACAAAATCCATACACACATTAATTTTTTTCTTATGGCACGCCGCCGTCAGGCTCTCAAGATCCTCCATAGTACCCAGCTTCTTCTGCACCTTACGGAAATCCGCCACTGCGTATCCTCCGTCAGAACGGCCTTCTACCGTGTCCAGGAACGGCATCAAATGTATGTAATTCACATTGCTCTTCTCAATATAATCCAGCTTGGATTCCACGCCCTTCATATTTCCGGCAAAATTATCGATGTAAAACATCATACCAAGCATATCGTTCTTCTTATACCAGTCCGGCGTCTGTTCACGCGCACTGTCACTGGCTTTCAGATCACGGTTTCTTTCTTTATAAAAACGATAAAGATTATCGCACAGCTCCGCAAACATCGAGTCATTCTTATACAACTCTGTATACAGCCACTTCAGCTCGTCAAAATGACGCTCAAACCGGCGTCTGTAGACAGCTTCCTCTTCCGCCGTCAGCTCCATCGCAGCAGCGGGCTTCACTTCGGGTTTTACTTCCTTTTTCTTAGCCGCAGGTTTAACCGCAGACTTGGCCGCAGATTTGGCAGTTGTCTTCTTACTCGTAGTTCTCTTCTTACTCATAAACCTATCCTCATCTAAAAATACTAACTTTTGCACAAAACGCTCAAAAACATCCTGCACATTATCTAAGACATTATACAACAATACCATAGAAAAATCAATCCGTGACAGGGCAAAGGCGATTGTTGCAACATCATCGTCCTAATGTTACCTCTGCTGTCTGGAAGGATACAACGCCGTTCACTGCTACATAAGTTACTCTTGCCTCATAGATATCCGGTATTCCATCCGGTGTATCCGGAGTCTGCGGATTTGTCCCGATCAAATCAATCAGATAATATACATTGACTACATTCTCTTTCTCATCAGTTATAACTGTTTTGCCTGCTCCGACTACTCTTTCCAGAACATAATTGCCACCCTGATATGTCTTTGTATTCGGTGCATTATTCAAGAAAAATGGTCCCACCTGCGCGGACTTCTTTCATGATCATGCCGGTAAACCGGGTACGGTTCTCCGGTGTGCCGCCAAATTCATCCGTACGTTTATTGGTGATAGGAGATAAAAACTGACTGATCAAATAGGAATGTCCTGTATGAATTTCCACTGCGTCAAATCCTACCGTCTGCGCACGTTTCGCGACTTCGCCGTATTTCTTTACGATCCGCAGAGTTTCTTCTTTTTCCAGTGGACGAGGAATTTCTCCACCTGCCTTAGACGGAATATCAGACGCCGATACTGGCTGCATATTGGTACGGGCAGACTGGACGGAGCCCCTGCATGATTGATCTGAATTCCGATGCAGGCTCCATGCTTATGCACCGTCTCAGTCAGCATGAACAGACGGGGCAGATAATTATCATGATCAATACGCAGCTGTGTCGTTCCGTTTGAACCTTCCGGAGAATCCACACTGGCATTTTCTACCATTTGCAAGCCCCATGTCCGATAAACTGGGACGTCGCATCTCCGTACTGATCGGTGTGGCTTCTTATGTGATCTTCTTTGTAGGAATCGCATTTTCTCCCAATATCCAGCTCGCATATGTGGCCGCAATCCTGGGAATCCTGGCCATCTTTGCGCCGCTTTCGGGAGAACTTCGGAGAAAAAGAAAGAATCCTTTATTATCTGCTATGTGGGCGCTTTCGTGATCGGATACGCTGCAGCCGGAGGAGTCCTGCAGATGGCCACCGCGACGGTCAACGACCTGTTCCCGAAGATCAAAGGAACCATTACCAGCCTGGTTATGATTGCATCCAGTCTGTGCAACTATACCATCTTAAGTCTGGCGGCAAATATGTCATCCACCACCGTAATCATCATGAATATCGTCATCACTGTAATCAGTGTATTACTGGCATTGTTTGTCAATCTGCGTTATGGTAAACTGGTGAATACACAAAAGTAAATAGAAAGAGGAATATGTAATGAATACAGTTAAAATAAGAAATATTGAGATCGGCGCCGGCATTCCAAAGATATGTGTACCCATCGTTGGCGTCACAAGAGAAGAGATCCTGGCTTCAGGAGAACAGATTAAAGAAATAGGCGTCGATATAGTGGAATGGCGCGTGGACTGGTATGAGCATGTGTTTGATTTTCCCCAGGTAGAAGAAACCGCACAGAAGCTCCGCGCTGTACTGGGAGAGATTCCATTATTGTTCACTTTCCGTACTCCCAGAGAGGGCGGTGAGAAAGCCATTGAGACCGATGCTTATGTGGCGTTGAATGAAGCCATTGCAAAGACCGGTTATGTGGATCTGGTGGATGTAGAAGCATTTATCGGCGACGAAGCAGTCAGACAGGTAATCGTCACCGCTCATAACTGCGGTGTGAAAGTGGTCGCTTCCAACCATGATTTCCATAAAACACCGGAAAAGGACGAGCTGGTATCCCGTCTTAGAAAAATGCAGGATCTGGGAGCCGACATTCCGAAGATCGCGGTAATGCCCCAGAATAAGAAAGACGTCCTCGTCCTGCTGGCCGCAACCGAAGAAATGTACAGTTCCTATGCAGACCGCCCCATCATTACCATGTCCATGGCAGGCACCGGCGTCATCAGCCGTCTGTGCGGCGAAGTCTTCGGATCCGCCCTGACTTTTGGTGCTGCCGGCAAAGCTTCCGCCCCCGGTCAGATGGGCGTGGAAGATCTTAAGAAGGTTCTTGCCCTTCTGCATAAGAGTCTGTAACCTTAAGAAAAGAGGTTCTTATGAAGAAAATTATCCACTGGTTGGATGAATACCTGGAGGAAAGTCTCCTGGTGATTCTTCTTGCCGCAATGACAGTTATTATGGGCGTACAGGTTTTCTGCCGATACGCACTGTCCATGTCCCTGTCCTGGTCGGAAGAGCTGACAAGATATCTCTTTATCTGAGCTGGTTTCATCAGCGTCAGCTACTGTACCAGACAGTGCATTTCAATCAAGATCGAGCAATTCGTGGCGCTCCTCCCCAGACGGGGACGGGCGCTGCTCAAAATCATCAACCATACCGTTGAAATCACACTCTTTGTATACCTGTTTCCATTTGCATGGAATTATTTCTATTCTGCCATAGAGAGCGGACAGACAAGTCCGGCCCTTAGCATTCCCATGTACTATGTCCAGGCAGCTCCCCTGTTTGGGTTCGTGCTGGTATCGATCCGCATCATCCAGCGGTGGATCATTGAGTGGAAAACGGTGTGGGGAAAGGAGTAGCCCATGCCGGCAGTTGTTATATTTCTGATCTTCGCGATCTGTCTTATCATCGCCATCCCGGTATCCATATCCTTAAGTGTGGCGTCGGTCCTGCCCGGCGCGTTTGATTCATCCTTCACAGCCAGCGGTATCTATGTGATCCGTTCCATGCTGGGCGGGCTTGACAGCTTCCCGCTGCTGGTAGTTCCCATGTCCGTCCTGTCGGGAATCATCATGGCAAGAGGCGGTATCTCCCGGAAATTCCGAAAATCCTGGTGGAATCCATTCGGACCTACACGCCAATCCTCTTTATCCTGGCGGCCTCCATTGCCTTTTCCAGAATACTGACTCTGATGCAGATTCCGCAGCTGGTCAGCGACTGGATCCTGACGCCACTCCTGCTGCCCATCGTGACACAGATGGGAATAGATCCCACTCATTTCGGCGTTATTATGGCAGTCAATCTGGCCATCGGCTTCGTGACACCGACCATGGGAGTAAACTTATTCATTGCTTCTTCTTTATCTGAAATACCAATCATGCAAATTGCGGGAAAAGCAACGCCCATGATTATATATTTTTTAGTTGCTTTGTTAATTATAACATTTGTTCCAGCTGTCAGTCTGATCCTGCTGTAAATACTCTGCAAACATATCAACGATGGCACTATCAATGACACTACTAATTACATGACTGATCACACACTGTCGTCATACGAGCACACATTCTTTTCAGGAGGCTTTATGAAAAAATGGATCTATGCGGCCCTGACACTTGCGTTTGCAGGCTCCCTCACGGGCTGCGCCAATACAAAATTAATCTATAAAGAGGAACAACGGTATGCCTATCCACTGGCGACCGCCAGCCCGGAGAACACCGTAACCCAGATATACTCTGAGAAATTTGCCGAAGAAGTGGAACGTCTCAGCAAAGTGCGCATCCACATCCAGGTCTACCCCAACAGCGTGCTGGGCGGGGACCGGGAACTGTTGGAAAGCTGCTACGACGGGGACATCCCCTTTGTCGTCCAAAACACAGCGCCCCAGGTGAATTTCATCGCTGATACCGCCGTGTTCGACGCTCCCTGTATCTTCAGCGATCTGGAAAAAGTAAGAGCAGCCGTCGATGCGTCGGAATTTCTCACCCGGATGCAGGAATCCTACCGGGAGTCCGGCTACGAACTGCTGGGATATTCCGATCAGGGATTCCGGGTCATGTCCACCAATAAAAAAGTTACCACCTTCGCAGACTTCAAGGGCCAGAAGATCCGCACCATGGAAAACAGCTACCATCTGGACTTCTGGAAGGCCCTGGGCGCCAATCCCACGCCTATGAACTTCAGCGAAGTCTATATCGGACTTCAGCAGAACACCATAGACGCACAGGAAAATCCCTACGAAGTCATAGTGTCCAACAAGCTTTACGAGCAACAGGATTATGTGGTGGAAACCAACCATCTGCCCCACCTGATCTCACTGATCGTCAGCAAAGAGTTCTATGACCAGCTGACCGAAGAAGATCAGCAGATCCTCGCAGAAGCCCAGGAGATCGCAAAAGAATACTCCCGGCAGGCATCCGACGAACGGATCAGCCAGAAGATTCAGATCATTCAGGACAGCGGCACCGAAATCCTCACACTGGATGAACAGACACGGCAGGAAATGATCGAAGCCTGCGAACCGATATATGAAGAGATCCGTCAGATCGTCTATCCAGAAATCTACCACGCATAGAAGGGGGACTGACCCCCTTCTACTTGGCCGCTTCCAATTTTTCAAGTGCGTTCCTTTTTTCTGATCCTTCAGCCTCTCTTGGTTTCCGCGCTTATTTTTTTCATAATGCTTCTGATCCAAATATTTCTTTGCCTTGCTTCCTATCTGGATTTTTTCTTTCTTAATATTGCTTTTGTTCCAGCCTTTCTTGCAGAGCAGCTCATACCGTTCCATTCCTTCGCCGCTTAAAAATGCCCGCAGAAGCACCTCTTCTTTCACCTCGTCCAGAATCTTTTTCGGGGACAGTTCCATCACTAATCGAAACAGCGGATTCGATCCCTGTGCAAGCTTTCCGAGATATTGATAGGATTTTTTCTTTTTAAGTAGCCTTCGGAAAAATCGGTCCGCTTCGCAATTTAGCCCCATCTCCCATAACCGGTCCGTGTCATTACTGAATTTTCCTTCCCTGCCTGTCTCATTTCTTTGGAATTCAGGTGCCGAATTACCAGAAGCAATAATCCATTCGCTCATATTGCACCGCTCTAAGCAGCAGCGTGTCCTGCCCTCCATTCATTGTTTTCAGCGATGGAAAAGCATACTCTATCATCAAAGAAACGATCTCCTTTGCCGGCCGGGTGCGAACGGGCAAAAGATCCATCACCACATCAGCAGACGCCTTTGCAGAAATATTTTTAACCGTCTTCATCGTCAGATTCTGCCTGGCTTATTTATACGCCCCTTCCTGAATCAGCCTCTGCAATTCCTTAATTTTTGCATCGTCCTTTTTGAATCCCATTTACATATCCTCCTAGCCTGTTCTCTATATACTGTATCATTTATATCTGCCTGTATTTTGAAAATAATACAAAAGGATCTTAAAAAGGATGTGTCCATTCTGTGATAAAACTATGAAACCATCCTTTGCTACGTATTTTTCATAATTCAATCACAGAATGGACATAACTCTCCAATAATATAAGAGAAAAAGAGGAGTATAAATCATGGAAAAACCAGAACGTTATTTGCAAATCATGAAAATAATCGACGTCGTCTTCACTCCGACTTCAGATGAACGAGAACGAATATCACAACGTCTCTCAAAAATGGATGAAAAAGAACTGGAAAATCTGTATCACAACTTTGAACTTATGGGAATTGATAAAGTACTGGAATGTATGATGGGGGTCTGACCCCCCACGGAAATTCGCGGTTTCCGGGGAGGGGGTCAGACCCCCTCATACTGTTTCCCCAGCCGCCGGATTTCTTCCTTCATCATGGCGGTGACTTCGCCGGGCCCCAGGATCTTCACTCCGTCTCCCAGCGAGATGACCCACGCCAGGAACTGCCCGCTGACGTGCACCTCTACATTTACGGTAAAGTGTTCTTTATCCGCTGGAATCAGCATCACATCTTTTCCGAACCGGTCGATAATAACTCCGGCGAACCGGTTATCCACCAGAAGTTTCACCTGCTGATCTTTCCCGCCGAACATGCCGAAGCTTTTCCGGGAATATTCGGCCATGTCCAGCTTCTTGAAGCTTTCTCTTCCTTCCCGCTTTTCTTCCGACATCTGGATGTGCAGCATCTTGTCCACCCGGTAATGTTTGATCTGTCCGGCATCGGAATCGTATCCTATCATGTAGTAATTCTCATCATCCCAGGACAGTCCCCAGGGGCTGACCTGATAGTATGCTCCTCCGTGCCGCAGCTCCATTTCCTTTTTCACATTCCACTGAAAATACTGAAACCGAATCTTCCGGTTTTCTGAAATCGCATTATGAATCGCATCTACTGTATAATAGATGCTTTCATTCATGGTCTTGATGCGGCCAGACACATATACCTGCCGCTGCAGCTTCATGGCGTCATGCCTGCTGACCAGCTTCTCCAGCTTCCGGATCAGCTCGTTGGTCTTCTTTTCTGTAATGAATTTGGAAGATTGGATGGCGTCTACCAGAAGCTTTAGCTCCGGCAACTCGAAGGGCCGGTTGATTACATGATAATGATACCGGTTTCCCACCGGCTCTCCCTCCACCTCAATCCCGAACTGTTCCAGATCACGCAGATCCGTGTAAATGCTTTTCCGATCCGCTGTGATCTCGTATCTGCCAAGCGCTTCCAGGATCTCCGTCATGGTAATATAATGTTCTTCATCCGTCTGCTCCAGCATGATCTGCGCCAGACGATACAATTTGAATTTCTGATTGGTTCCTTTTGGCATAATCAACCCCCTCTTTCTCTAATACTTACTCGGCTTTTTTTCAGTTCCGCCCGGTAAATAGAAGTTAAGTTTCTACTGAAAAATCCACATTTACCTGATAATTTTCATTGATTAAAACCGGTGTATACTTGTGTTTTTGGTACATATCCAGATAATGCGCATTTTCAAATGAGGGATTAATTCTGACTCCTGTTTACAACATTCTTATTTTCTTCTCCCCATACACAGAGTCTGTCCAACACCTCCATTAAAGATTTTCCTCTTTCGGAAAGTGAATACTCAACTTTTGGCGGGATTTGCGGGTATTCTTTGCGTATGATCAGATCATCGGCTTCCAATTCCTTTAAATTTACACTCAATGTTTTATCCGAGACTGTTTTCAAATAGCGTTTCAATTCATTAAACCTTACTATTTCAAACTCCATCAGGCAGTATAAAATCACTGGTTTGTATTTTCCGGAAATAAGCGATAATGTATAGCAGAATCCCGTATCTTCAAAATTAGCCTGTTCAATATAATTCTTTATCATAGTGCTTTCCTCTAAGATAGTACCTTTCCAAAATATTAGTACTTGTTTTTCCATCTATTCTGATTATAATTTTATCTAACAGAAGACATTTGTCAACAAATTATAGAAAAGGGGTTTTGTTATGAGAAAGCAATTAAATATCACAGAGGGAATTTTTCCTATGCCTGTACTGATGGTGGCAACTTATAATGAAGATGGAAGTGTAAATGTTATGAATGCAGCCTGGGGAACCATGCAGGAGCGCGGCACAGTAGCCCTGAACCTGACTGAAACCCATAAGACCGTACAGAATATCAAATCAAGAGGGGCTTTCACGGTAAGCATTGCTGACGCTGCTCATGTGGTTGAAGCTGATTACTTTGGTGTTACATCTGGCAATAAGATTCCCGACAAACTGGAAAAATCCGGCCTTACAGCCAGCAGATCAGAAACGGTGGATGCGCCAGTGATCAACGAATTTCCTCTTTGTCTGGAATGTCAATTTATCGAATACCAAAATAACGATTACGGCTGCGGCGTAATCGGGAAAGTCGTAAATGTAACCGCTGATGAACGGGTTATGCCTGATGGAAAACTTGATATGTCCTTAGTAAACGCTATCGCCTTCGATCCATATACTCATGGTTATTACAGGGTTGCGGAACGTGTTGGCGAAGCATTTAAAGATGGATTGAAATTAAAATAATATATCCTGGAAAGCAAGGGTCTCATATTCAACATTATCTCGACCCATAATAAAAATGGGGAACTGTTTTGGCATTTTACTAAAACAGTTCCCCATTTTTTAACGTTCCCTGCGAGAATCGAACTCACAACTAGTGCTTAGGAGGCACTTGTTATATCCATTTAACTAAGGGAACCTGCCGCGCCTTTGAATCTGACAACCAGCAAGAATATCATCTCTTCAAAGGCGCTCATATATTATACTTCATTTTTCTATCATTTGTCAAAGGAATTTCCATGATCAAAAATTGATTCTTCCCTGCATCCATATGTTTCCTTTAAACCGTCTTCCAACGGCTGGTTCTCCCACTACTTCCTTCACTGGCACACAGATATCAAATATCAGACCATTGACGTCCAGATTCATTACATACAGACGCTCCCCGGAATATTCATTCTCAATTTCGTCCAATTCCAGAATCTCTCCCATAATAGAATAACAGTCGCATTCCACACCATATGGCATAATATAAGTATCAACAATTGTAAAGATATCTTCGCTGACCAGCCTTCTGGATACCTTGGAATATGTATCGATATCATCCAGCGTCAGACTCTCGATCGCCGCAGGATCTCCAGTCCGGGCCGCGTCCATCAGCATCATCCGGTTCTTTACTTCTTCCTTCTGTTTTTTTTCCTGATTTTCATTTTTCAGAACCGGAAGAAGCACGGTTCCCCCATCGCAGAGACCAGACAATGTGACGGACTTATATTTAATAGAATCTGTCTTTTCTTTTTCTGTCAAATACTGAGTCAGATTCTGAAGATGGAAGATCAGGCTGATCCCCACCTTCATATCTTCACAGATACCCACATAAGCATCTCTGTCCATACATTTTTCAATATAGACGTCTGCATAGGAAGTGATTCCCGTACCGAGGAAATACGGCAGGTAGTATTGCTGTATAAATTCTTCCTCCACTCCCATATCTCCATATAACGTAATTCCGATTCCTGCCCCGTATTCTTTCTGATATTCACAGAAATCCATTTCATCTTTCTGCGATACTAATTCATGATGCGAATAAGCTGTCTGAACCTCATTTAAGATCTTATGGAGTTCTCCCTTTCCTTTGATACCGCCAAATCCAATGGCTTTCAGGTATTGATGCATATGATTATCCTTACTATCGGCTTATTTTTTTGGTGTAAGCTGTGTCATTCCACCCATATATGGCTGAAGAACTTCCGGTATCTTTACAGTTCCATCTGCCTGCAGGTTATTTTCCAGGAACGCGATCAGCATTCTCGGCGGAGCTGCAACCGTATTATTCAGTGTATGTGCAAAATACTTGCTTCCATCAGCGCCTTTCACACGGATTCCCAGTCTTCTTGCCTGAGCGTCTCCTAAATTAGAGCAGCTGCCTACTTCAAAGTATTTTTTCTGTCTTGGAGACCATGCCTCCACGTCACAGGATTTTACCTTCAGATCTGCAAGATCGCCCGAACAACACTCCAGAGTACGTACCGGGATATCCATGGAACGGAAGAGATCTACCGTATTTTGCCACAGATTATCATACCATTTCATGCTTTCTTCCGGCTTACATACAACGATCATTTCCTGTTTTTCAAACTGATGGATTCTATAAACTCCACGTTCCTCGATTCCATGAGCTCCCTTTTCCTTACGGAAGCATGGAGAATAGCTGGTGAGTGTCTGCGGAAGCTGATCCTCTGTCAGCATTGTGTCAATGAATTTACCGATCATAGAATGTTCGCTGGTTCCAATCAGATACAGATCCTCTCCTTCGATCTTGTACATCATAGCATCCATCTCCGCAAAGCTCATAACTCCGGTCACTACGTTACTACGAATCATAAATGGAGGAATACAGTAAGTGAATCCGCGGCCGATCATGAAATCACGGGCGTAAGACAATACTGCGGAATGTAGTCTTGCAATATCTCCCATCAGATAATAAAATCCATTTCCTGCAACCTTACCGGCGCTTTCCAGATCGATTCCATTAAAACTTTCCATAATCTCTGTGTGGTAGGGAATCTCATACTTCGGAACTACCGGATCGCCGTATTTCTGAATTTCCACATTTTCGCTGTCATCTTTACCGATGGGTACAGACGGATCAATGATATTCGGAATGGTCATCATGATTTTTTTGATTCTTGCTTCCACTTCTTTTTCTTCAGCAGATAAAGATTCTACTCTGTCGGCATTCTCCTGTACCTTCTTTTTCAGTTCTTCGGCTTCCTCTTTCTTTCCCTGCGCCATGCATGCGCCAATCTCTTTGGAAATCTTATTTCTGTCCGCACGAAGAGCTTCTACTTCCTGTTTAATATCACGGTTTTTCTGATCCAGCTCCAGTACTTCGTCTACCAATGGTAATTTTTCATCCTGGAATTTTTTCTTAATGTTTTCTTTTACTACATCTGGATTCATCCTTACAAATTTAATGTCTAACATGTCTTTCCCTCCTGTTTTTATGCTTTTGTTTCATATACTTCTTTAAACATGGCTTTATCCAGTGCCTCTGCCTCTTCTTCAGCCAATTCTACAAAACTCTCGCCTTTTAATATTTCTTTTACATAAGTATAACATCCTTCTCTGCTGTGCATAGCGTTAATAATCCATCCGCTGTTATTTCCATCCAGCATGGCAAGCGCAAAACTCAGTTTTCCTCCCATTTCATTGAAAGCGTCATACTTTACGATACCGACTTTTTTATAGTCATTTTCCATTTTTTTATTAATTTCCCGGATATCGATCCTGTTCTGCTTTGTAATCTTTAGAATAGCTTCTACCTCTGCAAAACGCTCCATCATGCTCTCTTCCAGAGTTTTCCCATCTTTTCCTTTCATAAACGTATTGTAACTGTTTTTCAGACGATTATATTTTAAGGACAGATTCGTATACAATACGAATAGCCCTATAATCAGAATGAACATGAATATTAAGATGAATGCCGGATCGATTCCTATTGAATTTAGAATTGAATTTTCCATATTTATACTTCCCTTCTTATGCTCATTATCATATCGAACATACGTTCTAATTCTTTATCCGAATAATATTCGATTTCTATTTTTCCCCTGCCGTTTCCCCTTGTGGAAATATTTACTTTTGTTCCCATAACATCCTTCATCTTATTTGCAAGATCCTTGTATAGGAATTCATTTTCAACCGGTTTTTTCTCTTTTGTCTTTTTTGGATTTTTAATATCCTTGATTAACTTTTCAGTCTCCCTCACACTCAGTTTTTCATCGAAAATTTTATTTGCAAGAATATATTGCTGCTCCATATCATCGATAGCCAGAAGCGCCCTTGCATGGCCGGTTGTAATCATATCATCAATAATCATCTGCTGTACTTTTTCATTCAGCTTTAATAATCTCATAGAGTTTGTAACTGCAGTCCGGCTTTTTGAAACTCTTTCCGCAACTTCATCCTGTTTCAGATTAAATTCTTCCAACAGCTTTTTATATGCGAGAGCCTCTTCAATTGGATTTAGATTTTCCCTTTGAATATTTTCAATAAGTCCGATCTCCAGAATTTCCTGCTCTGTATATTCTTTTATGATTACTGGAACTTCTTTAAGTCCTGCAATTTTTGCAGCTCTCCACCTGCGTTCTCCTGCGATAATTTCATAATAATCATCTTTTTTTCTAACCAGGAGAGGCTGTAATATTCCCATTTGTTTAATAGAATCTGCTAATTCCAACAGCGCGTCTTCTTCAAAGTTCTTTCTAGGCTGCTCTCTGTTGGGTTCTACATTATTAATTTTCACCATTACTTCACCAGTTTTCGATTCTGGATCAGATTCGTTTGGTTTTACAGATTTCGATGACTTTACATTTTTATTTTCCTGAATTAATTTATCCAGTCCTCTTCCAAGTCCTTTATTTTTAACTGCCATTTTTTCACCTCCGTCTCAAATTAATCTCTGTTCATCACTTCATCTGCGAGGCGCATATAACTGTCACATCCAGCTGACTTGGGATCATACTTATTAATTGGCATTCCATAACTTGGAGCTTCTGCAAGACGAATATTTCTCGGAATAATCGTCTTATAGATATTTTGCTGCAGGTTATCTTTTACATTTTCCACAACCTGCAGGGACAGATTTGTACGGGCGTCATACATTGTGAAAACAACACCTTCAATTTCAAGTACCGGATTCAATCTTTCCTTTACTAATTCTACTGTATGAATCAGCTGGCTGAGCCCTTCCAAAGCATAATATTCACACTGAATCGGTACAAGTACAGAATCTGCAGTAGTCATCGCATTAATTGTCAACATGCTTAATGAGGGCGGGCAGTCAATAATTACGAAATCATAATTATCCTTTATTTTGTCTATGGCTTTTTTCATAATATATTCTTTATCATCGATACCAATTAGCTCAATTTCAGCTGCAGACAGGTCAATATTGGTCGGAAGAATATCGATATTCTCAACAGCTCCCTGCTGCAATGTTTCTTCAATCTCTGCCTCACCTATAATAATGTCATATACCGTCTTTTCTACTGAATCCTTATCCAATCCTAATCCACTGGTCATATTTCCCTGTGGATCCATGTCCACGGCGAGAACTTTCTGACCTTTTTCTGCCAGACACGCAGACAAATTAATAGCTGTTGTTGTTTTACCTACTCCGCCTTTTTGATTAGCGACTGCTATAATCCTTCCCATTAATCTTCACCTTTCTTTTTTGCATAAATAAAGTATATCACTTTTAAGATAACTTATCTACTAAATGTTTCACGTGAAACATTTTTTTTGTTTTATATAGAATGTTTCACGTGAAACATTCTATATTTGTATAATTTTATTTTATAAAAGCAATTCCTTTTTTCTTTGATGTTTCACGTGAAACATTTTACAACACTTACATATTGTAGTATAATAAATATAATGAAATCGGTATATTACATAATAATATTTTGTGATATTTTAGTGGGGTATAATAAATGAATTGGAAAAAAGCACTCATAACCGGAGCTTCTTTATTGGGAGCATCCACGTTAACTATTCACCTGATTAATAAATTCGTATATTTTTCATCGACTTTGGATAATTTACTGAGCAATCCATCTGGATCTTATTATGAATGGAAATTTGGTAAGATCTATTATACAAAAATAGGTGAAGGAAAACCAATCCTATTGATTCATGATCTCACCACATATAGTTCTGCACATGAATGGCATCTGATAAAAGAAAAGCTTGCCAAAACAAATACTGTTTACAGCATAGATCTGATTGGCTGCGGTAGATCCGATAAACCAAACATGATCTATACAAATTATTTATATGTTCAGCTTGTCAGTGATTTTATTAAGCACGTTATTGGAGAAAAAACCGATGTAATTGCCACCGGGGAATCTTCTTCTTTTGTCATTGCAACTTGTCAGAATGATTCCAGCATTATTGATCAGATTGTAATGATTAATCCTTCTGATATCCGGCAGTTAAATAAAACTCCAAGCAAGCGTACCAAAACGTTAACTCATATAATCAATCTTCCTATATTCGGAACATTTTTATATAATCTCCTCACAAGGCGAGAGAAGATTGCCCAGATTTACAAAAATGAATATTTTTATGACGCCAGTCTTGTTACAGATAATATGATCAATACCTATTATGAAACAGCACATTCTGGAAATGCTTCATCAAAATATCTCTTTTCCAGTAAATCCGGCCGATATACAACGATTAATATTAAACACTGTCTGAAGTCATTAAACAATAGTATATTTATCATAGCTGGAAGTGCAATAGATAATATTGATGAACGGTTAGATCTGTATAAAGAAATTCTTCCATCTATTGAAATCGAAAAAATTGATAATTGCCGTCATCTGCCTCAGATGGAACGACCGGAAAAATTATTAGATTTACTATATACATTGCTGATATAATTATATTTTATCTGGTTTTATCTTTATCTCCGTATAAAATATTTAATAAGTAAAAACTGCTGTTACCTGAAAAAATTTTCAAGTAACAGCAGTTTTTTATAATGGTTCTTTAGCAGGTGTACCTGCTTTTCTTGGATATTTTTTTGGTGTTTGCTTCTTTTTATCTATAACTACAAAAGATCTTCCAATATCCGTTCCCGGAAGATTAAATCTGACTACATCACGGACTTTTCCACCCAATATAGAAACTGCCCGTTCAGAAGCTTTTAATTCTTCTTCAATCTCACCGGATTTGTATGGAATGAACATACCATCAGTCTTTACAAAAGGAAGACAATACTCACTCAGTGTTGATAAGTTTGCCACAGCTCTTGAAACACACAAATCAAATTTTTCTCTATACTTCAAGTTCTTTGCAAATTCTTCAGCTCTTCCATGAAAAGTATTAATTTCTGATAATTGACATATATCAATAACATTATTCAGAAATTTTATTCTTTTGTTTAAAGAATCAATTAAAACTATATTCAAATTAGGAAACATAATCTTTAAAGGAATTCCAGGAAATCCAGCGCCTGTACCGACGTCTATAACTGTTTCTACCTTTTGAATATCGATTGCTTTCACTATGGACAGACTGTCCACAAAATGCTTTTCCACCACTTCTTCAAATTCTGTAATCCCGGTCAGATTCATGACCTTGTTCCACTCCGTCAGCTGTTCATAAAACTGAAGAAACTGTTTCGCCTTCTTTTCACTGACTTCTAATCCTAATTGTTCTATCTTATTAATGATTATATGTGTCATACTTTTCTCCAACAATTATTTTCCTCCAAGATAAACCAGCAGAACGGATATATCTGCCGGAGATACTCCCGATATTCTGGACGCCTGTCCAATAGATACAGGACGGATTTCTTTCAATTTCTGAACTGCTTCTATCCGAAGACTTTTTACATTATCATAATCGATATCTTCCGGTATTCGTTTGTTCTCCAGTTTTTTAAATTGTTCCACCTGTCTTTTCTGACGGTTAATATATCCTTCATATTTGACAGATATGTCAATCTGTTCTATGATTTCTTCTCTTAGATCATCAGGAAGCACAGGCCTTCCCGTATCTACAGGTTCCAGAATCTGATAACTCATCTCAGGACGGCGGATCAACTCTGTTAGTGTGCTGCCGGAAACCAGAGGCGTACTGCCACAGGAAACCAGGAGTTTCTGTACTTCATCTGACGTACCTACTGTGGCGCGTTCCAGACGCCGGATTTCGCTTTCAATCCACTCTTCCTTTTTTTTCAATCTTTCATAACGTTCCTTGGGAATCAATCCAATCTCGTACCCTATCCTGGTAAGTCTCTGATCTGCGTTATCCTGCCTTAATAACAGGCGATATTCTGCTCTGGAGGTCATCATCCGATAAGGCTCTTTACTTTCCTTTGTCACCAGATCATCTATTAATACTCCAATATAAGCCTGAGAGCGGTCCAGAATAATAGGTTCCTCATTCTTAAGTTTCCTTGCGGCATTGATTCCCGCAATCAATCCCTGTGCGGCAGCTTCCTCATAACCCGAACTTCCGTTAAACTGGCCTGCGCTGAACAGACCGGATATGTTACGGAATTCCAGTGATGGGAGCAGCTGTCTGGCGTCAATACAATCATATTCGATAGCATATGCGTTTCGAACAATTTTTGCATGTTCTAATCCAGGTACAGAACGATACATAGCATATTGAACATCTTCCGGCAAGGAACTGGACATTCCTCCAATATACATTTCATTGGTTTCCAAACCTTCCGGTTCAATAAAAACCTGGTGACGTTCTTTATCTGCGAATTTCACAACCTTGTCCTCGATGGAAGGACAATACCGGGGTCCGGTTCCTTCTATCATACCGGAAAACAATGGAGAACGATCCAGATTATCTCGGATGATCTGATGCGTAACCGGCGTAGTATAGGTCAGCCAACAAGATACCTGGTCGATCTGTACATCCTTTGGATCCGTTGTAAAGGAGAATGGAACAACCCTGTCGTCGCCGAATTGTTCTTCCATTTTGCTGAAATCTACACTTAGCCTGTCGATCCTGGCTGGAGTTCCTGTTTTAAACCGATACATTCTTATCCCTAGATTTTTTAAAGAATCTGTCAGTAAGTTAGCCGCCTGCAGTCCGTTTGGTCCTGTATTCATACTGGCTTCTCCGTAAATACATCTCGCTTTCAGATAAGTACCGGTACACAAAATAACTGCCCGGCAATGAAGCACCATTCCCGCTGCGGACTTCACACCCGTAACACTTCCATTTTCTGTCAGTATTTCTGCTATCTCTGTCTGCTTGATATCCAGATTTTCCTGATTCTCCAGCACCTGTCTCATATTCTTACTGTAGCGGTCTTTATCCGCCTGAGCACGCAATGAATGCACCGCAGGTCCTTTGGATTTGTTCAACATCTTTGACTGGATGAAAGACCGGTCAATCACCTTTCCCATCTCTCCTCCCAGAGCGTCCACCTCTCTTACCAGGTGTCCTTTTGAACTTCCGCCAATGTTAGGATTGCATGGCATCAAAGCTACGCTGTCTATACTGACCGTAAATATGACTGTGCGGAATCCAAGACGCGCGGCGGCCAGAGCTGCTTCACATCCTGCATGTCCGGCGCCAATTACCGCAACATCATAAACGTCTTTATTTTCCCATACAGAATTTGCTGAATATTTCATTAACCAAATCTTCTCCTATCGTCTCACCTGTAATATTTCCCAATGCCTCATATGCATCCATCAGATCAATCGAATAAAAATCTTCCGGCATCTGAAGCTCAATACTTTCTTTTACTTTCTTAAGAGATTCATACGCATTCTGCAACGCATGTTTCTGCCTCGCATTGGTAATATATATTTCATCATTAAATGCAAGATTTCCTGCAAAAAACATACTCTTCAGCTGATTTTCCAATTCTTCTATTCCACTTTGATTTTTCGCTGAAATCTCGATAATAGCTGGATTTTTTCCCTTATTTTTATCCTGTCCACTTGAAGGATTACTTGCAAAATATTCATTACACAATTGTTCTTTTGTAATCACCATTGATAGATCTGATTTATTAAGCAGAATAACCGATGGCTTTCCCTGTATCATTTTTAATATCTCTCTGTCATTTTCATCCAGGGGATTCGATGCATCAATCACATATAGTATCAGATCCGCCTGATCCGCATACGTTTTCGCCCGTTCTACCCCAATCTTCTCCACCGTGTCCGCAGTCTGGCGGATTCCTGCAGTATCCATGATATTTAAAGATATTCCTGCAAGATTAATATGCTCTTCCAATACATCTCTGGTAGTTCCGGCAATCTCGGTAACAATAGCTCTGTCTTCTCCGAGAAGTACATTCATGAGGGAAGATTTCCCCGCATTTGGCTTTCCTACAATGACAGTATTGATTCCTTCTTTTAAGATACGTCCGTTATCTGCGGTATCAATCAGATGTTTCAGCTCCTGAAGCAGTTCTTGAATGATTCCTGATAGCTTTTCTCCGTATCCATCTATACTAATATGCTCCGGATCATCCAACGCTGTTTCTATAAAAGCTGTTTCGTAAATTATTTTATTTCTTATATTATTTATTTTATTTCTTATACTTCCTTTTAACTGCTGAATAGAACTTTTTAACGCATACTCATTCTGAGAAACGATCAGATCCCCTACTGCTTCTGCCTGTGACAGATCCATTCTTCCATTCAGAAACGCCCTCTTTGTAAATTCTCCAGGCTCTGCCGGTCTTGCTCCATTTCTGATCAGAAGTTCCAGGATGCGCCTTACTACATAGACTCCGCCATGACAGTTAATCTCTACCGTATCTTCTCCCGTATAACTGTGAGGACCTTTCATCAGCATGACAAGAACCTCATCGATTAATGTATCTCCATCTGCAATATATCCATAATGAATCGTATGGGATTTCTGTTCTGTCAATAACTTATTGTTCTTACTTCTGTATACCTTCTGCGTAATCTCATAAGCTCTGTCTCCGCTCATACGAACGATCCCGATTCCAGAATTACTCATTGCCGTGGAGATGGCGGCAATTGTCGTACTGGCGTCTGTACCCATATCCGCAAACCTTCCTTCATATATAATAACCGCAGCCGCAATCATTAATGTCACAGACAAACCTGGTCCATGGATTGCCGCCGTTACAAAAAGCTGTTGTAAAGATTATATCTTACAACAGCTTCATTGACAAATAAATTATTTTCTTACCAGAGTTACCACAACTCTTCTGTATGGTTCTTCTCCCTCACTGTGTGTGGATACTGCAGGATCTGACTGAAGAGCAGAATGGATAATTCTTCTTTCGTAAGGATTCATAGGCTCCAGAACAACTGCTCTTCTTGTTCTTTTTACTTTTCCTGCTATGTTTCTCGCGAGATTTTCAAGCGTTTCTTTTCTTCTTCTCCTGTAATCTTCCGTATCCAGCTTTACTCGTACATAACCGTCCTGCATTTTATTGGCCACTCTATTTGTAAGATACTGCAGAGAATCCAGCGTCTGTCCTCTCTTGCCGATAAGAATGCCCATATGAGCTCCATCCATATTAATGGCAAGAGCCCCTTCCTCGTCAACAGAAGATGTAATCTTCACATCTTCCATTCCCATTGCATTCATCACATCTGCAATAAATTTTTCACAGGCTTCTATCGTCTGATCTTCAACTTTTGCAAGCTCAACTTCTTTCTTTGGCTCTGCAGGTTTTTCTACCGGTTTTTCTGCCGCTGCATTCTGTTTTTCCGGTTTCTTTTTATTCTTGGAAGCTTTTTTGGAACCTTCATGCTTATTTTCCGGCTTCTTTTCGATCTCTTTTTTCTCAGGCTCTACTATCTCTTCGATAATCTTTTCTTCTGGTTCTGTCTCTTTTCTGCGGGCTTTGATTACCGCCTGTTTCATACCAATTCCTAAGAATCCTGCGCTTCCTTTTTCAATGACCTCATAATCCAACTGGTCGCTTGTCACACCTAACTGAACCAATGCTTCTGTAATTGCATCATCCAATGTTTTTGCTGATACGGTAATGTACTCCATAAAAGCCGCCCCCTAATCATTTTCGTTAAATTTCTTGACCATGTTTGCTTTTGCTGCAAGACTTCCTGCTTTTGCATTGGAAGCTTTTTTTCTTGCATTTTCAATTTTTTCTTCTTTTTCTTTTACATCGATGGAAGATACATTTCTTTTTGCCGAATTCTTAATGCTTTTTGTATTTGATTGAGCCATCTCACTGATCTTTTCAGCTCTCTCCCCGCGCTTTGCACGTTTTCTCTCTGCTTTTTCTTTATTCTTTTCAATCAACTCTTCAATTGACATCTTCTTCAGATGTTTATTAATAAAGAATTGCTGTACACAACGTACCACCGCACTTATAATCCAGTATACACCGATACCGGTAGGAAGCGTAAATACAATAAATACAGAAAATAACGGCATCGTAACGTTCATTGTCTTCATCGTACCGGCCATCGGATTATCCTTGTCCATCTGCTGTCCGGATAAGGACTGGGAAAGACGGATACTGAAGTACTGTGTTGCTCCCGATAATACCGGAAGCAGAATTGCCGTAATAATAATCAATGCCGCTGGAATTCCGTAAGATCCGCTGTTTTTTATCATCTCAGACGGTGAAATCGTCAGATCCGGAATTGTTAAAAATCTGTTTACTGCCGCCGGCGCTGTTTTGATAGCCGGAACATAAGCTTCTATATTATATATAACAGGATACAAGGCAAGCAGCAAAGGCATCTGTACAACCATCGGAAGACATCCTCCCATCATGGAAGTACCATACTTATCATAAACCTGCTGTATCTCTTCCTGCTGTTTTGCCATGCTGGCCTGGTCTCTTTTATTCTTATATTTTTTCTGAATTGCCTGAACTTCCGGGTTAATAACAGCCATCATCTTCGATGATTTCTGCTGTGTAACCGTTAAAGGCATCATCAGCATATACACCAGTATCGTATATATAATAATCGATAATCCTACCAGTCCATTATCAGCCGGCAGCACCTTATCCAAAATTTCATAGATAAAGTTCATAACTTTACCAAGCAATGCGCACAGCTGCCCAACAATTGGCCAATTAGCCGCAGTTAGTACACAAAATGTCATACTCATTTCCTCCATATACAGTTATAACAGTTTTTTATGGAACAGGGTCGTACCCGCCCTTCGCAAACGGATTACATCGCAGAATTCTCCATGCTGCCATAAGTCCACCTTTCACCGCCCCATACTTATCAATTGCTTCAATTGCATATTGAGAACAGGTAGGGTAATAAATACAGGTAGAATATCCCTTCAGACAAGATAAATACTTCTGATAAAATCTGATACAGCCAAGCATGAACCTTTTCATAATCTGTCACCCCTGATCTATAATCTCATGAAGATGACCCAAATGCAGAAGTGCGCTCTCTATCTCGCGATATCCTTTTCCTTTTGATCCTGCTCTTGCAATCACTACGATATCATATCCGCACCGGAATCTTTCTTCTTGTATTCGATAGCTTTCTCTGATTAATCTGGTTAATCTGTGACGAACAATACTATTTCCTACTTTTTTACTGACTGATATTCCTAATCGGTTCCGATCCATGTGATTCTCCATAATATACATGACCAGATACTTATTAGCATACGAGATTTTATGACTGTAAACTCTTTGAAAATCTCTGTGTTTTTTTAAAGATTCGGAATATTTCATTACTGAATTCTCCTAATTTTAATAGAAGAAAAGGCCACATATATGCGGCCTACGCTGATAATTTCTTTCTTCCTTTTGCTCTTCTGCTTGCAAGCACTTTTCTTCCGCCTGCTGTGCTCATTCTGGATCTGAATCCATGAACCTTAGCTCTCTGTCTCTTTTTTGGCTGGAATGTCATTTTCATCGATATCCACCTCCTTGTATTTTGCAAGGGATTTATTCCCTATTTTTCATAAAGACACATTTTTGATTATATGCAAAAAACCCTTTAAAGTCAAGCAATTACTGGATTTTTCTCAATTTATTTATCCACATTTTGTGGATAACCTTGTGAAAAAGAGTGGATAAGATGTGGATATCAAAATAATTATATATTTTTTTCCCGTAATTTCATAGTTATGTGATGTGAACAAAGTTATCCACATGGATTAAACATTGCCTAATTTCTTATTTTGATGTAGAATGGATGAGAGTGGGTTTTTATGTTTTAGCCTATAGATAAAGAATAGATTAGGAGTTTTTGTCATGAACATTGTACAGGAAAAATGGGAAGAAATCATTGAACATCTCAGAATAGAGCATGAGTTATCCAATGTTTCTTTCAGCACATGGATCCAGCCTCTGAAAGTATATGACGTGATCAACAACACTGTTATCATACTTGTAAATATGAATTCCAGTGTAGAATACATTGAAAAAAAATACCTGCTTCCTCTTCGTGTCTGCATTGCAGATATTACCGGTGAAGAATACGATATCCGTTTTATCTCAGAAGATGACAGCTCTCTGGAAGATATCCGCAATACGGCTATTGAATCCGGTACGAAAAAAAGAACCAGAACTGCGGCTGAAAAAGCAGGACTGAATCCTAAATATACATTTGACACCTTTGTAGTAGGAGGCAATAACAATTTTGCCCATGCAGCTTCTCTTGCAGTGGCAGAATCTCCCGGAGATGTTTATAATCCCCTGTTTCTATACGGAGGCGTTGGTCTTGGCAAGACCCATCTGATGCATTCTATCGCACATTTTATACTGGATAAGAATCCGAAGAAAAAAGTGCTTTATGTAACAAGTGAAACCTTTACAAATGAATTGATTGAAGCGCTGAAAACCGGAAAGACATCGGGAAATGAATCTTCCATGTCAAAATTCCGTGACAAGTACCGTAATAACGATGTACTTCTTATAGATGATATTCAGTTCATTATTGGAAAGGAAAGCACACAGGAGGAATTCTTCCATACATTTAATCATCTTCATACTTCCGGCAAGCAAATTATCATCTCCAGTGATAAACCTCCTAAGGATATTGAAACTCTGGAGGCAAGGCTCAGAACCAGATTCGAATGGGGGCTTATTGCGGACATCTCCGCCCCGGATTATGAGACCCGTATGGCAATCCTTCAGAAGAAAATAGAACTGGACCAATTGGAAAAATATAACATTCCTAAGGATGTCCTGAAATACATTGCTGAAAATGTGAAGACTAATATACGTGAACTGGAAGGATCTCTGAATAAACTGATCGCTCTTTACAAGCTGAATCACTGTGGTTCGATTGATATTCCTCTTGCTGCGGAAGCTCTAAAGGATATTATCTCTTCAGATAATAAAAGAGAGATCACACCAGAACTGATTCTGGATATTGTAGCGGAACATTTTGAAATTACCCTTGCGGATCTCAAGAGTAATAAGAGGAACGCGGATATTGCCATACCAAGGCAGATCGCCATGTACCTCATCCGGACCATGACCGAGACTTCCCTGAAAGCCATCGGCGTCATGCTGGGCGGAAAAGACCATTCCACCATAAAATACGGGATTGAAAAAATCGCAGGAGAAGAGAAAGAAGACGAAACCCTTTCTAATACTATCAGTATCCTGAAGAAAAAGATCAATCCGGCTTAATTGTTTATAACCTTGTGGACAAACTGTGGATAAATATGGAAAAGTGTTGGGATTATCTTTATTATTCCCACAGACGTGAGAAATAAGATCCAGGTTTTCACCACTTCTTCCACATATATTTCCATTTCTATTCCACAGAGATTTCAAAATCGGAAACACTGATCATATAAGGCTTAGAAGGGGTTATCCCCTTTTCCACAGCCCCTAATAAGAATAAGACGGAAATTAATTTATAGATATATTGATTTGTGTCCGGCGAAAGGAGTTTTACACATTATGAAAATCATCTGCAGCAAATCAAATCTGGCAAAAGGTGTCAGCACAGTATCGAAAGCAGTTCCTTCTAAGACAACAATGCCGATCCTGGAATGTATTCTGATCGATGCTACTATGGACATCATTAAACTGACGGCCAATGATATGGAACTTGGTATTCAGACAGAAATCGAAGGAGAGATTATTGAAAGAGGTATGATTGCAATTGATGCAAAAATATTCTCCGAGATTGTACGCAAGCTTCCGGATAACGAGATTACAATTGAAACGACAGATAATCTTCAAACATTAATTACCTGCGAAAAAGCAAAATTTGATATTTCTGGTAAACCGGGCGATGAATTTTCTTATCTTCCAGTGATTGAAAAAGAAGATTCTATTGAAATCTCTCAGTTTACTTTAAAAGAAGTGATAAGACAGACTATTTTCTCTATCTCAGATTCTGAGAGTAATAAAATGATGACGGGAGAATTATTCGAAATTAAAAATAATATGCTCCGTGTTGTCTCGCTGGATGGACATAGAATCTCTATCCGCAGAATTGAGTTGAATCATGAGGTTGGAGATAAGAAGCTGATCGTACCAGGCAAGACGCTGATGGAAGTCAGCAAGATTCTGTCCGGAGAGGCAAATAGTATTGTGTCTATCTCTTATACCAATAATCACATTGTATTTGAATTTGATCAGACGATCGTAGTTTCCAGACTGATCGAGGGGGATTATTTTAAGATTGACCAGATGCTTTCCAGTGATTATGAAACCAAGGTCAGGATCAATAAAAAAGAGATGCTCAATTGTATTGACCGGGCAACTCTTCTGGTGAAAGAAGGAGATAAGAAACCAATTATTATCCAGATCGGAGATGAACTGATGGAACTGAAAATCAAATCCCAGATTGGTTCCATGAATGAAGAAATCTATATCACGAAAGAAGGAAAGGATCTGATGATCGGATTCAATCCGAAATTTCTGATCGACGCGCTCCGTGTAATCGATGAAGAGGAGATTACTCTGTATCTGATGAACGCGAAGGCTCCATGTTTCATTAAGGATGAAGAGGAAAGTTATATTTATCTGATTCTTCCGGTTAATTTTAATGCGGCGGTTTAAAGAAGGGAGGCAGATATGGAATTGAAATTACAAGGAGAATTTATCAAGCTCGGGCAAGCGCTTAAAGCTGCGGGTCTGGCAGAGTCCGGCTCAGAGGCAAAAGAAGTGATTCTGGACGGACTGGTGCAGGTGAATGGTGAAACGGATACCCGGAGAGGCAGAAAGCTATATGCAGGAGACGTGGTAACTTTTAACGGAGAAGAGATCAACATTGAAGATTAAATCTTTCAAGCTGAAAAATTTTCGGAATTATGAATATCTCCATCTGGATCTGGATCCGGCGGCTAATATATTTTACGGAGATAACGCTCAGGGAAAGACGAATATTCTGGAAGCGGTTTATCTGTCCGGGACTACCAAGTCGCACCGGGGAACAAAGGACCGGGATATGATCCGTTTTGGGGAAAATGAATCTCATATTGAGATGATTGTGGAAAAAAAGGGAATCGATTATCGTTTGGATATGCATCTGAAAAAGAATAGTCCAAAGGGAATTGCCATTAATAAGATGCCAATCCGCAGAGCAGGCGAATTATTTGGAATTGTGAATCTTGTATTTTTTTCTCCGGAGGATCTGAATATAATCAAAAACGGACCTGGTGAGAGAAGAAGATTCATAGATCTGGAATTGTCCCAGCTGGATAAGGTATATCTCAGTGATCTGACAAATTATAACCGGATTGTAAATCAACGCAATCATCTCTTAAAAGAGATGAGTTTTGGAAAATCTGAATCCTATATGGATACTTTGGAAATATGGGAAATGCAGATGATTCAGTATGGTGAAAAAATAATTGAAAGAAGAAAGAAATTTGTGGATGAAATAAATAAAATTATTTCATCTATTCATAAGAAACTAACTGGTTATAAAGAAAATATTGAAGTGATATATGAACCGAGCAATGGAAATATTTCTCTGGAAGAGGCTGTGAAGAAGAATCGCGAGAAAGATATGCGGATCAAAAGTACTTCTGTGGGACCTCACAGGGATGATATATGTTTTATGAATAAAGACTTAGATATCCGTAGATTCGGTTCCCAGGGTCAGCAGAGAACGGCGGCTCTTTCTTTGAAGCTTTCGGAGATTGAATTAGTAAAACAGGCCATTCACGATACGCCTGTTTTATTGCTGGACGATGTGTTGTCTGAACTGGATAAACACAGGCAAAACTATTTGTTAGATAGTATTCATGATGTACAGACGCTGATCACCTGTACAGGTGTAGAAGAGTTTGTGAATCATCGTTTTTCTATAAATAAAGTATTCCACGTCCATAACGGGCAGATAGTGAATGAAAACTAGGAGGATAATGATGGGTACAGAAAAAGTACAGCACGAATATGGTGCGGATGAGATTCAGATACTGGAAGGTCTGGAGGCCGTAAGAAAGCGTCCTGGAATGTATATCGGCAGTACTTCAACCAGAGGATTGCATCATCTGGTGTATGAGATTGTGGATAATGCGGTGGATGAGGCTTTGGCAGGATTCTGTGATACAATTGATGTAAGCATCAATCAGGATAATTCGGTCACTGTCATTGATAACGGCCGTGGAATTCCGGTGGGAATTAACCATAAGTCAGGTCTTCCGGCTGTGGAAGTCGTATTTACTGTACTCCATGCCGGCGGTAAGTTCGGAGGCGGGGGATATAAAGTATCCGGCGGACTTCATGGTGTAGGAGCTTCTGTTGTCAATGCTCTTTCCAACTGGCTGGAAGTAGAGATCTGCTCGGAAGGAAAGGTGTATAAACAACGGTATGAACGTGGAAAAGTTGTGGAAAAGCTAACGGTAATCGGGGAATGCGAGCCGGAAAAGACAGGAACAAAGGTTACATTTCTGCCGGATGATACAATTTTTGAGGATACCGTTTTTGATTATGATGTTCTAAAGCAGAGATTCCGTGAAATGGCATTTCTGACCAAAGGTCTTCGGATCATATTAAGAGATATGCGTCCGGAAGATGGCGTCCGCCAGAAATCTTTCTGTTACGAAGGAGGTATTAAGGAATTTGTAGCTTATCTTAACAGAAGCAAGACTCCTTTGTACGAAGATATCATTTACTGCGAGGGTCTGGTGAATAATGTGTCTGTGGAAGTGGCTATGCAGCACAATGATTCTTATAGTGATAATACTTATGGATTTGTAAATAATATTACAACTCCCGAAGGCGGTACCCATGTGGTTGGATTCCGGAATGCATTGACGAAGACTTTTAATGATTATGCAAGAAAGAATAAACTGTTGAAGGAAAGCGAGCCAAATCTGTCTGGAGAAGATATCCGGGAAGGCCTGACTGCCATCATCAGCGTAAAAATTGAAGATCCGCAGTTTGAAGGACAGACCAAGCAAAAGTTGGGAAATAGTGAGGCAAGAGGCGCGGTGGACAGCGTAGTCAGCCGTCAGCTTGAAATCTATCTGGAACAGAATCCTTCGGTTGCCAAGATGACTATTGAAAAATCAGTGATGGCACAGCGGGCCAGAGAGGCTGCCAGAAAAGCCCGGGATCTGACCAGAAGAAAATCTGCTCTGGACGGTATGTCTCTTCCTGGTAAGCTTGCTGATTGTTCTGACAAGAATCCGGAAAACTGCGAGATCTATATCGTTGAGGGAGATTCCGCCGGAGGTTCTGCCAAGACGGCCAGAGACCGTGCAACACAGGCGATCCTTCCTCTTCGGGGTAAGATTTTAAATGTGGAAAAGGCAAGGCTGGATAAGATATATGGAAATGCAGAGATCAAAGCTATGATCACTGCATTCGGAACGGGAATCTATGATGATTTTGATCTTTCCAAGCTTCGTTATCACAAGATCATTATTATGACAGATGCTGATGTGGACGGAGCTCATATCAGTACGCTGCTTCTGACTTTCCTGTACCGGTTTATGCCGGATCTGATCAAGGAAGGATATGTATATCTGGCGCAGCCGCCTCTTTATAAACTGGAGAAGAATAAAAAGGTATGGTATGCATACAGTGATGAAGAACTGGATTCTATTCTAAGAGAAGTGGGAAGAGACAATAATAATAAGATCCAGCGCTATAAGGGGCTTGGAGAGATGGATGCGGAACAGCTCTGGGAAACCACCATGGATCCGGAACACCGTATTCTTCTTCGGGTAACTATGGACGAAGAGACTACATCTGAGCTGGATCTGACATTTACCACTTTGATGGGAGATAAGGTAAAACCCAGACGTGAATTTATCGAAGAAAACGCAAAATACGTGAAAAACCTGGATGTGTAGGAGGATAAAAGATGGAAGACAATATATTTGACAAAGTCCATGAAGTGGATCTGAAAAAGACGATGGAAACCTCCTACATCGATTATGCTATGAGTGTAATCGCGTCCCGTGCGTTGCCGGATGTAAGAGACGGTCTCAAACCGGTGCAGAGAAGAATCCTGCATTCAATGATCGAACTTAATAATGGTCCTGATAAGCCGCACAGAAAATGTGCCCGTATTGTGGGCGATACCATGGGTAAATATCATCCTCATGGTGACAGTTCCATCTATGGAGCTTTGGTAAATATGGCCCAGGAGTGGTCAACCAGATATCCGTTGGTGGATGGACATGGAAACTTTGGTTCGGTGGATGGCGATGGCGCGGCGGCTATGCGTTATACGGAGGCCCGCCTGAGTAAGATATCCATGGAACTGACGGCGGATATCAATAAAAATACGGTAGATTTTGTTCCGAACTTTGATGAGACGGAAAAAGAACCTTCTGTACTTCCGGCAAGATTTCCAAATCTTCTGGTAAATGGAACTTCCGGTATTGCGGTTGGTATGGCGACAAATATCCCGCCTCATAACCTGCGCGAAGTGATCAATGCGGTAGTTCAGATTATCGATGATCAGCTGGAGGATAAGGAAGAGACAACGATTGAAGAGATATTAAAAATTATCAAGGGACCGGATTTTCCGACCGGAGGCATGATTCTTGGAACTCGTGGTATTGAAGAAGCTTACCGCACCGGCCGTGGAAAGATTCGTGTGCGCGCGGTTACGGATATCGAGACGATGCCGAACGGGAAGAGCCGTATTATTGTAACAGAGCTTCCTTATATGGTAAATAAGGCAAGGCTGATTGAGAAGATCGCGGAGATGGTTCGTGACAAGAAGATTGAAGGAATTACAGATCTCAGTGATCAGTCCAGCCGGGAAGGAATGCGTGTAGTAATCGAACTTCGCAAAGATGTGAATGCCAATGTGATTCTCAACCAGCTGTATAAACATACGCAGCTGCAGGATACGTTTGGTGTTATTATGCTGGCTCTGGTAAATAATCAGCCTAAGGTCATGAACATTCTGGAGATGCTGAATCATTATCTGCTTCATCAGGAAGATGTGGTGACAAGGCGTACAAAGTATGAACTGAATAAAGCAGAAGAGCGGGCACATATTTTAAAAGGACTGCTGATCGCGCTGGATCATATTGATGAAGTGATACGCATTATCCGCGGATCACGGACGGTTCAGATTGCGAAGGCGGAATTAATCGAACAGTTCGGGCTGGATGATGTACAGGCTCAGGCGATCGTTGATATGCGTCTGCGGGCGCTGACCGGACTGGAGCGTGAGAAGCTTGAGGCTGAGTATAAGGAGCTGATGGAACAGATCAGCCGCCTGAAAGCGATTCTGGCGGACCGTAAGCTGCTTCTTGGTGTAATTAAGGAAGAGATCATTGTAATCCGGGATAAATATGGAGATGACAGAAGAACTTCTATCGGATTCGATGAGTTTGACATCTCCATGGAAGATCTTATTCCGAGAGAAGACGTGGTGATCACTATGACGAAGCTTGGATATATCAAGCGGATGTCTAATGATACTTTCAAGGCGCAGCACCGGGGAGGAAAAGGAATCAAGGGTATGCAGACGCTGGAAGAAGATTATGTGGAAGAGTTGTTTATGTCGAATACCCATCATTTCATCATGTTCTTTACCAGTACTGGACGTGTATACCGTCTGAAAGGATATGAGATTCCGGAATCGAGCCGGACTTCCAGAGGAACCGCTATTATCAATCTGCTTCAGTTGATGCCTGGAGAGAAGATTACGGCAGTGATTCCGATTCAGCATTATGGAGATGATTCTTATCTGGTAATGGCAACTAAGAAGGGGCTGATTAAAAAGACTCCTTTGAGAGATTATGCGAATGTAAGAAAGACTGGACTTGCGGCAATTACACTTCGGGATGATGATGAATTGATCGAAGTAAAATTCACAGACGGAAATCAGGAAATTATTCTGGCGACCAAATATGGCCAGTGCATCCGATTCAGTGAAAAAGATGTAAGACCTACTGGAAGAACTTCCATGGGTGTTCGTGGAATTAATCTGGCTGACCGGGATGAAGTGATCGGAATGCAGCTGGTGATCCAGGGAAGTGACCTTCTGATCGTATCGGAAAAAGGTATGGGAAAACGGACTTCCATTGAAGAATTTACAGCGCAGAACCGGGGAGGAAAAGGCGTAAAATGCTATAAGATCATGGAAAAGACTGGTAATGTAGTAGGTATTAAAGCTGTAAATGAAGAAGATCAGATTATGATCATCAATAAGGGCGGGATTATTATTCGCATGCATTGCAGCGGAATTTCCGTATTGGGAAGAATTACTTCCGGAGTAAAGCTGATTAATCTGAGTGAAGGAGATTCTGTGGCAAGTATTGCGAAGGTCCGTGAAAAAGATGAAGAAGAATCTTCAGCAGATACCAGTGAATCTGAATAAATGATATAAGAAATAATTATAATATGGAATCAGTAAAATGAGAGCCGTTGCTTTCACGTTCATTCATAAAGTGAAAGCAGCGGCTCTCATTTTATTTAAAATTTATCTGTATTTAACTTTGAAAATTCTGGTCAGAGATTCATTAATCCTGTCCTCTGTAATAGATCCGTTCTCTACTGCGTTTAGGATTCCCTGATATGCAGCCTGAAAATCCTCCGGCATCAGGATCATGTCGGCTCCTGCCTGGATACACATAACAGCAGCTTCTTCTGAAGAGTAATATTTTGTGATTGCCTCCATGGACAGAGAATCTGTAATTACAATTCCATCAAACTGCAGATCTTCTCTTAGAATGTCAGTGATGATTTCTGAAGATAAGGAAGCAGGAGTGTCATCGGAGATTACCTGCGGTACCTGCAGATGTCCAATCATGACGGCGTCCGCTCCCGCTTCTATTCCGGATTGGAAAGGAAGAAATTCATTTTCCTTTAGTTGATCCAGACTGCGGTCCAGCACAGCAGCTCCGTGATGGGTATCTTCCGCGGTTCCTCCGTGTCCGGGAAAGTGTTTAAGTACGGCGCTGACTCCCTGTTCCTGAAGACCTTTTACTTCCTGAGCCGTCATATCAGCTACAAGTGAAGGATCATTTCCAAAGGAACGTTTTCCAATAGCTGTATTGTCAGGATTAGTCAGAACATCCGCATCCGGAGCAAAATCAAGATTGAATCCGTATTGTTTCAGATAAGCGCCGATGGTGGATCCTACTTCATATGCTTTTGAAGAGTCTCCTGTAGCGCCGATTTCGGCCATATCCGGAAAGTCAGTTACAGGAAAGTCCGGATTGTTGGCGATTCGTGCAACGGAAGTACCCCCTTCTTCGTCTATACCGATGAAGAGAGGAATTTTGCTGTAGGATTGTGTGTTGGATACCATATCTGTAATTTGTTTTTCATTCAAAATATTTTGTGAGAAGTAAATAAGTCCTCCTACCGGATATTGTTCCAGAGCTTGTTTCGTCGTATCTCCTGCGAGAGTGGCTTTATCTACTCCAGTCAGGCCTTCCGGCGTAATGAAAAAAAGCTGGGCGGCCTTTTCTTCTATGGACATATTCTGAATCAGGGATGCAATCTGGTCGTCCAGAGAATCTGTTTGTTCTGTTTCTTCAAAAGAATCACTCTGATTCTGGTTGTTGGGTTCAGCTTGATTTCTACTGTGAAGATGATCTTTTTGAAACATGACATATAATAAAACAGAAAGCAAAGTAAGAAGTACAAGAAGCAGCAGGATGATCATTACCTGTTGGTTCTTTTTATTCCATTTTATATTGTTCCATTTCATAGATTAGAGATTCCCGTCTTTTTCCAGTTCCCGGAGAACAATTTCAGCCGTCTTTTGAACCGTAG
Source organism: uncultured Lachnospiraceae bacterium (assembly GCA_949287925.1). Classification (GTDB taxonomy): domain Bacteria; phylum Bacillota; class Clostridia; order Lachnospirales; family Lachnospiraceae; genus Merdimonas. Next base: position 36,287 of record CASEIR010000010.1, read on the forward strand.
CAGCAACAAATTTTGTACACTGAGCCTTCCGTTCGGGAGAGTTCTTTTCCATACCTCTGGTAAGAATCCTGCAGCAGGCAGCTCCGCAATTGTCTTTAAAGAAATCATGTAGTTCATTTGTAAGCTGAAAACATCTGTTGATCTTGGGGTCTCCCGGAGTTTTGCGGCCAAAGAAATAACCGATACACATGGTACCGCCGGCCAGAGCGCCGCAGATACAGCCGCCGCCTCCAAGTCCCCATGGAAAACCAGAACTCATGGCAATCGCGTCATCCGACATATCCAGATCAAAATTCTTCTTAATTGCATAGATTACAGATTCCGAACAGGCGAATCCTTGATTAAAAATCTCAACTGCATCACGCTGCAAATCATCCATATTAATATCCGTCTTCATAATTCTCCTCCTTTGGGGACGTAGCATTTTGCAAAAGTACTACGTCCCAAATTAAAAAATTGTTTGAATTTTTTAATAATATTTTATATCAAATGAGATTATTATTCAATCAAAGCCTTGAAAAATCCAATAAATTCATTGTTGAAAAATGTTTTATTGTTGAGAAAAAAGAAAAAACTGATAGAAAAGTGGAAAAAATATGGAAGTGCATACTTGTATATTCAAAAAGGACAATGTAAAATTAAAAAGGGACACCTGAAGTCAAAATAGGGACGGGGAATTTTTGAAAATTCCCCGTCCCCAAAGGAGAGGTTATGAAACGTATTTTATTGATGGTTATCAGAAATATTTTTCTTGTGCCATGGGCATGGTTTAAGCTTTGTTATCATGCCAAGCATCCGGAAAAGTATACGGAGATTGAGCAGTATAAGATGTTGAAATATATTACCAGGAGGGCTAATAAGGGCGGCAATGTTACTATTGATGTTCACGGAACGGAAAATCTTCCGGAAGAGAACGGATTTATGTTTTTTCCGAATCATCAGGGATTGTTTGATGTTCTGGCGATTGTGGATGCCTGTCCAAAGCCTTTTTCGGTAGTGGCGAAGAAAGAGATTGCCAATATTCCGTTTTTGAAGCAAGTTTTTGCTTGTATGAAGGCATATATGCTTGATCGCGAAGATGTCAGGCAGGCAATGAAGGTTATTGTAGATGTGACAAATGAAGTAAAGAGTGGAAGAAATTATCTGATTTTTGCGGAAGGTACAAGATCCAGAAATGGCAATGAAGTGCTGAATTTTAAAGGAGGCAGTTTTAAGGCTGCTACAAAGGCAAAATGTCCTATAGTTCCAGTGGCGCTGATTGATTCTTTCAAGCCCTTTGATACTAGTTCGGTCGATCCGGTTACAGTACAGGTTCATTTTTTAAAACCTTTGCATTACGACGATTACAAAGATATGAAAACTACAGATATAGCCTTAAAAGTTAGAAATAGCATTCAAAAGACAATATGGGACAATATTTAGTTATGATGATAATGTGATTTGTATATTATAGTTAAAAAGTGATTGACAATGCAGAATTCCTTTAGTATAATAACTTCTGCTGGAGAAATACTCAAGAGGCTGAAGAGGCGCCCCTGCTAAGGGTGTAGGTCGGGCAACCGGCGCGAGGGTTCAAATCCCTCTTTCTCCGCTAAAAACTGTCTGAATAATTTCAGGCGGTTTTTTTGTGTCAGAAACAAATCGAAGTCTGGTTTTGTTTGAGATCTTAACAAATAATCCTCACATACGTTTTTTAGCATTTCTAGTGATACAGGAAATGTGATAGTGAAGAGTTCTTTCTAATTTATATAAAGAAATTATAATTTTTGATGATACAAGAATAGTTTTTCTTCTATCAAAAGTAATATCGTAATAAGATAGATTTATTGAAGAAATATATTTACATTACTTTTAAATTATAAATAATTTCGTTTTATTTTGATTTTAAGATTTAAGAGAATGGTATATTTAGTATAAAAAAATAAGAAAAAATCTAGGTATTGTATGCAGTTAAAAACTTGTAAAAAAAATGAAAAAAAGATAAGAAAAAGTATTGACACTGGCTTCAGATAGTGATATTATAATCGAGCTGACCCACTGAGGCAGCAAAAAACACAGCACTTTGATAATTAAACAATAGACAACGACCCTGAAAATTCTAAGAGAAATTTCAGAACGGACATCGAGAGATGTCAACCCAAAACAGTAAAGAACGGGATAGGAAAGCTAGTAGTTTTCCTGACCGAGATTAAACTGAAAGGAAGTTCCATCAGCAAAGCTGAGGAACAATTAATTTGCTAAGCATCAAAGATGCAAAGCAAATTATATTTTAACGAGAGTTTGATCCTGGCTCAGGATGAACGCTGGCGGCGTGCTTAACACATGCAAGTCGAGCGAAGCGCTTGTCTTGGATTTCTTCGGAATGACGAGACTTGTGACTTAGCGGCGGACGGGTGAGTAACGCGTGGGTAACCTGCCTCATACAGGGGGATAACAGTTAGAAATGACTGCTAATACCGCATAAGACCACGGTACCGCATGGTACAGTGGTAAAAACTCCGGTGGTATGAGATGGACCCGCG